>JBMFWU010000249.1:0-5444 GCA_049964955.1 Syntrophobacteraceae bacterium
TCTCAAAAATGGACCCTAACCACGGGGTCAAGTGTGTCTAATTGCCAGTTGCAAAGGGGGGGAGAATCCAATCCTGTCCGTGGCTTACATGGGGTTTCCGGATGGAAATTAAAATAAAATAAAGCTCCCCCGAAATGTGGAGGGGCACTGCACCTGCGATAAAGAATTTCAATTTCCCATTCTATCCGCTTTTTATAGAAAATATGGAAATTTTCAGCTCTTTCCCGCTGCAAATACTTCAAGCAATCTATTTCCGATTTACGATGCCGTTCCTAGTTTGAAGCAAATTCTCACCGGTTTTGTCCACTTTCACAGAGAGGAAGCCGCGCCATGCAATTACAGCCAAATGAACGACGCGCCTTGTGCGGTATATGCCCGGCGGGTTGCGGGGTGATCGTCGCCTACGACGCCGAGGGGAAATTGGTTTCGGTAAAAGCCGACGAAACTTCCCCCCGGGGCCTTCTGTGTAAGCTCGGTGCTCATTCGACCGAGATCGTCTATTCCAAAAACCGCCTCCGTTATCCGTTGCGCAGGAAAGGTCCGAAGGGAACGTACGAATTTGAGAGGACCAGCTGGGAGGAAGCCTTCCGGACGATCGTCGAAAGGCTGAACGCAATAAAATCCGCCTACGGCCCGGAAGCAACGGCGATCTACACCGGCCGGGGAAGCTTCGAGCTGGCCCTGTGCGACGTCTTCCAGCCAAAGGATGTCGCCGTATCCTCGGCTTCGAGCGTTCTTTTTCCCTTCGGCTCCCCCAATACCATGGGCGTCGGCGCCCTGTGCTATGTCTCCTTCGCCATGATCGCGCCTCATGTGACGATGGGCGGGATGCTCATCAACATGTTTTCCGATCTCGAAAATGCGGAGTTGATCGTGGTCTGGGGCGCCAATCCTGCCACTGACTGCCCGCCGGCGGATCTCAAAAGAATCCTCGAGGCGGTAAAGCGGGGGGCAAAGGTGGTGGTGATCGATCCGAGACGGACCCAAACGGCCAAGATGACCGATGCGGAGTGGGTCCCCATAAGGCCGGGAACCGACGGTGCTTTGGCTCTTGGTCTCTGCAGGGTCCTCATCGAGGAGCAGATGTACGACGCGCCTTTTGTAGAGCAATGGACCCTGGGGTTTCCCGAGTTCGCTCGATATGCGCGCCATTATAGTCCGGAGGTCGTCGAATCGATCACCGGGGTCCCCCGAACGAGCGTGATCTCCCTGGCTCGAAGGCTCGCTACCGCCCGCGGGGCGAGTCCGGTCATGTACACGGGCCTGGAGTACAGCGACTCCGGAGTCCAGGCCATCCGCGCCTCTCTGGTCTTGTGGGCGTTGGCGGGACAGCTCGATATGCCGGGAGGTCGATGTTTCACTATGAAACAGAACACTTTTCCGATCAACCGCGAAGGCCATGTCCCCAACCCGGACCCGAAACGAGCCCTCGGCGCCGACCGATTCCCCGTCTACAGCCTCTACCGGGGAGAGTCGCACGCCGCCTGTCTGCCCGACTCGGTTCTTGAGGGTAAACCCTATCCGATTCGCTCGCTGATCATCCAGGGCGCCTCCATGATCACCTCCTGGCCCCGGCCGGAAATCTGGCGAAAGACCCTCGGCGCTCTCGACTTCCTCGTCTCCATCGACGTCACTCTCACGGCCGACTGCGCATACGCCGACCTGGTCCTGCCAGCTGCGACCCTCTACGAGATCGACTCCTACATGACCTACGGCCATGTTTTCCGGCTGCGGGAGAAAGCGATCGAACCCGTAGGCGAGGCAAGAAATGCCTTCTTCATCCTCGCCGAACTGGCCGACCGGCTGGGCTACGGGCATCTGTACCCGCGAAGCGAAGAGGAACTCTTAAGGCACGTTCTCAAAGGATCTCCCTTCACCCTCGAAGAGGTCCGCGCCGCCGGGGGCCGGGTTCAGATCTCCCCCGTCGCGATGCAGCATAAAAAATGGGAGAAGGGTCTTCTCCGAAAAGATGGACAGACGGGGTTCGAGACCCCGACGGGGAAATTCGAAATTGCCTCGACAATCCTCGAAAAATATGGCTACGACCCGTTGCCCGTCTATACCGAACCCGCCGAAAGCCCGGCAGGCAGCCCTGCCCTTGCCGAAAAATTTCCGCTCGTCTTCAATTCGGGATCACGGGTCACAACAGATTTCAGGAGCCAGTTCCATGGGATCGCAGGGTTGGCGAAAGAAGGGCCGGAGCCCACCGTTACGATCAACCCCCGGGATGCGGCGGCAAGGGGGATTCGTTCCGGAGACCGGGTGATTCTTCGAAGCCCCAGGGGTTCGGTCCGGCTGCGAGCAATCGTGAGCGAGGACATTTTGCAGGGTTCCATCGATGCGAGCATGGGAGGCGGAGGCCCGCTCGGTCCCGAAGCGTGGCAGGAATGCAATATCAACGATCTGACCGATTTGAGATTCGACCCGATCTCCGGATTCCCGATCTACAAGGCCCTGCTGTGCGAGGTGGAAAAAGAGGGCCAAGCGGCTTGAGATGGAGGGTTTCGGCCATATTTTGTCTTGATTTCGCCCCCGCGCCGGTATACCGATTCAAGTCGGCTTTCTTACCGTGTCTCTTTCCAGGGGTGACTCATGACCTTCCACGTATGGATCGCTTTTCTTTTCGCTGCCGGGATCGTGCTCATAATGCCGGGGCCGGTCATCATTTCAGTCGTGAGCCATTCTCTGGCCCATGGCCGCAGGGCCGTGATTCCGATGGTGGCCGGCGTGACCCTTGGAGACCTTACCGCCATGAGCGTCTCGTTGCTGGGGCTCGGGACCCTTCTTTCGGCCTCCGCGACGCTTTTTTCCATCCTCAAGTTTATCGGCGCCCTGTATCTCATCTTCCTGGGCGTTAAGCTCTGGCTGTCGGATCCGGGCGCCGGGCACCTGGACACTGCCTTCGAGATGCGATCCAAACGCTCCCTTGCCTGCAAACTGTATCTCACCACCACCCTCAACCCCAAAACCATCGCCTTTTTCGTCGCTTTTCTGCCGCAGTTTGTAAACCCGGCCGCCCCTGTTCGCCCTCAATTGCTGATCCTGGGAACTACGTTTCTGGTGATGTCGGCGATCAACTCCGGGTCTTACGCTTTTTTTGCCGGTAGACTCCGGGAGAAAATGCAGTCGAGATCGGTTCGACAATGGATCAATCGTTGCGGGGGAACAGCGCTCATCGGCGCCGGGGTGTTGACGGCAACGGTGCACCGATCCTGATTGCCGTTACCGGGAGTTCGAAAGTCCTCGTAGAAAGCGAAAAAGAGCCCGTGATGCCTTTGGGGTTTTTTGCCCCTCTCGCTCCTTCCTGGCGTTTAGTACGAGTTGACGCAGAGTTTGCCGGTCGGCTTCCGGGAATCGGCCCAGGATTTCACCGATGAGATCATCGTTTCCCTCTGCCAATTGATCGCGCCATCGTTCCAGTTCTTTGAATCGCAGCTCTTCCCGGCGATCTCCCTTGTCTATGGCCTCCAACGCTTTCTGGATGGGTTCAGGATCGGCCTCGCGCATGAGCGCCCCGATATATTGAAGTTGCCGCCTCCTGGCCTCGCCCGTGCGAATGGTCTTGGCATCAAGCAAGGCATCGCGCAGTTCCAACGGGAGTTCGATCCTCTTTATCCGGTCCGAACTGAGCTTTGCGAGCCTTTCGCCAAGAGCCTGCAAGGCGATCATTTCTCTTTTTATCTGTGATTTGCTTTTTGGCTCGTTTTCAGCCAACATCTCCTCCTGCATTTCTGCATCCTGCCCGGGAGTTTTACACCACCTCGATGACACTGCCCTGGAACTCCACTTTTTGTCCCCGTGTAATTTTCCGCCCCTTACGGAGTTCCACCACCCCATCCACCCGGACTTTCCCTTCGCTGATGGCGAACTTTGCCGTTCCGCCGCTCGAGCATGTGCCAGTTGCCTTGAGTAGCTTCACCAATTCAATGTGCCCGGCTTCGAGCAATTCGAGTGAAAATTTTATTTGCACCGTTTTTGTCCGTCCTTTTCAGTCCGATAAGGCCTCGTTATGCGGAACTCCGCCTGCAATGGCTCGGGAAGCCGCTGCACACGTTTTCTTCCTGCTTCCCGCTTCTTTTCGAGACACAGATATAACATCCTTCACGCAACCTCGCCATTGTTCCGATGTCTGCCGGGTAAATATTTCTTGCCGGGAATCGCCGTCACGCTCTCAGTAATGGGAAGGATACCCCGGGCCGACATCAAACGACATAAAATCAGGTCCACGGGGAAAACCTTGTGGGTGCAAAGAATGCAGAAACATACGAAAGCGCCGTCATGTACTTTACATACGCTCAGGGAATCAAAACTCAGCATATGAAATTCTACCGAGAGGCCTTGAACAACCTGAAGGAAACGTTTGTCCTGTCTGTGGATATACAGTTGAGTCACAATAAGCTTTTACCACATGCGAGGCATGCGCCGCACCGACTAAACTCTATGAATCTTAGAGGTAGGATTCAGCCTTTACAATATTAAAGGGCGCTATCCTGAAAATACTGACACCTCATCCTGGTGGAGAGCTCTCAATAATACTTTCACTTGGAATATCGTTTGTCAGCCCCTATGTCGAGCGAAATGACGATCTCAGCGAATTGGCTCTTCGCGCTGAAATTTAGTATCTTGCATTCTACCCTGTCCTGGGTTAATTCCCCTATGGCCTTCGCAATTGCAGTCTCGACCTTTTCCAACGGAATGGTCTTCAACTTACAAGAATAGGAAGCATGGTATCGCTCATCGAAATTTCCTTTTTTTTCTTCCACAACTACTCCTTTCCGTGACTATGATTTAATAATTACCATTTATCATTATTAATATAATCACCCAAACCGATGTTACAATGTCACATCCCACAGGAGACGCGATTATGAATGAGATGTTCGCCGAACATGAACGCCCCCAGTCATTGGGCGAGGAAATCGCAAACTCCGTCAGCCATGCCGTCGGGTTGATCGCAGCTATCGCCGCGGCGCCGTTTCTCATCGTCTCGAAAATCCGCAGCGGCAACTCATGGGCGATGGTCGGCGCCGGTATTTTTGCCGGTACATTGGTCCTGCTCTACCTTGTATCCACTCTCTATCACGCTCTTCCAAAGAGCAAAGCGAAACGTGTGTTTCGGCTTCTGGACCACGGGGCCATTTTTATCCTCATTGCCGGCACTTACACTCCGTTTACGCTCGGCGTGCTTCGGGGTCCCTGGGGATGGACGCTGCTGGCTCTCATCTGGGGTCTGGCAATATTCGGCGTCACGATGAAGGCGAGGGGAAGCATCCAGCGCCCCTGGTTATCCACCGGACTTTACCTGGCCATGGGCTGGTTGATCCTCATAGCTATCCGGCCGCTCTGGCTCCAAATGCCCTTGCCCGGGATCCTGTGGCTTTTGGCCGGAGGGGTTGGATACACGGGCGGCGTGGCGTTTTTTGCAGCTGAACGGGTGCGCTACA
>JBMFWU010000250.1:0-1779 GCA_049964955.1 Syntrophobacteraceae bacterium
CTCGGGTCCTTATCCCAGACTTCCATCGCAATTCTCGGAGCGTTCGGGACTGCCCCCTCGAAGCCATGAAAGGCAAAAACGCCTCTTCCGCCGATCGTAACCGCTTTGCCTCCGCTACCCAGGGTTACCTCTCTGATTTTTCCAGAATACACCTGCTTTGATGGTTGAAATGTCAAGGTGAGCCTCCTTCTTGAGAGTCGATTTCATGTTAATCCGCAAGCCGATCAGGGTTCCCGAGCCTTACCTAGATCAGCGGAACACACCTCTGAAAAGGCAGTTGCCTGTTTAGAACCAAAACCTTGGGATTCTTTCATGCCGAACCGAAAGCGCTTTCCTTCGGGGTTGCCGCAAAAGCTCTCAGGGTTAACGCTCGGTTCCACCGGGTGTTATTGACTGATTCACACGAGGAAAGCCCGGTACCAAAAAGCAGAAAATGAAGCGCATAAGATGCTGGAGCCGAAGGAAATTTTGCTTCATCCCCATCCCCTTTCCGGGCAGTGGAACCAACGCTTCATAAATAGATTACTGTAAAATGTCAACAATTTTCCTCGCAGTCCACTCGTCCGGCGCGGCGCCGATTCGGGTTTTCTGCGGGAAAAACACGCGGAATTTACTTGTTTTTGCTCCCCCTTTTTTCTATACACCTGAGGTTCCGAAACATATCTCATTTCGTATTCGCTGGAAGTAAAGAAATGAATCTTTTGGAAGCAGGTAAAATTTCGAAGATCCGCATCGCCCATTCCCGGTGGATGGCCCTCCTTATCTTTTTTCTGCTCCTGATCTGCGGCAACAGGCTGGGCAATGGTCTACAGTGGGAGATCTCCAAGTTCGCCGGCCTTGGCTGCGTCATCATCGCCTCCTTCGGCAGGGTCTGGAGTTCGGTCTACATCGCCGGGCGCAAGACAGCCACCCTGGTGGAATCCGGACCCTATTCGACAACGCGCAACCCGCTCTACCTGTTTAGCCTCATCGGAGCAATCGGCCTGGGACTGGCTTCGGGAAGCAACCTCGTTTTGGCCCTTTTGACCCTTTCCTTCGGTCTTTACTACCCCTTTGTCATCCTGGGAGAAGAAGACAGCCTGCGAAAAATCCACGGGGCCGCCTTCGAAGCCTACGAAAGACGGGTGCCGAGATTTCTGCCCAAAATCTCGCTCTACTGCGAACCGGAGACCTTTGCGGTAAACACGAAGCAACTCAAAAAAGCCATCCTGGACGCCAGCTATTTTCTGTGGGTGTACGGGGCGCTCGAACTTATCATGGGCCTCCATAACGCATCGATATTGCCGACACTATTCAGACTTCCCTGAGAGAATCCTTTCAAACAGGGCCAGGTCTTTTTCCGACCACAGGCAGAAAACCACCGTCTCGAGGCTTGTCTCTCGGCTGGAAAGAAATTCCGAAACGGTCTGCAGCATGATGTGGGCGCACCGCTCTTTGGGAAAGCCGAAAATTCCCGTACTGATCGCAGGAAATGCCATCGAGTGCACTTTTTTCTCCGAGGCACGCTCCAGACTCGAAAGGGTTGCGCCTTTGAGCTTTTCGTCCTCATCTCCCTCCCCGAACACCGGCCCCACCGCATGGATCACATAGGAGGCCCTGAGGCTGCCCCCTCCGGTAACGGCCGCTTCGCCCACCCGGATCGGACCTATCCGGTTGCATTCCTCCTGGATGCTCGGCCCGCCCCTGGTCCGGATCGCCCCGGCGACTCCCCCGCCCAGCTGCAGGTGCGCGTTTGCCGCATTTACGATCGCATCGACTTCCAGCTCCGTGATGTCGCCC
>JBMFWU010000250.1:1879-5380 GCA_049964955.1 Syntrophobacteraceae bacterium
CCCCGGTTTACAAAACGGGGATTTTCCGATATAGAGGATGATTTTCGCAATATCCTCAGGGCGGCGTGATGACTTTTACGGTGCAAGATCATTATTTTCGCAAGGCAAAGAAGGAGCATTACCTTGCGAGGGCGGTCTACAAGCTTGAAGAAATCCAGAAAAGATTTCGAATACTTAAAGCTGGAGACCGCGTTCTCGATCTGGGCGCGGCCCCCGGTTCCTGGATACAGCTTGCCGCCGAGGTCGTAGGAGGTGCCGGCCGCGTTGTGGGCATCGATCTAAAACCGATCGAACATGCTTTCCCGAAATTCGTGGTGACTCTCCAGGGAGACATTTTCGACGATGATTTCGTTCAGACCGCCTTGCACGACCATGTTCCCTTTAACGTCGTGGTAAGCGATATGGCCCCGGCCACCTCGGGGATCAAGGCCGCCGACAGCGCCCGCTCCGCGCTCCTCTTCGAGCGGGCCTTCGAAGTGGCCCTGTGGGCGCTCGCCCCTGGAGGCTCGTTTCTGGCCAAGCTGTTTCAGGGATCGGATTTTCACCGGTTGCTCGCGGAGGTCAAAAAACAATTCCGGCTGACCAGGGTCGTCAGGCCCGAAGCCACCAGGAAGCAGAGTAAGGAAATTTACATACTTGCCATGAATCTGAAAAAATCAACAGGAGGCCAATAATGTCCGGTCATTCCAAGTGGGCGACCATCAAACACAAGAAGGGGGCGGCCGACGCCAAACGGGGAAAGGTATTTACCCGGCTGATCAAGGAATTAATGGTAGCGGCCCGCATGGGCGGCGCGAACCCGGACGGAAATCCCCGTCTGCGGGCCGCGGTTCTGGCCGCAAAGGCTGAAAACATGCCCAAAGACAATATCGACAGGGCGATCAAGAAGGGCGCCGGCGAACTGGAAGGGGTAAATTACGAGGAATTCAACTACGAAGGCTACGGCCCGGCCGGAGTCGCCGTGCTTGTCGACATCATGACCGATAACCGGAACAGGGCGGCAAGCGAAATACGCCACATCTTCAGCAGGAACAACGGAAACCTGGGCGAGGCGGGCTGCGTAGCCTGGATGTTCAATAAAAAGGGAAGCATCGTTTTCGATAAAAAGGTCATGGCCGAGGAAGAACTGATGGAAATGGCGCTCGATGCCGGGGCCGAAGATGTCGCAGACCAGGGAGACCAGTTCGAAGTCATCACGGCGCCCGAAGAGTTTTTGAACGTCAAGGAAGTCTTCGACCAGAAGGGCATTGCCTACGAGCTTGCCGAAGTTACCATGGTGCCCCAGACCACCGTGAAAATCGAAGACGCAAAGACAGCCCAGCAACTCCTAAAACTTATGGACGCCCTGGAAGACTCCGACGATGTGCAAAATGTCTATGCCAACTTTGACATCCCTGACGAGTTGATGGAATCTCTGGAATAAAGAGATGATCCGGACAATCGGGGTGGACCCGGGCTCACGCTTTACCGGATTCGCAATCGTCGAGGGGGACGGGTATCATCTGCGCCACATCCACCATGGAACGGTGAGACTTCCCGCCACGCGCCCTCTGCCCGAACGGTTGCAGATCATCTTCGAGCAGATCAGGGACGCCATCGGGACCCATACCCCTCAATTCATGGCGGTCGAAGAGGTCTTCTTCGCCAAAAACGTGAAAAGCGCGTTGAGCCTGGGGCAGGCAAGAGGTGCGGCCATCCTGGCCGGGACCTCGCTGGGGCTCTCGATTCACGAGTATAGTGCTCTCAGCGTTAAACAGTCGGTAGCCGGCTACGGCAGAGCGCCCAAGGAACAGGTTGCGGGGATGGTGCAGCGGCTTTTTCGCATCGACGCACGGATAGAGCCCAATGCCGCCGACGCCCTGGCGATAGCCGTGTGCCACATCAGCACCTGGTCGTCCAACAGGAGATGGAAGCTCCCGGATAAGTCATGATCGCTTCTCTGGAAGGAAAATTACGGGCCAAAAACCCCGAATACGTCATTGTCGATGTGGGCGGGGTCGGCTATCATGTCCAAGTTCCCTTGAGCACCTTCTATGAACTGCCCGATCTCGGGCAGCCCGTTATGCTCAATGTCCATACGCATGTGCGCGAGGACGCCATTCAGCTTTTCGGCTTTCGCTCGATGGCCGAAAAAGAGATGTTTCTGCTGCTGACAGCAGTAAACGGGATTGGCCCGAGGCTGGCCATAGGGATACTTTCGGGGATCAGCCCCGAGGAGCTGCGCCAGGTGATCGTGCGCCAGGATCACCTGCGACTGAAAAACGTCCCCGGGGTCGGGAAAAAAATTGCCGAAAGGGTCGTTTTGGAACTCCGGGACAAGGTGCAGGGAAAAACCCGGGAGAAAGCGGGCCCGCCCCAACCCTTCTCAGATGGATCCGATTCGCTCCCGGATGCCTTCTCGGCGCTCGTAAACCTCGGCTACCGCCCGGCCGAAGCGGAAAAAGCGTTGCAGCGGGCAAAGGCGAGCCTGGGGGAAAACCCCTCGCTCGAAGAGCTTCTGAGGGGGGCGCTAAAGGCGCTGGCCTAACGCCGACAGAGGTTGCCAATGTCTGAGCGAGTGATCACACCGCAGGAAAAAGAAGAAGACCTGCCTGTCGAGGGCAGCCTTCGGCCCCGTACCCTTGCCGAATACCTCGGCCAGGAGAAGGTGAAGGAAAACCTCTCTATCTTCATTGCCGCCGCCAGGGGGCGCGCCGAACCGCTCGATCACGTGCTTTTTCACGGCTTCCCGGGTCTTGGCAAAACCTCGCTTGCCTCCGTCATAAGCAATGAACTGGGCGTCAATCTGCGCAGCACCTCCGGGCCGGTGATAGAAAGGCCCGGGGACCTGGCGGCCATTCTGACCAACCTGGAGCGGGGCGACGTCCTTTTTATCGACGAAATCCACCGTTTGAACCACGTCGTAGAGGAAATCCTCTACCCGGCAATGGAAGACTTCAAGCTCGATATCATCATCGGCCAGGGCCCCTCGGCGCGCACCGTAAAACTCGATCTTCCCCCCTTTACCCTCATCGGGGCCACCACCCGGGCAGGACTTCTTTCCCCCCCCTTGCGCGACCGCTTCGGTGTCTCCCTGAGACTGGAGTTCTACAGCCCTGTCGAATTGAAAGACATCGTTACCCGCTCTGCGAAAATCCTCGGGATAGCCGTCGAGCAGGAAGGCGCGCTGGAAATCGCCCGACGCTCGCGCGGGACCCCCCGGGTAGCCAACCGCCTCCTGAGAAGAGTCCGCGATTATGCCCAGGTTCGCGCCAACGGCACGATAACTCTGGAAGTGGCCGACGCAGCCCTGAAAATGCTCGATGTCGACCAAAAAGGATTCGACGCAATGGACCGCAAGATCCTCGGCGCCATAATCGACAAATACGACGGAGGACCTGTCGGCATCGAAACTCTCGCCGCTCTGGTGTCCGAAGAAAAAGACACCCTCGAAGACGTCTACGAACCCTTTCTCATCCAGGAAGGCTTCCTGGCCAAGACTCCCCGGGGCCGCCAGGCCAC
>JBMFWU010000251.1:0-5340 GCA_049964955.1 Syntrophobacteraceae bacterium
GTGCATTGCACCACCCGGGCACATCTTGAGATATATATTTCCTGCGCCCGTTCTCAATGCTTAATATCAGCCGATGGCTTCTACCTGAATTATCCAGGAGGTAGAGCCTGTCGACCTTTGATATCACTTGGGCGAGGTTTTCCAAACCCCTTTCGTACCTACGCGCCACATCGGCATCGGGCACCGAATGCCCGCCTCGTATCGCCCTTTGCTCAACGCGAAAGGCCGATTTATCCGGAGAATCAATACCCACGAACACGCAGTTGACCTTATACCCGGATACGGATGCGCGCTTCATCAGTTCAAGCTCGCGTTTCCCGGAAAAAGTCGTTTCAACCAGAAAGCTTCGTTTTTCCGCAAGAAAAGCTTCCTGGAGTCTCAAAGCCTCCTTTCCGGCGCCAAGCGCCGCCCGTGCGGAATCAAACGGCTCCATGTCCTTGGCGATCACATCCGGATTGATTACCGGCACATCATTACGCTTCAAAAGATCGGTGTACCGGTTCACCAGTGTGCTTTTGCCCGCGCCGTTAGGGCCGGCGACCATCCATAGCTGAGGCCGGCTTTGGCTCACTCCCCTGCCCTTTCTATGGATCTCACAAAAACTTCCCTGCCATGCTCACGGCGCACTATCTCCCTATGGCCGTCTGGATAGTGTTTAATGATCTCACCAGGATAGTCGTTCTCGGAATAATAGATGGGATAGCCTGCGGCCAAATGCTCCAATCCCGCCTCATAACCCGCCTTCGATGCCAACTCGGGAAGCCTTTCCCACAATTCATCCAAATCCCTAATTTCTTCCATCGCTTCTCCTGTATACATTTTCCCGGAAATATTCTTTTCGGGGTTCTTCCTTCAAGGGCGAATCCTTGCTGAGAATCGAGAAACCCTTGTTACCTCGTCCTATCTTGGCGTCAATATCATTTTTTTCGTCTGACGACAGGGCCGTCCACCAGGCGAAGAATCTATCCTCGATTTCCTTTTCCGCCAAGTCGCGAAGTTCTCGGGCCACCCGGGCGGATTCTTCAGCCTGGATTTGTCGGCGCAATTTAAATCCTTTCGGGGCCGTGTATGAACCATTCTTTAGCGCCTTCAGTACATACCCGAGCGGTCTATCCATTTTGGATCCATTTTCCCGCACATCCCATTCGGCCTTTTCGAGCGAATCGTGCAGTTCCATGAGATTGAGTCGGTTTAGATTCCAAGCCTTTGTGACCTGGGCAAGGTGTTCCGACCTGAGCCCGGATTCGAACAAGCTTGGATAAATGTCCGCAAGGTCGGGGTTGCGTAGATGATGATTTTCTCTGCCGACTGAATCATCATCATCTAATATATAGGGGAGTGTTCCATAGTCTGCCCGCTGGAGTGCCCGTTCGTTAGAGCGCTCATCAGACTGCCCTTCAGTGTGTCCAGTAGAGTGACTTTTGGAGTGCCCCAATGCCGACATACACCGTCTGCAGAGAGCTTCGTTGAGCGTATAACTCAAACCCTGTTGATTTCCTTTGCGGTACTTCACCGGCTTGGAGATTAATTTTTCTCGTACCAAAACTTCCAAAACCTTGCGGACCGTGCCATACGGAACTTTTGTGTTACGAACAATATCCTCCAACTGGGTGACTCCGGACCCTTGAGACACGAGAAAATACAATACCGTTCTTTGACTGTGAGTCATCCACCCAAATTCATTATTCCTTAGAACGGAGGGACGGTGTTCAGCGGACTGCTCTGTAGTACGCCCTGTAGAGTGCCCGCCAGAATGTTCTTTGGACTGTCCGCTAAAACGTCCGTGATAACGTTCGCTGGACTGTCCGCTAGATCGCCCGCTGGAGTGTCTGTCCGCTGGACTGTCCGCTAAAACGTCCGGTAGATCGCCCGCTGGAGTGTTCCTTGGATTGTTCTTCGTAATATCCGCTTTGACTACAGATAATTGTTTCGTTTCCTTGCTGTCTTTTTTACTGGTAGGCTGGCAAAGTGTATCAACGCCAGCGTTATCACTGCTTTCTACGTAGTTTCCTTGGTGTTCGGAGTCAAAGGGTTGTGTGCTGGACCAATTTGAAACTGGCCGCAGAGTGGAAGGCTCAGGCGCTCGCTGGAAGGGATGATGCTGGTCGAGCATTTCTTTAGATTTTTCGAGGCATTCCAAAGTGCTTTGACCTCTTTCCCGTACAAGGTCAGCAAAACTCTTTCTTCCCCGTTTATGCTCCACCCGCCATCTCCTTGATTCAATATTCCGTATTCATTCAACTTTCCTAATCTTTTCCATCGCTTCTCCTGTAGATGTTTTCCCGGAAGTATTCCTTTCGGGGCTCTTCCTTTAAGGGCGAATCCTTGCTGAGGATCGCGAAACCCTTGTTACCCCGTCCTATCTTGGCGTCAATATCATTTTTTTCGTCTGACGACAGGGCCGTCCACCAGGCGAAGAATCTATCCTCGATTTCCTTTTCCGCCAAGTCGCGAAGTTCTCGGGCCACCCGGGCGGATTCTTCAGCCTGGATTTGTCGGCGCAATTTAAATCCTTTCGGGGCCGTGTATGAACCATTCTTTAGCGCCTTCAGTACATACCCGAGCGGTCTATCCATTTTGGATCCATTTTCCCGCACATCCCATTCGGCCTTTTCGAGCGAATCGTGCAGTTCCATGAGATTGAGTCGGTTTAGATTCCAAGCCTTTGTGACCTGGGCAAGGTGTTCCGACCTGAGCCCGGATTCGAACAAGCTTGGATAAATGTCCGCAAGGTCGGGGTTGCGTAGATGATGATTTTCTCTGCCGACTGAATCATCATCATCTAATATATAGGGGAGTGTTCCATAGTCTGCCCGCTGGAGTGCCCGTTCGTTAGAGCGCTCATCAGACTGCCCTTCAGTGTGTCCAGTAGAGTGACTTTTGGAGTGCCCCAATGCCGACATACACCGTCTGCAGAGAGCTTCGTTGAGCGTATAACTCAAACCCTGTTGATTTCCTTTGCGGTACTTCACCGGCTTGGAGATTAATTTTTCTCGTACCAAAACTTCCAAAACCTTGCGGACCGTGCCATACGGAACTTTTGTGTTACGAACAATATCCTCCAACTGGGTGACTCCGGACCCTTGAGACACGAGAAAATACAATACCGTTCTTTGACTGTGAGTCATCCACCCAAATTCATTATTCCTTAGAACGGGGGGACGGTGTTCATTGGACTGTTCAGAGGTATGCTCGGTAGAATGCCCGCCAGAATGTTCTTTGGAATGTTCTTTAGACTGTCCGGTATGCTGCTCGCCAAGACTTTCATTAGGCAATCTGCTGACCGGTGTGTCTGTTAGACTGTCCTGCTTAATGCCCTGTAGAGTGCCCTTTGGAGTGCTATCAGCAATATTTTCCTTAGCAATTAATCCCCTGTTCTTCTTGCTTTCCTCGGCAGGATCGGCGGCCTCATCATTGCGATTCCCTACATGACTTCCTTCATGTTCGGTATCAACGGGTTCTGTGCCGGACAAATCTGGAAATGGCCGCAGTACAGAAACCTCGGGTGCCTCCTTGGCGGAATCATACTGGTTAAGCATTTCTTTAGATTTGTCGAGGCATTCCAAAGTGCTTTGGCCTTTCTCTCGTACAAGGTCAGCAAAGCTCTTTCTTCCTCTTTTCGGCTCCACCCGCCGCCTCCTTTTGCACTAACAAAACTGAACAAGCTCTTTGGCTAAAGACCGGTAAGCTTTTGCGGCACGTGATGATTGGTCGCGCTCGAAAATCGTCTCCTTTAAAAATTCAGCCTGCTGTAAGCTGGTATTCAGCGGGATATGGGTTGCGAAATATTGTTCTTTACCGAACCTGTTTTGAACTAAGCTTAGAACTTGACGGCTTATTGAAGTGCGCAAATCAACGCGGTTGATAATCAAACGTAAAAACCGAAGATCCGAATTTGCATTGTCATGAATAGCATTTATGAGATCGAGAACTCGCCGAAAACCATCCAGACTGTATCCAGAGCCAGCATCGATAGGGACAAGAGCAAAATCGCTGGCATAAAGGGATATGGACAGCCATAATCCAATGCTTGGTGGATTATCAATAAAGGTATAGTCGAATTCTTTCTGAGCATATGGGCGTAGCTTGTCACGCAGAATTGAAAAACTTTCAGGGGTCAATTTACCTAAAGGAATGTCCAACGCAGAAGATTGTTCCACGTTTGGAAGACAAAAAACACCATCATGTTTGGTTGAGTAAATATGCTGCGAAAGCGGTGCCGGCGAGTCATTATCGGGATCAAGAAGTTCATACAGACTGTAATCGGGGGAAAGTTCAGCTCCCATGAGGATGCCACTCGCATTGCACTGGCTGTCCATATCAACGACAAGAACTTTCCGTTGTAGGCGTGCTAAGGCCACGGCAAGATTGCAAGAAATGCTTGTTTTGCCTACCCCCCCCTTATTGTTGCCCACGCTGATGATGATCCCCATAGCGATTATGGCTCCTTTTTGGTAAATTGCGGTTCGCAGTTATGGACATCGCAATACGACTTACACCGTAAGGTAGCGATGTGCAAGTAATATTTTCGGTCAAATATTGGGATGTTCATGGGTTGCTGAACGTTAACTTCATAAGGTATAAGGTGAGGTAATTAAATTCACCTAAAATTGAGAGCAGACCTGCCAAACGAAAAGCTTTCAGAAAATATGTGCGGTTTTCTGGGTAAGACCTCTGGATGAGCCCGAATTTGGCGGAAAATAGGAGCTCTGGACCGAGATGGCAGGTGAGCGAAAAAACAGAAGACTGTTTGACGCCAAAGCAAGAGCAGCCTTCGAATCCATCCAGTTCTCGATGACAATGTTTCCTTCGGTTTGGTGCTGGGCTCCAGGCCGCGATCACAAGCTTCCCGCCCCGTGGATCGCCGACAACGTTTTCCTCTGCAAGCGGTCCATTCATTCGGGCACGTGCCGAACGTGATTGGATTAGAAGGGCCAATCAAGAATCGGGGTCGCGGGCCAGATCAGTTGCTCGAAAATGAGTTGGACCGGCAAGAATCCAAAGGACAGCACGTTTTTGGTTCGCGGAGTGAAGAAGTGGAAGTATAGGTAGGGTCGAAAAAATCGATTGTGGGGCATTCTGGAGGGGTCGTTTTTTCGAAAATAGGGACAGCACGCACAAAACTGCGAAAATTCCGTCTAATGACAATGGTTCTCCGATTCCCGTTTGTCGGGAAGCCGAGTGTTGGATTTCAGATTAAATGGGCTGATTTTTCCTGATTAAATGACACGGAACGTTTTATTTGGACCGATACCGAGTGCTTCCGATGATCTGTTTTGCCCTCGTGATCGTTCTGTCAAGATAAAGCTCGATCCTTCTGTCTCCGCGATGATTCCCCCA
>JBMFWU010000252.1:0-5243 GCA_049964955.1 Syntrophobacteraceae bacterium
AGCAAGCTGTTGTGGGGACACCGTTCCCACAATTTTAGTTTACATAACGCCACAAGCCGGACCCGAAAGCGCGGCCCGCTCCCGGTTTCGGGCGGTCTCGGGTGATACCAGGCGATTTGAGCGCCACGAAAAAGCCCTGATAATCCGGCAACACGATCTCCCGAATGCTCGCTGCAGCGTCGATTTTTGGCCTTCGGCATTTCGTCCGGTTATCGAGGTCCCGATCAGCTCGGAAACCCGCGCTTGGTCCTTGGAGCTGTGTCAGGATATTTCAGGAGATATGTTCCAGTTCTGAACAGGGAAACCAGTCCTCGCCGCCAAGTGGCTCAGAGATGATTGGTTGTCCGAAGCCGCACTTGCCGTCTCGGTCGGTGGTCACCTCGTAACTACAAACCGCCCCATCTTCGTTCTTTCTTAAAAAGTATTTAATTCTCATGTCATTTTTAGGATCATAATGATCGGGTATTTCTCTTTTAAGATCATAAGGATCAGTGGTTTTTTTGGCCTTCATCCAACGTACCCTGTCGTTTTCTTGGAAGTTTTCACACACGATACATAGCTCCATATTGTGATTCAAAACATGCCTTTTAATTCGTGCATCTTTGGCAGCATTCTCTCCATGTATTGCCACTTTCGGATGTCTTTCTCTTTCGTCATGCGGAGGATTTCTTGTTGGATCTTATTTATCAGTAGGTCATAGAGATGACTTCCCCTATCGTACCAAAAAGTATTCACCACCCAGTCCTCATAACAATCCTGGAAAATGACTTGATCCTTATAAGACTTATCTTCTAAATATTCGAGCAGCCCATGACTACAGAGAAAACGTGGAAATCTGGCATCTTTCTCTATATCAACCGCTTCTACGAGAGCTGGGCCGAATATGATTTTGAAGCTATGATAAAGCTGACCAATAGTGACTCCTCCCCGAACTATAAAACCATTTTGAAGTAAATTGGTGATCCTCCATGATAAAATTCTAAATACACCATCTGCGTGCTCCACTGGGGCAAAAATAGCAAAATTATCTGAAAAAAGAGAAAATTCGACACTTTTATGCTTCTCAATCTCTTGGTTGGGGAGAAGTTGCGGTGTCCCGGCCAGCGCCTTCTTGGCCGCTGGCGCAAAGCCATCAGCGTGACGCGCCATTCCCGTAAGTGCCTTTAGGCATTTGTCGAATTCTTTTCCATCCTTACAACACTTGTCCGTCCACCCGATAATATCCCCGTACGCAACAATTCTTGTTTCGTATCTTTGGTCAATCACAACCACCACTCCGTTTTCTGTAAAAAGCGCACGACCTCAAAGGTTTAACAGTTGCCGTATCCCGAATATTCACTGCTCAGTCCTGCTAAAAGGGGGGTACACCTCATTTTCGGATGGAGGGACAACGTACCGCCGCTGGGCCTGTCGTGCAGCTGCCTTAGCTTGCTCGGCCTTAAACTTTTCCGCGCCAGCTTTTAATAGTTTCCATTCGCGGTGCAAGTGTTCTCGCATCTCTTTAGGAAGTTCATCGTAGCTGGGGACCCTTTCTTCGGCAAGCCAGGCATTGTAGTCTTCGATGAATGGTTTAATTATTTTCCTGTCAGAGAGATATACCCCCTCTTTTTCTCTTGCTTGTCGCATTTTCTCAACCTCGTCCCAGACGGGCATTAGTATCCGGGACGATTTTAAGCCTTGAAGCCATGCGTAATAATCGTCTAAAAGTAAACTCGATAGTAGTTTATTAGGGATTGGAAACACCTTAAACAATTCATCAGGCGTTATTGTCATTGGCGGAGGAATTTTCCCACCTCCAATTAGCGTGCAGTCGTCAAGTAGAACACTGCCAAGGGATAGTCCTTTGCACCTGCACTGGAGAATGACTTTGTCACCTTTGTTTAGATTTATAGCGAAATCTTTTGGTACACTGTCATTAAGGTAAGCGTTTACGGAATCACCCCCGCTGAAGTCCAAGGCTATGTCAGGTGAGTTCATCGGCAGCTCTGCCAATTCAAGGTACTTTTCATCGAATAGACCTTCGTTTATCGATCTAACGTAGCCAGTAATAATCCAGTATCTGTTATTATACAACGAATCGGCCCTGATCTCATTCGCTTTATAGGCTTTTATTAAAGTGTTTAGTGAGAGACGGCTACATAATGAGGACTGAGCCACACCGTTGAATACTATGAAGGCAGAGCAAATGACCAGCAATATTATAATCTGACCGCATCGAGAGCTTACACTCATTGGCAGATTCCTTTATCGGAATGCTCCTTGATAACAGGTTCATCATTCAACAGAACCCTACAGTACAACAAACTGTTCCGTTTTTCTGTAAAAATCGATTGTGTGGGCATGTTAAAGGGGGGCCAGGAACCAATCAAGGACCTTAGTACCCGGAGATAATCATGTAGGTTCCTGTTTTGTCGCCAAATGTCCCGGCCTTCGTGTCCACTTTGACACAAAGTCTCCCCCTCGGCCCACATGAGCGTAGCGTTGCCTTCCCCGCCTTTCGCCCCCACACTGCTGCCCCCTCCCTTAGCTGCTGGATCTGCGTCTTGAGGTCCACGATCTGTGTCTGTAGATCCGTTGCCTTGGCGGACAAATCGTTCACCTGGTGGTGCTCCCAAGCAAGGGAAACCCACGCGGCCAGGCCGGCGACAACGATACAGCCCACAACGAAGGCCACGGCCTTGACGCCGATCCACTTGGCGGCGCTGTTCACCCTGTTGGCAGCCTTGTCGGCCTTGTCGGCGACCCCCTCCACCTTCTGCGTGAACGGCTCGGCGGCCTTCGAAAAAGCCGCTACAGCCGTTTCAGACGCGTCGGCAAGGGATTGCCTCGCAGCGTCCGCCACGGCCTCTCCTGCGGCCTTCTGGATTCCTTGCACGGCCCGCGCGAGCGCCGCCCGTTCTGCCGCAAGACCCTCGATCGCGGTCTTGGCGGCCCTCTGGTGTTCCTCGGCTGCGGCGATCAGCCCCAAAATCGTGTCCTCGTCGGTCATCGCGACATCCCTCGTTCATTTTCCAGTTCGTACTCCTTCGCCGTCTCCCGTGCGATTTTTTCGACTCTCGGGTCCTTTGCGCCCCGCAGCGGCTCCCCTTTTTCGATCAGCTCGGAGGCCTTTCCTATAGCGTTCATAAGCCTGTTCCGGTCCTCAAACGAGCCAGAGGAAAATCCCGGTTGCCGCGCGAGGGCTTCAAGCGCCGCCGCCGTTCCCGCCAGTTCCGGATACTCCTTGAGCGCCGCCTCGACTATCGGCCTTTTCCCTTGCCAGGCACTCCTGTCTGCCTCTTTCTCAAGCACGGCGGACATCTCGGCCCGCCTGTCCCGCTCCGCTTCCTGCGCCGCTTTCTCGAGCGCGAGCGCTTTTTCCCTCGCCGCCCGCTCTTCGGCAAGGGCCTTTTCTTTCGCAATCGCCGCGGCCTTCTTGTCGGCGCTCCACTGATGAGCGCGAGCCTTCATGCGGGATACGCCCTCTGCAATATACCGGCGCTGCTGCTCCATCCTTCGGACTTCCTCTTCGGCAGACGATTGCTCCTGTTCGGCGCTCGTTTGCCCGGAAGGCGCGGAAACTTCTTCAGGCTTTTCCTGCACCGCAATTTCACGTCCTGCAGGCGTCCTTTGACGCTCCTGTTCGGGCTCCCGTTGCGCATCATTTACCCGCTCGCAAGCATCAAACCATTCTTCAAGCTTTGCGTCTCGGGCCGCCTCGTCCTCCTGGCGCTGGACCTCTTGCTCGTCTTCGACCGTCGTGCGCACGGCGTCCCTGGTGTGCCCGGGTAGCGCCGCCCACACCGGTTCTGATTCCAGCTCCTCTTTGGCCCGCTCGGCCTCGGCGGGGGTGGAGGCGGAAAGCGTCGAGAGCACCAAGGCTTTGATCCGCTCCCGTCCGGGGTCATCGAGCGGTTCCTGGACCGGGGAAGCTCCCGGTTCTTCTTTTCGTACCGCCGCAATGTGCCCTTCGGGCGTCGTTTGACGCCCCTCCTCACCGAGCCACTTCCCGAAACCCGCGAGGTCGACTCCCGCCGGAACGTACCATGACCGCTTTTCGGGGTCCCATTTCGCTCCTTTAGCCTTCGCCGCGTCCTTTTCCCCGTAGGGGACTTTGATGTAGACCCTTTCGGCGGGGTCGTCTCCGACCGGGCGGGGGCCCTCTTTTGAGGGGACCGCCGGTCCTTCCCGAACGGTTTCTTTTTCCTTCCGAGTAACACGATCTCGTACAAAATCGCCGGCAGCTCCCTGGCTCGCGCGCTCCTGCTCCGCCTCAGTCTGTTTGCGGGTCTTCTCGGTCAGAGCGCGAAGTTTGGCGTTGACCGCCTGGACGGACCGCAGGATTTCCAACTCGGCCTCTCTGGCGGCTTCTATCCGCTTGCGGGCCTCGGTAAAGTCGATGATCTTTGCCGAAATCCCCAGGACTTCCTCGTTTTGCTTCTCTATCTTGCGGCCGGTGTCTCCGCGATCGGTCCGAATTCCCCGGCGCTCCATCCGGATCACGTTCGGACCCAGGTGTATGCCCGGCGTGCGCTCGATCCCCTGGGCCTCCAAGCTCCGGTTGTCCACCCGGATCTCATGGCCGGCGCGGGAAAGGTGCCGGTTGCAGGCCTCGGCCCAACTCTTCCGCCAGTACTCCACCTCGCCGCTCTTGCGGTCATCGAGCTCCCGGCTTTTCTCCGTAAAGCCTTCCGCACCGAGTCGCCTGGTGCTGCATAGGATATGGGCGTGATAGTTCCGATGATCGCCGATTTTCCCCGGCTTGTGGATCGATGCGTCTACGACCAGGCCGTGACGCTTGACCAGCTCGCAGGCCATCTCGCGGACAAGCTCCCGTCTTTCCTCCCTGCTTAGTTCCGTGGGCAGGGCTACCTCGAATTCACGGGCGACCGTGGAGTTTATTCGTTTTTCCGCGGCCTCGGCGGCGTTCCAAAGCCGCTCGCGGTTTGCCGCCCATTGCGGGGCGTGTTCCGGCAGGAATATTTCGGTGTGCTCGATCCCGCCCCGCCTCGTGTAATCGTGGGAAAGGCCGGTCCGCTCGTCTGCGATCCTATCACCCGAGCGGTAGGCCGCCGCCGCCGTGGCGCTTCGGCCTTCGCTCCTTCCGATTGTCTTGACGCTTAGGTGATAGATCGCCATACTGCTTTTCTCTTTTCTTCTTTGGCGTAAAAACAGCTTTTGCCTTTGGGGGTGTCGGGGGCTGCAAGCCCCTGACGGGGGAGTTAAGAGGGGGCTTCCCCCTCTTACGCACGGCAAACGAAGTT
>JBMFWU010000253.1:0-5224 GCA_049964955.1 Syntrophobacteraceae bacterium
CCGTTCTCGATGCGGAACGGCAGCTGGCAGACATCCAAAACAGCCTGGCGGTGAGTCAGACCCGGGTGATGGTGGATCTCATAAGCCTCTATAAGGCCCTCGGAGGGGGCTGGGAATCTCGCCGAACTTCGTCACCCTGAGCCCCTGCGGGCTACAGCTTGAACATTCTCCTTCTGCAGTCATACGGCAACCAAGAGGTGATAGATGATAAAGCGGCGTTCAGCCAAATGATGGGTTGTTTCGTCAATCGGCTTTCCAACCATTATTGTCGACTCGGTCAACCCGTCCGGCGTCTTCATTTTCAGCTTTTTTGCCCTGTTTCGGATGGACCTGTTTATTCCAGACCGGGCCTTTTCTATCCTGCCGTCAAAAACATACCCGAGCATAGCGCCGGCTCTCATATAGGGAGCGTATTGTCCGGAAACGAAGCGCATCATCCCCTGAGTGACATATTCTGTACTACCATGGTGGGTAACCCGACTGCCGGTTGAACAGACGCGGAGTCTTTTTGCTTCGATGGCGAAATAAACTTCATTGCCTTTTCCGCACGAAACGAGCAGATCGATCCTGCCGCCGGGCGTGTCTTTTTGCGGGTCCGTCGACGGGATTTCAGGCTGGAGACGTATATCAAGGGGGCCGTCGCGAAATTTGGGCATCATGACGATGCTCCTGTAGAGACGGCTCGTTAGACGGTCTTCTCTCTCATCATCGGTCTTTTTTCGAAGTTCGGTTGTGGCCTTAAGAAGAGAAAACAGAATAACGGGGACATGCTCGGCGGGGAAAAGCGGTTTGAAGACAGACGCGTCTGCCTCTTTCATTGCAACTCCCTCCCGGCAAGGGAAATGTCGCCGTAAATCCTGGAGGCGTCGTTGATGGCGGCGGTACGTGTCCAATTCAGGAGAATATTGGGTCGAACTATGTGGACCTGCTTTTCGTGAAAAATTAAAAGGTCCCTTTCGTAACCGATGGCGCCATTGTTAAGGCAGTTGCTTCTTTGTACGCGTGCAAGCATCTCCACCAGATGCAGATTCAATGACTTTTCTACATAGTCCCTTTCAGCCGAAGTCAGTTTCAATGAAACCATGGCAAGGCCGGTTTGGCTGTCCGTACCTCCTTCCGCGCTGACCCGAAATCCTGATCCTTCTTCTTCAGCCCACGTGTTCAAAGTGTGAGTCAAGGTGTCTGCGTACTCGCGCAGCCCCCGATTGCTGTATGCGGGGGTATGAGATCGTTCAACCGGTTCAAGAGTTAGGGGGCTTTGCGTCCAGGTTGGAGTAGAACTTGGGATGAAGACCTGATTCGTGTCCCCAACTAGAGCGATCTCCTGCTCTGTCAACCCGAAATAGCGATGGATCAGGTGATTAATATCCAGCTGAAGCTCGTTGACCCGCTTTTTTCTATCCTCAATCCATAGGTTGCTGATCTCCGGGCGTCTCATTAGAGGGTTCTTGCCTGCAGCGTCCTGTTCATACCGTCCGAGAGTCTCCTCAAGGTCGGCCTGAAGCTTTTTAATCTTCAGTGCGACTTGGGAGACGATTTGTTCAGCCTCACCCGACACAAACTCGTTTCCAGGGAGTGGAAAGGGAACGCGAAGGAGTTCGAAGAGAAGGACCTTATCCCTTTCGCTGCCCCAGTTGGCCGAAGTATGAAACAGGAAATATTTTGCCAAATCGGATCGCAGATAGGCAGCAAGGAACATAAGCAGGTCGGAGTCTTCTCTGGGGCCGGTGATCGATTGTAGCGAATGCTGAAAAAGCACGTCAAAATTGCAGAAGGCCACTTTGCCGAAAAATCCCTGGCTTGCCAGAACCATGGGACCTTTGTATA
Source organism: Syntrophobacteraceae bacterium (assembly GCA_049964955.1). Lineage (GTDB taxonomy): Bacteria > Desulfobacterota > Syntrophobacteria > Syntrophobacterales > Syntrophobacteraceae > SbD1. Next base: position 1,828 of record JBMFWU010000253.1, read on the forward strand.
TACTTCTATCGCGTGGCCTGTGCAGACTAGGGAAGCGGTCGCCCACTTCTTCACAGTCCCGTTTCTGTAATTGAATGCAACCGTAGTCCCAACAGCGGGCCTTTGCGCCAATGTACAGGTCGGTCTTGTTCCACCACGACGATTTTGGATTTTTACTCTTCCCCGACGTATCGGGTTGAAATCCCTGCCCCTTGATCCAACGCTTTCCTTCGTGCGGCGCGCCGGCTAGCTCTGACAATGCGGGCAGAGAGCTAAGCAAATCGAGCAGCTTTTGATCGCGTCGGGATCCCCAGAGGTGACGTTTCCATATAACAGGAGCGGTGTCTGTCCGAGTGGCTGAAATAATGTCGCTAAGAGGAATCCACGTCCTGTCTCCAGGACTAACTGTGATAACACCCTTTCTCAGACCTTCTCTATTGAATTTCGGAGCGGTAAATTCAACCATGTCCTCATTCAATTTCGGTGGTTTGTTCGTGAACAAGGCTATGAATGCGGGACATAATGCGCCTTGGAAGAGTACAAAGCTGTAGTCCGCCAGTTGTATCACCTTCTTCAAGCTTACCTTGGTGAGCCATTCCGATTGGAAAGCATCCGTCCGATTCTGAAGTATCTTGGAAGGAAGGAGAAGGCATCCGACTCCGCCGAGGCGAAGAAAGGAGGGACTTCTCGACAGGAATTTCTGGGCCAGTTGCTTACTTTGCCGCCCTTCCCAAGGGGGGTTACCAATCACACAGTCGAATTTTCGGCCTGCCAATACTCCTTCCGCAAGGGAATCGCCCTCATAGATGACTGGTAGGTCCGACTTGGGTCCGCTCGATGAATCGGCATACTCGAGCAGCTTCGGGAGGGGCTTTCCCGTACGTTCAATATAGGCCTGAATATCGCGAGGTTCAAAGAAGTCAAGATATGCGAGGTACAGGCTAAAGCAGGCGATTTTGCATGCCGTCTGCTCCACGTCGATACCGCGCAGCTGTCGCCCCATTATCCTTTGGAGACCCGCAGCCCTGGCGCCGAAGTCCAAAGGTCCGGACTGTCCGTTTAGCCAGTGTCTGGCAATTCGATTGAAAAGGATTACGAGGAAAACAGCCGAGCCGCATGCAGGATCGAGGTAGGACCATTCGAAAGCTTCGGGGTTGTTATCTATGGCCAAATCAACAACCATTTCCGCCAGAAATCGAGGCGTATAATAAGCCCCCCGCCTTTCTTGCCCCTCGGGGTCCTCGGCACTTAGAAAATCCTGGTAGATAGCGCTTATGGTCTCAATCGGAATCATTTCGAAATTGTAGGGCCAGAATCCAAGCGTCTGTTGTCCGCTGCCAACGTGGTGGCCGCCGAGGAACAGAATCAGCTTGTTGATATGTGAAGGCTGTATCGAAAGTTTTTCTGCATCGAGATTCTGGTCAAACATATTGCCGTTGAATTTTTGCTTTAAATCCTCAAATATGCCGTAGAGAAAATTAATCCGGTCTTCGTGCGTTTGCTTCCCCGAAATGGAATCGGCAAGAATAGTCCCGGAGGCTCCTTGGCCCGATTGGCCGATTGAATAGATTCTGCGGTCCAGTAAATAGCAAAGGAAGAGAATCCGCCCGATGAACGCGTGAGCATGTTTGATCCCCAACCCCGCGCCATCTTTATCAGCTTTTACGATCGCGTCGCGTAAAGACCGAAGATTCTCCAGGAGGTATGTGTCAACGGAATCGCGCGGATCAAAAGCGCTTCGTTTTTCATCATAGAAGTGGCCTGTGGCCAGGCCATGCTGAAAAGACAGGACATTCTGCACGTAATCCGAATAGGCTACCGTTCTGACCAGCGCCTCATCATTGTCCTTGCCTAAATCCTCGTGCATCGGCCTGGCTAGTCCGGAATATATGTAAACGGACACGGGATCGGCTAAAACGAGGATGTTGGCCAGCCCCTGGTTCCATAATAACCTCTGCAGATTTACCCGTTCTTCCGATCTCGATGGCTGCTCAAATGTCTTCAGGTATAATATTGGCCGGTTGTCAAGGCACAGGACGCCGGACAGCCCCATCCATTTCCACGCCCGTTCGATTGACGACATGTACCCCAGCAGGCTCTCATCCCGTCGCACGGCATCGAGCGAGTCAAAGAACGCCATGCCCACCGGTGGCGCGCCATGAGCTTCGAAAAGTTCGACCATTTCACTGGCGGTTCGCATGCTATTTCACCTGCCTCAGGATGAGCTTTACGACCCCTTGGATGGTCATCTCGACGACCGGAACAATGTCTCTAAAACGGGGATTCTCCGCCCTCAGAAAGAAAGCGCCTTTTTCGAAGGCGAGTGTTTTCAATGTGCTCTGTCCGTCTATAAGGGCAATAACCATGTCGTCCGCACTCGGGGCGCAGTCACGATCAGCGACAACCAAGTCCCCGTCGTAAACTCCGCGACCAGTCATCGAGTCGCCGTAAACCTTCAAGAAAAACAGTCGATTCCCCGCTACGGCGCCGAGGAGTCTTTCATCAACAAGTAGGCCGCCCGCGTTCATCTGAATTCCCTCGGCTGGAATTCCGGCCCCAATCTGACCCAGGATAGGAATTTCTATTGTAGCACGATCGGCTGCTTTCTCAGCGGAAATGATCTCTATTCCGCGGGAGCGCCCTCGCCGACGCCGCACCTTTCCCTTCCTCTCCAAGGCCGACACAAAGTCGGTTGCCGCCTTCGGGCTGTTGAACCCGAAGTGCTCGGCAATTTCTCTGTATGTGGGACAGCCCCCGGCCTGGTCATATCCTTGGAGAAATTCCAGAACCGCCTTTTGCTTTTGTGTCAATTCGTTGCTCATACTATACATCCATATAGTATACTATCTGAGTTCATGCACGGTGTAAAGCAAAATAAGGAATAATACTATACATAAATATATAAACAGTGCATTTCAGGTTTTGCTCTCGGTGCGCAAAACGGGCGAATGGCTCCTTGGTGCATACAACATGTGAGATGTCGATGTAGCGGACCTGACCGGCGAGGCGAGCCCCCAGTCCGCCAAATTCTCGGACCTTTTCCGGCAAGGCTCTTTTATGTGGTCGTTCGGGCCGACCATCGACTGGCCGGTTTTCCATGGCGGGCAGATCCGCGCGAACATCGCGGCGACAAAAGCCAGGCGGGATGAAGCTGTTGCGCGCTACCGCCAGGCCGTCCTAACAGCCATGCAGGAAGTCGAGACCTCGCTTGCGCGCTACGGCGAGGACCAGGTAGAACGGGAGAGGCTCGAAAGTTCGTATCAAGCCCAGAGCAAGGCCGTTGCGCTGGCCAAGGAAAGATACCGCGACGGACTCACCAACCTTTTGACCGTTCTCGATGCGGAACGGCAGCTGGCAGACATTCAAAACAGCCTGGCGGTGAGCCAGACCCGGGTGATGGTGGATCTCATAAGCCTCT
>JBMFWU010000254.1:0-5160 GCA_049964955.1 Syntrophobacteraceae bacterium
TTTATTCGGTCGGGGCGGAGTTTCGAAAGGCTGTTAAAAGCGGGTAATGCTCCCATTCTGGGGTGGGCGTTTTTCTATCGCCGGGTGCAAAAGGATTAGGTCTGGCCGTTAATTTCCCTTTACAATGAAATAACCGCAGCGTGCGCTTTGGTTGTAAATGGCGGCGAATCACTCGTCGCCATTTATTTTTGTGAAACGGGTGAAACGGGGTCGGGCCGGTAATGGCATTGGGTCGGACCCAGCAAGAATGGTAATTGGCGGGGATCTACATTAAGAACGAGGCGTTTTGCGACCTAAAACCGATGTTTTTGCAAAAGAGCCGTTTAGGGCAGGCTTCAGTACCCATCGTCGCTTTAGTAATTCCTTGTCAAGTGCAATTTCATGCAATTACCCCGGAGGGGGGAGATTTCCCCGGTTGACCTCCGGCGTTGGTACGCTTTACATATTACGTAACACCTTTGAAGGCAGGAGCTATGATCCGCTCGTTTCATGATAAGGACACGGAGGCGTTGTACGAAGGCCGGAAAGCACGAAAATTCCAGGCCTTCCGGAAACAACCCGAACGGCGGATACAAATTTTGGATAGCGCTACGGCGATTGAGGATCTGATGCTCCTTCCAAGCAATCGCTTCGAAGCTCTTTCGGGAGATAGGAAGGGCCAATACAGCATCCGCTGAAGAAGGAGACACCATGCGAAACGGCATGCGTCCTATTCATCCCGGTGAGATTTTAAAACAGGAACTTAATGAGCTGGGGTTTTCGGCAAACGCTTTTGGCCGCGCACTCGGCGTGCCTGCGAACAGAATCACAGACATCCTCAATGAAAGACGCTCCCTCACTGCCGACACGGCTTTGCGCCTGGCCCGATATTTTGGATGAACCTTCAGACCGCCTACGATATCAGGCGGACTCAGATTGCAAGTGGAGAGGCGATTGAACGTGAAGTGCAACCAAGGGCCGCCCGAATCACAACGACACCCGAAAACCGCCTTGCCGGGGTGTAAACGGGGCGGACGCCGCGTCCCCGGCCGTTTCGATCTTCACGACGACTTCACGGTGTCTTATCGCCCTTTGCGTTGGTCTAGCCCGGTCTGCGGATTCCGAGCTTTTGCATGCGGGATTCCAGCGTGGTCGGCTTTATGCCCAGAAGTTGGGCTGCGCCTGCCTGTCCGCGAATGCGCCATCCGGTCTTTTGGAGGACCTTGAGGATGTGGGTGCGCTCGACTTCGGAAAGCACGGCCTCTTCGTCCTCCGCAAGGCTCGTATCTTCCGGAATATAGGTGTCGAGCACTCTTCCCCGGGTGACGATGACCGAGCGTTCCACGGCATTCATTAATTCGCGCACGTTTCCGGGCCAGTCGTAGTGCTGATATGCGGCCATCGCCTCCCTCGGGATGGTCTCGATTTGCTTTCCGGTTTTTTTGGCATACATTCCCGTAAACCACCAGATGAGGGCGGGGATGTCTTCTTTTCGTTCGCGAAGGGGGGGCGCCGTAATGGTGAAGACGTTCAGTCTGTAGTAGAGATCGGGCCGGAAGCTCCCTTCCCGGACCGCTTTTTTGAGATCCCGGTTCGTGCTGGCGATCACCCGCACGTCGACCCGAACGGTTTTCGAACTCCCCAGCCGCTCAAACGTCCCGTCCTGCAACACCCGGAGCAGTTTGGACTGGAGTTGGACGGGCAGCTCTCCCACCTCGTCGAGCAGGATCGTTCCGCGGTGGGCGGTTTCAAACCGGCCCAATTCCCGGGAGGAAGCCCCGGTAAAGGCGCCCCTCTCGTGTCCGAAAAGCTCGCTTTCCATAAGCGTCTGCGGAATTGCCGCGCAGTTTACTTTCACCATTGCACGCTCGCGCCTCTGACTGAGCTTGTGAATGGCGTCGGCTATCAGTTCCTTGCCCGTCCCGGTTTCCCCCTGGATGAGAACGGTCGAATCGACCGCGGCCACTTGTTCCACCTGCCGGAGCACCTGACGCACCGCCGCACTTTCGCCGATAATGGACTCGTGGTGTTGAAAGCACTGCACCTGTCTTCGCAGGTAGAGGTTTTCGGCCTCCACGAGTTCTTTTAGGCCCTTTATTTCTTCGAAGGCATTCTGGAGGACCTTGTCGGATCGTTTGCGCATGAGAGCGTTTGCAAAGATATCCCCGAGCAGTTTGTAGCGGTCCAGATAGATGACGGGCCAGTTTTCGGCCGGGGAGCGCGAGTTGAAGCTGAGTATCCCCACAGCGGTCCCGCCCACGGAAAGCGGGATGGAGATCGTGGAGAGTATCCCCAGGGAGATGAAGTGAGCGCGGTCCGCCGCGGCCTCTTCGGGAAGATCGCGAACATCGGCCACAAAGACGATTCTGCCCCCGGCAAGTTGCCTGGACATCCAGGGAAAATCGCGCGCAAGCGGCCCGTTTGGGGGAAATCGAAAGCTCTCGGCGGCCCACCGGTGGGTGAATCGAACATTGTTCAAGTTCTCCGAGGGCTGGGCCACCGTGCCGATGTCCATTTCGAGAAAGGCGCCGATGCGGCCGATCCAGCGCTGGATTTCGGCGTCTACCTGATCTGGGGGCAAATTGACGAAGGTGGCCGAAAGCTCCGAGAGAAGCCTTTCAAAAAGAAGGAGAGAATTGAGGTCGCTGCCGTCCGCACTTTCCGGCGGGCCGGCGGGATCGGCCTTGCCGGCACCTCCCTTTGCCTCGTCTCCAAACGATTCGACTCGTCGCATCGCTCTCACTTTCCGCCTTTATCATCCGGGCGCAGGCCCCCCTCGCCTTTGATCCGGCCCCTGTATCGTCTACCATACTATTTCGACCGTCTCCAATCAATTACATCGACCCTATTACCTATTTCGAATGTCACCTCCATGGGAGGTCAAAATCATGATAAATCGTCATTTCTATCGATTACCGTCATTCACTTGACCAAACCGTTCTTCGTCTAGAACCATGTCCGATGTGAACCGGAAGGGAATTTGAAAGAGAGCAACACGAATAAACCTGTCGATTGAGCCTTCCGCAAGACACTGAAATTACCTCCAAAAACATTTATGCCGCCGTAAGCCCGGCCCGGAGCCGCGCCCCCTCTTTCGAGGGAGCAACGAGGCGATTTGCCATTTTTGGCACTAAATCTGCATAGCAAATGGCCGCTTTGCCGCATGATTCAATTTCGAAGCATGTCCGCCGCTCTCACAGGGCCGGGACGTGTACAGGAGATTAACCATGTTGTCATTGGTCGTACCCGGTTTCGGACGGCCGACAACGCCAGCTACAGGAGCCTTGCCCAATGAAGCAATTCAAACGGCTGGCCCTTGCCGCCTGCGTGCTATCAGTCGCGCTGCCCGTTCACGCTTATGGGTTTCAGGTAAGAGTCACAGCCTACGCTGCCAATCCACACTGTACGAAACGAGTTCACCCCTCCATCACTGCCTCCCGACATCGGATAAGCAAGCATGACTATTATCGCCTGATCGCGCTTTCCCCGGACCTTGCCCGGCGTTTCCGCTACGGAACCTGCTTCCGTTTGCAGATCGCCCGGAAGGTGTATAAAGTCCGGTATCAGGACAAAATGCCAAAGACACAACGGAGAAGAGTCGATTTCCTTTTGCCGTCCATCGGGAGTTGCAAAAGGTTCGGTGTCAAAAGAGCTACTCTCACCCTCATTCCGGAAAGAGGGTGACATGTACCGGGCGCACCCGATGCTGTTGACTTAAGGTAATTAGCTACATTTTCGAGCCTCCTGCAAAACATTGCGAAGACCGGGGGGGCAGGGTGATTCCCCCCGTTTTTTACACTCACAGTTACGCACATGGACCGGCCGAAGGGGCCGACGGGCGGCGCCGGGTTTAATCACCGGGAAGTGGTGTAGAACCCGACCGATCCGCTCTGGCTTTTATTCGTGTCTGTCCGTGTCTGAAAGCTTTTAAAGAGCTTCTCCATGAGTTTGTCATGTGGGATACGACCGCCTTCGAAATCGCGGTATGCTGACCATGTCCGAGCTTGCCGCACAACTGGGCGTGAAATCAGCCACGGTGAAGAACTGGAATCAAGCAGGGCTTCTCCGGTCTCATCTCTACAACGATAGAAACGATTGTCTTTTAGAGAACATGGGAGACAAGGTGCCTTCCAAGGGAAAGCACAAAGGACTTATGGTATCCTTGCGCCAAATGCGTCACTAAAATTGCTCCTCACCAACGTCACGAGGTGCAGTATGAAGTCTAGTCCTTGGATTTGCAGGTGACCACCCAATCATCAGCATATCTTGTCAGCTGATACCCCTTGCGCCGCATCTCGCGATCAAATGGGGTGAGCAAAATGTTGCTGAGCAAGCCACCCCGCCTTGGGGAGTACCCTGCTCGGTTTGCATCAGCTTCCCGTTCGAAGAGCGCTCGGCGGTGAGCATTTTCTTGATCAGGCGCAACACGCGGCTGTCGGATATCCGCCCATTCAGCAAAGTCATGAGCTTTTCGTGGTCAACTGATCCGAAGAAATCTTTTAGATCGGCATCAACGATCCACTCACCTCCTGCTCTCACTTCCTTCCAGACTCTACCCAGTGCATCTTTAGCCGATCTTGCCGGTCCGGTATCCAAAGTTGGCATCATCGAATACCGCCTCAAAGGTCGGCTCCAGCCGGTTCACAAGCGCCTGTTGAAACACTCGATCATAGATCGTGGGAATTCCCAGGCTTCTGAATTTTCCCGGCTGCCCGGCTTTGGGAATTTGATGTTGCCGTACGGGTTGAGGCATGTATGTGTCGGTTTTCAGTTCCTCATGGAGTCTATTAAGATGCTCACCGAGCCTCTCCCTAAAGTCCGCAAGACTCTGTCCTAGGGCGTCTAAAAATTCGGTTTTGAGGTTGAAATTTATTGCCCGGAAATTGGGCCGGCCTCGCATCATCTACCGCGAATACCCGAATCACGCGCACCTTGGACGGTTATAGTTTGCTGTACAGCCCTCCGGCAATGATTGAAAAATATCTGCCGTAAAATCAAGCTGCTAAACATCGGGCGCGGATCATTGTACGATAGCCTGGATTCTATTGGCCATAATCCAGGGGATAAGCGCAATGATCGAAATGCACATCCGCAGCAGCAGCAGCGGCGCCCCGCACTGGGCGGGCGCGCAATGAGTCCCGAGACCAGATACAAAAGGAGCCGGGATAACTGGAAACAGAA
>JBMFWU010000255.1:0-5149 GCA_049964955.1 Syntrophobacteraceae bacterium
GGCAAACTGCGTGGGAGAGTAGGACGCCGCCGCCCCAATCTTAATAAAAAAACCCTCTCGGACCTTGCGGTCCGAGGGGGTTTTTTGCGTTCGGCGCACGCGCGCGCCGAACGCAATGGGTCCAATAGGGCCTATAGGTCTTATAATAGGTCTTATAGGACCAATAAGTCCTATAATAGGTCCAATGGGACCTATAGGCCCTATAAATGGGTCCTATCGGTCCCATTGGTCCCATAATTGGTCTTATTTGTCCTATTGTTTTTTCAAGGAGCTACCATGGACGAACCAATCCTGTTTGTCGCCATCGGCTGCGGCCGGCTCCCGGGGATGCTGGCGCGTGCGGCAAGGCATCCCCTGGTGGTCTTTGGAACGATGAATGGCGAGCTTCTTCGCGCTCTATCCTCACGCCCTCGGGACGCGGCTCCGGCAGTGGAGGTCTTTTTCTATGAATCGGGCTGAATCAACCCGCGCCGGCTGGTTGCGGCCGGAACGCTCGAAAAGATCTGGTATCCCCATCCCGAAGAAGCGGTGGATGGGGTGCTGCAGGCTGCTTTTGCAGGGTATTTCGGGGCCGGCTGGGACGAGGTCCTGGACGCTTTCGACAAGTCTTTTGCCTATAGCGCAGAAAATGACGGCTACTTTTCCGTGCGCGGGTTGAGGCGGCTTGAAAATGTTACGCTCGAAGAGCTTTTGGAAAAAGGGGTACCTGTGTTTTCGGTGAATATCCTGGCCAGTTAAGAGTGCGAAAAGCTTTCTCCGACAACCGCGCCGATCAGCGATCCTATGATGGCTCCGGCGGCAAACTCCGAAAACCAGTGAATGGTCATCGAGACGCCGACTCCGATATAGAGTGCGTAGCAAAGGGCCGAATAGCGAAGTGGCCGGTTTTGCGGGTAGAGCTTCCAGAGGGCTACGGCCATTGCGAAAGCCACCGTCGTATGGGACGAGGGCCATCCCCAGAAGGCGCCCCCGCGCAAAAAACCGAGGCGAAATCCGTGGCTCGTATCGATCAGCCCGCCGGGGAAGAAGGTATGGGGCGGGGGGATTCTGCCCGTAAAAACCTTATAGAACGAGGAGATGGCAAGCCCCAGGAGGGCGGACTGTCCGAGGGCGTGCGCTGCGGTTTTCACTCTCAAGGACCTGCCGATGGCGCCTGCTGCCAGGAGGAGGAGGGGAGCGAAAATCGGCAGAAACATTCCGAGAACGACCGCCGGAAAGAATATCACGCGAAGTACCGGAATCCTTGTGAATACAAAGTAGCGCCAGTCGAGCCCGCTTGTTACGATGATGTACGTGAGGGCGATGGCCAGAGCATGCCACAGCAGATTACGGCCCGTGAAACTGCGCAATACGTTCCGGGGAAGTTGGTGAAAAAATCCTCTCATCGAATCAGGACTGGTCCGCTAGGAGTGACACAATTGGTTTTCCCGGATGAATTCTTCGAGATAAGCTCGCAGCTTCTCACCAATTTCGGGGTGTTTCAAACCCATGTGAATCGTCGCCTTGATGAAGTTGAACTTGTCGCCCGTATCCAGCCACTCTCCTTCCAATTCTTTTCCGTAGATCGTTTCTCCGTTTGTCATGAGAATTTCGAAGGCGTCTATCAGCCGTATTTCTCCGGAATTTCCCCGTTTCATCGTGGAGAGTACGTGGAATGTCTCCGGGGTGATAACGTATTTTCCGACGGCTACGAGGTTGGACTTGGCGAGCTGTGGGTCCGGCTTTTCCACCATGCGCCTGATCTGATAAACCGAGCGGTCCACTTCATCGCCCTCTATGACGCCGAATTTGGACACCTCCTCGATCGGGACCCGGCTCATGCCGATGATACATTTATGGTACTCTTCGTAGCATTCGATGAGTTGTTTGGAAGCCGGAACGGAGCTGTCATAGATGCAGTCGCCAAATAACACCAGAACGGGTTCGTCTTTGGTGATATGGGCGGCCTGCAAAACGGCGTGGCCGTCGCCAAGGGGCATGGGTTGGCGCACATAGGAGAATTTGGCGAGGTCGGAAATGGCGCGAACCGCGTCCAGAAGGTCCGCCTTGCTTTTTTCCACGAGAGTTCGTTCCAGTTCGAAGGAAATATCGAAATGGTCTTCGATCGCTCGTTTGCCGCGGCCGGTAACGAAGATGATTTCCTCGATGCCCGAGGCCACGGCTTCCTCCACCAGGTATTGGACCACGGGCTTATCGACAATGGGAAGCATTTCCTTGGGCTGTGCCTTTGTTGCCGGGAGAAACCGCGTCCCGAACCCTGCCAGCGGGAGAATAGCTTTCTTGATTGCGCTCATTCTGATTATCCCTTGTTCTGAGGTGAGTGATCTTGTCCCGCGCCCACTGAGACGGCCGCACCCCAGTTATGGAAAAAGTCGGAAGAGAGGTCAAGCCATTTTTCAAATTGTGAGCGGTGGAGAGGAAGTCCCGTGAGGCTTAGCGGGGCGCAAAACATGGACCATGGCTACTTGGCGGAAAAGATTTGCCTGGGAGCACCGTTTTTGGCAAAGGAACGCAAAAATTCCCGCAAGCCCTGCTGGCAGGCCACTAAAGAGGCTCAGGTCTTGATATCCAGATGGGTGCCAACGCTTGGGTCCGTTACCGCCTGGCCGGAACCGGAAGGGTTTTTGTTTGCGCTTGGCAGCGTCAGCTGGGACACCATCTGGCTGACGTCGTTAATCGTCGTTCCAAGCTCTCTTGCCATTTCGGAGACCGTATACCCCTGATTCATGAGCAGTCTCAGTTTGGTGAGGTCCTTGGAACCCCAGGGCGGGTCCTTGCTCTGGTCCAATGTGGCAGTAGATGTGATGGCTTTGATCGCTTCGATGCTCATGATTTCCACCTCCAAAGGTCTGCAGGCGCTCGCCGGATTTTCCTGCAGGGCCAATACGACACGGTATGCGAAACGCTCGCATCCTTCTAATCGGCTGTTTTCCGGAAGAACTTTACGGGAAAAGTGAAATGTTTTTACAAGAAGTTCTTTTGAGATGCATCGGGGAAAAGCGGGAATTATTATTCATTAGGGTGTGATTGGTACAGCGCAGCAAAGCGGGAGGGCGCGATGGGGGAGATACTCGATCTGGAATCGTTTCGCAAGGACTCTTCCGAGCTTCCCTTGACCACCGAGCGTGGTTTAAGGCTCCTTGGGCTGGACAAATGGCCCGGAAACTGGGAAATCTGGAAGGAAGGTATCTTTTTGAACGGACTGGCCGCGATCGTCAAACGAAACGGGGCAACCTGGGTTAGGTTCCACCGGGAGAGCATCCTGGAGGAACTCGAGCGCTTCATGACTTTCTGAACTCCCCGCTTCCTGACCCGTCCTGCAATTCATCCTGGAAAACTATTGCATTACGCTTCCAAACCATTACAATTCCGCGCACTCTGAGGATTGTGGATGGTTGCGCATGAAATCTCGTGTTTCCCTGGATAGAGTTGCGAGTGTTCCGGATTCGGATTCCCTCTTCGCTCACCGGCCCTTCGTTTTTTTCTGGCTCGCGCGGGTGTTTTCGGCCGTTTCGCTGCAGGTTTCCATGGTTGCCGTCGGCTGGCAAGTCTATGCCCTTACCGGAAGCGCATTTAAGCTCGGCATGGTGGGGCTTGCCCAGTTTTTGCCGATGGTCGTTTTGTCGGTTGCGGCAGGAAACCTCGCCGACCGCTGGGACCGGCGGAAAATAGTGCGCGCGTGCCAGGCAGTGATGGGATGCGCCGTGGGGGGCCTGGCCGTGAGGCATTTCAGGGGAGCCCTCGATACAGCGGAAATCTACTCGGTTGTGGCCATTCTCGGCGCTTCTCGAAGCTTCGAGCATCCGACGATGTCCGCACTGCTGCCAAAGCTCGTTGGAGAGTCTTTGCTGCCGCGGGCAGCCGCGAGGATGGCCTCCGCTACGCAGACCGCATACATCATCGGCCCGGCCCTGGGGGGGCTTTTGTATACCGCAAGCGCGACGGTGGCCTACGGTGTTGCAGCCTCGCTCTTCTTCGCGGCCGGTCTATGCACCGCACTGATCCGGACCGGCCACGCTCCATCGCTTTCCATCTCCAGGGGGCCGAGTTCGCTCTTTTCCGGCATCACCTTCATCTGGAACCGCCCCGCGGTCCTCGGGGCCGTTTCGCTTGATCTTTTCGCCGTTTTGCTGGGAGGGGCCACCGCCCTTCTGCCTGTCTATGCTCGCGACATCCTGCACACCGGGGCGTGGGGCCTTGGCATTTTGCGCTCCGCACCCGCAGCAGGCGCTCTTTCCATGTCTTTTATCCTTGCGCGCCACCCGATCGAACAAAGGATCGGCCCTAAGATGTTTGCCGGGGTGATCGTCTTTGGCATGGCGACATTGGTCTTTGCCGTATCGCGTTCATTACTCCTCTCGATGGGGGCACTGGTCGTGCTCGGCGCGGCCGATGTGGTGAGCGTCGTGGTTCGGATGCCACTCGTGCAACTCGCCACTCCCGACCGGATGCGCGGGCGGGTGAGCGCCGTCAATTCGCTTTTCGTCGGAACATCGAACCAACTGGGGGAGTTCGAGTCGGGAGTTACCGCAGCGCTTCTCGGTACTGTTCCCGCGGTGCTGGTGGGCGGCCTCGGAACGATATGCGTTGCTCTCCTCTGGATGCGTCTTTTCCCGGAGCTTCTCCATGCCGATCGTTTCGAACGCGCCGAAGGAGCCTGAAAACCATGACGCTCGACGCAAGGCGGCTTGAGTGACAGTTCGGGGGGGCCGTTCGAAAACCGGCTCGGCCCCCTTCTTTGGAAAAGTCTCTACTCCTGGAGAAGCGGCAGGGTTTTCGGCGGCTGGCTGAACGAAAAAAGGGTCGCCCTGGCCTCTACAAAATGGAAGGTGATAAAGGTTTCATCGTCTGGTCCCTTGGGGTAAATCCTGAGAAGAGTCGGCGCCTCCTCGAAGGCCTGGACCTTCGCCTCCCTGCTCCCGTCGAAGGCGATTTTGCCGCGCACGCGAAGCCAGGTGTCGTCGGCCCCCTTGTCCGATATCTCGATTTCCGGGTTTGCGGCCAATTGTTTGTAGACATCCTTCGTGGTGTTGGTGCAAAAGTAGAGAAGGCCGTTTCTTTTCATCACGAACCCGAACGGCCGGACCCTTCCCTTGCCTTCGTCCACGGTAGCGAGGTGAAAAACGGGGTTTGCCTTCAAATATTCATA
>JBMFWU010000256.1:0-5133 GCA_049964955.1 Syntrophobacteraceae bacterium
TCTTGAATGTGTTCCGCCAATGATATGCCGTAGATGAATTCAAGGACACGCACGATATTCTGATGATCATCGAGTACCGAATAACCGTGCATAAAATTTGGAAGACCGTTAACGAGCTCGAGTATGCGTGCTTCCTTCTTCGGGCTTCTGAAACATTCGAATTCTATGTCGCCGATCCGAGAAATATATTTTTCAAAAAACACGCATTTGATGATTTTCAGCATACCTGAATTGAGGTCAATCGAACGTTTGACCCAGAATTTTTCCTCGTCGTCAAGCCCGAAACGCCCTTCTTTCGCATTTCGTCGAATGAGAAAAGGGCGTCCGTCAAGAATAAGGATATCTCCATATTCAAGACGAAAAAAATCACTAGTGTCCGTATGCACCGTAAGCGGCTGTCCTGCCTTACAAGATGACCATTTGGAAGCCAGTTCCGACAGCGCTTTTTGTGAAAGAGGCGAGTATCCCATTGCCATCCTCGAAGTTAATCGTAAAATTTCCCCCAAGGAACCAATGATCCAGTCTGCTCACTATAACCATGCCGATGGCCCGGCGGAAGGGACTCCCGGCCTCAGGTTCGTGAACCAAATTGCTTCGATTGTGAAAAGTGTAGACGCGACCCCCTCCTTTTACAGCCAGAACTCGGGATAGCTTCTTGTTTTGGGAATATTGTTTACCAGTAAAGCCACAACCAACATGATCGCAGCTCCGGCCCCCGCGGGCACAAGGGCGTACAGATATCCCAGGTGATGGATCTTTGGCCCACCGATTACGGCGATAAGCGCTGTGGCCCCTCCCGGCGGGTGCAGTGTTTTGGTCGCGTGCATGAGGGCTATGGCGGTCGCCACCGCCAGGGCCGATGCGAGCCAGATGTTTGTAGGGAAAAGTATATAGGCGGAAACACCGACCAGTGCGGAAAGGATATGCCCCCCGAGGAGATTTCTCGGCTGGGCAAGGGGGCTCTTTATTGCTCCATAGATGAGAACGGCCGAAGCTCCAAATGAACCGATAATGAGGACGAGATCTTTACCCGCGCAATACCGGTGATTGAGAAAAGCGACGGCTGCAATTCCCAGAAAAGCCCCCACCCATGACCAGAAAATCTCGGATATATTCACCCGTGGCAGGCTCTGAGTGCTTCCTTTCATTTTTAAGAAATAATTGCTTCGCATGTCGAGTTCCTTGAAAAAGCCCTGATGAGGTCGGTTCGAGTGATGATACCGATTAGACGCCCCTCGGCATCGGTAACCGGCACCCTGTTGATGCCTTTTTTCGCCATAAGGTCGGCCACTTCGGAATAAGACAAGCTTTCAGGAACCGTCACAGCCGGTGAGTTCATGATATCGGCGGCTTTCTTCGCTCGAATCGGCAGAGCCACACAGCCTTTGGCTCTCAGGCAACTGGCGATAACGGTCATGAAGTTCTGGGGACCCGCCTCACCCATTCTGGAGAGAAAGTCTTTCTCCGAGATGACCCCTACGACCCTTCTCCGGTCATCGGTTACCGGAAGGCCGGAAATACCCCGCTCTCCCATGAGGTCGGCGACGTCGTCGAGCGGGGTATCGCTTGAGACAAAGAGCACCTCCTCTGTCATCATGTCCCGCGCCAGAACGGACTTTGAAATCCGCTCCACCGCCTTATAGTAGGCATGACAATAGAGCTCCTTGAAGTCCCTCGGGGTGATATCGAGATAGCCGGGAATGGACTTCATGGCTTCGTAGACATCCTGATCGGTTAGCCCCACATCGCCAACAGGCGGGGTGGAAGACTTTTTCGTTTCAGTCATTTTCTCCTCCTAAACCGGAAGCTTCTTTGCCCGCCCAAACGACGGGAAATTAACGGAATCTTCCCTATCCATCACATTCAGGGTGGCCCACCCGATCACTCATTGTCTTTTTCGAAATCACTCTTCGGCGCGCCACAGGGAGGGCAGACCCAGTCATCGGGCAGATCTTCAAACTTGATCCCGGGAGCCATCCCGCTTTCCGGATCTCCTTGAGCGGGGTCGTAGACCCAGCCACAGATGGCGCACACATATTTTTCCATTTTATGCCCTCTCCTTCGGGAGTGTCCGGTTTGCGACTCTTTCGCATGGTCCATGAATACCACGAGCACTCACCGGGGGATTTGACCCAGGTCAATATTTACACGCACGAAAGGGAGCATTTTTATTCTCGATGTATTGCCGTATTCCCGAGTGAAGGTTTATCCATATATATGGTATTAATTAAATAGGGAGTTTCAATTGATTGTGCCGACGCGCACGTTGATGCGCGCTGCTTTAAATGAAACATGAAGGGCCTCCCCTATTTTCCGCAGCACTTGAGTGCTCTTGTCTTCGCACGCATATTCTCCGAGCATTGACAGCAGCGCGGGTTGATATAAAATTGATCGATGAAGGGAGCCGAAATGGACATGCTGGAAATTAAGAAAATGAGTAGAATTGAGCGTCTTCAGGCCATAGAGGCACTTTGGGACTCACTCCTCGATGAGGAAGCCGAGGTTGAATCCCCGGAATGGCATCGCGGCATTCTCGAGGAAAGAAAAAGAAAGATCGAAAGCGGCCAGGCAGAATTCATTTCTCCTGAGAAACTGAGGGCCAGCCGTAAGTCATGAAAGTCAAAGATGTCGTTGTATTGAAAGAGGTCGTCGATGACCTCGACGATGGCAAAGCTTTCTATGAGCAAAGTGAATCGGGCGTTGGCGAATACTTTTGAGATAGCCTGCCGTAATGGCGCGTTGCAATAAGTATTTCTTGACGGTAAATGGACTGCCCATGACGCTGACTGCTCGGAATCTGACTGCCAACAGCCAGCGGGGCGGTGTGAAGAGGTGCTGAAATCGTAGAAGAAAAGCTGGATCATGCTGCAGGGCGTCCCCTATTTTCCAAATTACTTCCCGGTACCTGCCTTACGCATACATCAGTCGCCCTTTAGGCTCAGGGATGGCTCGACCGAGTTCAATCGCGGTCTCAACCCACTCCCGGATCACCACTTCCGCATTGGCTATTGCTTCCTGGTAAGTTGCTCCGTCTGCGGCACATCCTGCCAACTCGGGGACCTCGGCAACGAAGGCCTGGTCCTCATCGCTCCAGTAGATTATTATTTCGTAGCGCAATTCATTAGCCATTTTGCCCCTGAACTCCAAGCCGGTATTTAATGATTAATTGCCTGATCTGCTTGACTTGATACCCTTTTGCCTTGCCACCATCCTTCGGCTGCAAATTCAGTATTTCTTCGACCCCCTCTTTGCTGAAAATGTGGTGACTGCCACGGATTCGCTCCGTAAAACCCAAGTCTCGCAACAAACTCCGCATACCGTCGAAGGGGATGTTTAGATCCGATGTGCCGCGGAGTATCCGAAACAAGAGCTTTTCGTGCTCAGTCATCAATATAGTCCTTTATTTCTCCATGTGTGCGGAGGCTCAAATACACGCCCTTTCAATCCGTGGCCGGTATTCTACTACAGCCTGATGAGGCAGAAAATCCCCAAAATGGCCCAGGAGATTACAATATGATTCCGGAAAGATAACAAGTTGTGATCCGAAAAATGTCGCCGTTGAGGAGAGGAGTGTTAACTATTTTTGTTCATGGGGACTCCATGATTGAGACCATGTGGGATGCCCCGGGCGGCGAACTCCACAATCGGAAAATTTTTTGGCCGGTTGCCTCAATGACCCGGATTTGGCAATTAGAATGAGAAATGTTATTTTCATTTTGTCATCAGCGTCATTAAACCCACCGGATAAGGAGGAATCATCCATGGCAGATGGCCCCCAAGCCAATTCTTTCGGACAAATTCTGGAGGCCGCGGACGAGTTGTCCCTCGAAGATCAGGAGCAACTCATTGAGATTTTATCACGCCGTGCCGCCGACCGCAGACGTACCTTGCTTAGCAGGGAGGTTCGAAACGCAAGAAAGGAATTCGAGGAAGGCTCGGCAAAGCCGGCCAACCCCGATGACATACTCTCGGAAATTCTTTCATGAAACGCGTGCTGCTTCGCACCAGCTCCTTCATTCGCTCAGCGCGTCGGATTATCCGGAAGGACCCTGCCATTGCCGAAGATATTAGAGCTGCCTTGCATCTCCTGGCGGAAAATGCCTTTCATCCCGCTTTGAAAACGCACAAGCTCAAGGGTAAATTGGAAGGCTCCCGGGCGTGCAGCGCAGGCTATGACCTGAGAATCCTATTTGAATTCGTGCAGCACGAGGGGTCCGAAGCCATCCTCCTTGAAGCCATCGGAACGCATCAAGAAGTTTATTAAAGGCAGAGAAAGCCCAAACTGCCTCTGGCAGCTGTCGGAGCTGGGGAAGACCATGTGATTACCCTGAGGGGTACACCGTGACTGAGTCCACATCAAGAATTTTAACACCTAGAATTTCTTGTATTATCGCTGGGTTATATTTCCACTGGATTTGAGTCCACCTATTGAGTGTGTTCGAGCCTTCGGAGAAGTCAAGGGTGGCATTGGGCGTTGGTGGTTTTACTATGATATCACCATCAACTAGGCCATGTAACAACTGCCGCCTTTGGTCGATAGGAAGGTCCATAAGTCTGCTTTGCAATTTCCAAACTGTTTCCTTGTCCGCTGCTATTCTCTTGAAGGATTGCTCGCTTTCAAAAAGTTGCTGGTAACGGACACATTCCCGCTGAGCCTCGGCCAGTTCATTTTTTAATTTCTCTTTCTCCTGGCTCAATTCACTGTTCCGCTCGTTGTATTTGTCAGGGTCGAATTTTGGTGAATACTGGGTGCGGTCGTTGCTTGTGATAGCTGTCTTGTTGGCGGCGATGGAAGCCTTGATATTTTCAACGCGCTGCTGTGCTTTGTTGAATTCAGGTTCTATAGATGGATTCGCCTTATCCTTATATTTCTGTTCCCAATCACCAAAAAGTTGAAGGAAGAGGCTGACCTCGAAAAGTTTTTCATCCATTATCCAGGCAGGGATAGGAGGCATTTTGCATTGTTCTCTGCCCTTCATTTTGGCCACTCGCTCGCTTTTTGTTCGCCAATAGCAAGCATAATACGTGTGGCAATTTCCAGCTTTGTTTTTTCTTGTATGCCGCAATCTCATAGTGCCACCCAATGGCGTTGACTTAGGGTCATTTCCGCCCCCATTTGCCATAGCAACTCTT
>JBMFWU010000257.1:0-5024 GCA_049964955.1 Syntrophobacteraceae bacterium
TTGTTTCTCGTGATCAGATGGAACAACGTTCTACACGACCTGCGGGAATTGCTGCTTTTTGTTCAGCTTTACAGCCACCGGGTTTTTACCTCCCTTTGTATGTTGTTGGTTCAAAACATAATTTAAGTACGATCAACGGCTCCAGCTACGTCGAAGCCATAGCTTACAATAACACTGATGTTGATCAGCAAATTAACCGGAGCTTGGTGGATGCGGTTTTTTCGCGCCCAGCCTGAAGGCTTCCCGATGATGGGGAAGTTTCCCGTATGCGCCATCCTTCCGCCGCAAACCCGGCCGGGTTTTTCCCCGCCCGGGTTCATCGGGGATGAAGTTCCTGGTTCGTTCGGGGGATATGGTCCGGCCGAAGCACTTCCGATATGAATCGCACAAGGGATTTCGAACGCTGAAGTGGCGAAGGCGCCGGTTTCAGATTATTCAATATTCCTTGTTCGTCGGCCTCTTGCAAAACGCTGCGAAGACGGGGGGGGGCAGGGCCATCCCCCCTTTTTTAAACTCACAGTTACCCACACTTGACCCCGTGGGTAGTAATCCGTGTCCATCCGCCCATGTGATTCGCCGAATTGGCTCGCAAACCCGAAAAGTGCGACACGGACGGCGGCTCATTCATTGTCCGGCCGAAGGGGCCGACGGGCAGCGCCGGGTCTAAACACCGGAAAGTGTGTAGAACCCTACCGATCAGCTCCGGCTTTTATCCGTGTCTATCAGTGTCTATCCGTGTCTGAGGGCTTTTAAAGAACAGGTGACACGGATGAACAGTGATAAACACGGATAAACAAAGGACCAGGCGTGATCAAGCAGGCATCCAGGCCCTGAAAAAAGGTATGGCGCGAAGGAACAAGGACTGAAACGGATGTTTCCACACCGCGGGCGCAGGTGTGGGTAATTGCAAGTTTTTTAAAGGGGGGTAGGGGGGATTTGGATTCTCTGCACCAGCCCAAGTGCTCGAAATCCCCCTCGATCCCCCTTTTAAAAGGGGGAGGAAAGTAGACCCGCTCGTGCCTGTCGGCAGGTAGTTTTGCAAGAGGCTCTCGTTATTTGATTTTACCGTCGTTGCAGGGCTAATTCGAATACACTTTGCGCGCGATCTCTTCGGCCTCTTCTAAAATATCCCCACGAGTTTCAATCGCTCCGGGGTCGCGCACTCCGCAAGCCCTGATAAGGTGGCTTTCGGTAAAGCCGTACCATTTCAGGAAGTAATCGTACCGCGAGAAGATATCGCCGAATAACTCGTTGTCCGGATTTCCCTGTGTCAGTACAAACACAAGCTTCTTGCCGGGAGAAAGGCGTACAGGATTGGGATTGGTCAGGTAATCGGGCTTCAGGAAAGAGTAAAAGCGATCTATCGCGCCCTTCATTTGGCTCGATATTTCGCCAAAGTATACGGGAGAAGCCATTACCAGTACGTCGCTCTCCTGCACGGCTTCCAGAACTTCCGCCAGATCGTCTTTCAATGCGCATTTTTCAAGCTTTGTCTTGCATCCCATACAGGCCTGGCATCCCCGGTACTTAAGCTCATTCAGACGATACGTCTTTGTTTGAGCTCCCAATCCTTCAGCGGTATCGATAAATCGTTTCGCGATGGCCGAGCTGTTTGATCCATTTCTCGGACTTCCAAGCAAGCAGACAATCTTCATCGATTTTCTCCATTTCGTAGCAGTATGGTTAATAATCGGTCATTTGGATCGAACCGCCCGCGGCGGCCGCCAGTTTCGCGCCTTAATTGCAGTCAAGCGAGAAGATCTCCTCGCGTCACTTCTTCTTCGCCTCCGCATCTGACGGTTCGACTATTTTCGAACAGTTCGAAAATAGTCGAACCGTATTGCGCGGTCAACCATTTTTTTGTATACTTCCAAACGGAAGAGAGAAAACATGGTAGCGCAATGTATCGAACATGAGCAGCCGTCCCGCGACAGGATCGCTCTTTCCAAAGTGCTGCACGCGCTTAGCGACCCGGTACGGCTGGAGATAGTGCTCAAACTCGCCAATGCCGGTGAAATGACGTGCGGCTGTTTCGGTTTGGCTATGCCCAAATCTTCCTTATCCCACCATTTCAAAGTTTTGAGGAACTCAGGCGTAGTCGCCACAAGGCGTGAAGGCAAGGAGTGGGTCAACAGCCTGCGAATTGAGGACCTCGATGCATTGTTTCCGGGGGTTCTCGATTCGGTCATCGCCGCGGCGCGCGCGGAACAGCAATTGGAGTCCCGGCGCAAATAGACGGCGTACTCCGTCTTTCCGTTGCAAAAGCGGCCAAGCTTTCCCCGCCTGCGTTCATCCGGGGATGAACTCCCTGGTTCTTTCCCGCCCGCCTGTGCCGTGAGGAAGAGCCCAATCAAATCCCGCAAACATTGCGCCGCGTGGCATGCGGCGTATTCACCGCAAGATTGCAGAAGGTGAGTGGTGATAAATCAGGGCGACGTCTACGGGTTGATCTGGGTGCTCCGACGGGTTCAGGGCCTGCCTGGTTGCATCCCCGTGTTGTCGTTCAGAACAATGTTTTCAATCGAAGCCGAATTGGAACTGTCGTCATTTGTGCATTAACTTGAATCGCTTGGTAACGTTCTAAGCCTTTCCCGGCCCTTATCGGATTCTGGTGATCTTGGAACCCTGCAGTCCCACACCGGCCATGAGTCCCCTTTGGCCGAAAACAAACGCATAGACGTCCTCTCTGAGGGTGGTTGAGGTAAGCGTTCTTGCCATTCCCTGATCAACCAGGACGACGCTTGGCCCTGCCCCGATCTCCAGGCCTCCCCGGTCCCGTAGAGACCTCATGGCCGCCCGGCTCATGAAGAACATGGCATAGGCGAAGGATTGCACCCCCGCCTGCAGCCCGTACGAGGCGGCGGTTATGTTATAGTGGCCGACTATCCTCCCGTGTCTTATCAGAACTCCTTCCCCGTACTGCGCTCCCAAAATGAAGCCGGCTTTGACGATTTTTGGAAAAATCAGAATCGCTGCAGCTTCCCGCCCGAGGCTCCTTGCTGCAGGCGTAGAGGCATAGAGGCTGCGAAGAGCCGCCAGAGCTTCGTCATCGATCGCGTTCACACCGGCGGCCGGCGCCTGACGCCCGAAGATGAGGCTAACCGCTAACGCTAAAAAGAAAACGATTCGAATACGATGGGTTTTCCCGATCATTCCGTTTCTCCTTTTCGTTCCGGGGGGGGTAGCGTTTGGTTCGTCTCGGCGCATGTGGTGCATGGACAGGCCCTCTAACGGCCTTTCTTCCGGCCGGAAGGGATGGGTGAAAAGTAGATATTAGCGGCGAGCTGTCAATACAGGTGGGGGGTGGTTTCGTTGTGAAGGGCTGGCGATTAGTGCTCGGCCCAATCCTTTGCTCTTTCCAAAGCGGTGCGCCAGCCGCGTAAACGACGATCGGTCTTCTGCTGAGCCCGTTCGGGGAGAAATTGTCGCTCTTCTTTCCAGACGGCCTGCAGGCCTGCTTCATCTTTCCAGACGCCTGTAGCCAACCCGGCGAGAAACGCGGCGCCCAGAGCGGTTGTCTCGATATTTCGGGGACGACTGACCGCAACGCCCAGAATGTCGGCCTGGAACCGGCACAGATAGTTGTTCGCACTCGCCCCGCCGTCTACCCGCAGGATTTTTATCTGCATCCGGGAATCCTTTGCCATCGCGCGAAGAACATCGTTTGCCTGGTAGGCCATGGCTTGAAGACCTGCCCGAACCAGGTGATTTTTGGTCGTTCCTCGTGTGAGTCCGAAGATCGCGCCTCTGGCGTAAGGGTCCCAATGAGGGGCGCCGAGCCCAACGAAAGCCGGTACGATATAGACCCCGTCAGTGGTATCGACGGCTTCAGCCATTTGCTCGGTTTCCCTCACGTCGACAAAAAGCCCGAGTTCGTCGCGCATCCATTGCATGAGCGCTCCCCCGACGAAAACCGCGCCTTCGAGAGCATAGGTGACCCTATCCCCGCGCTGCCAGGCAATGGTGGTGAGAAGGCCGTGTTTCGATTCCATGGGTTCGCTGCCTGTATTTAGCAGCATAAAGCAGCCCGTTCCGTAGGTGTTTTTGACCATGCCGGGCTCAAAGCACGCCTGGCCGAACAAGGCGGCCTGTTGATCTCCCGCGACCCCCGCTATTGGAACCTCGCGACCAAACAATCGCTTGTCTGTTACTCCTGTGATGCCGCTGGAAGGCTTTACTGGCGGAAGCGTTTCTTCGGGAATTTGCAGCTTCTCAAGAATTTCCCTATCCCACTTCATTTCCCTGATGTTAAAGAGCATGGTCCGGCTCGCGTTGCTCACATCCGTTGCGTGTACCTTTCCGTTCGTGAGTTTCCAGATCAGCCAGGAATCGACGGTTCCAAACAGCAGGTCGCCTCTTGCGGCCAGTTTCGGTGCCTGGCTGTCCGATTTCAGAATCCACCGCATCTTCGGTCCTGAGAAGTAGGCATCGGTAGCGAGCCCGGTTTTCTCCCGAATGACCGTATCATATCCTTCGGTTTTCAAGGAATCGCAATACTCCGCCGTCCTTCTGCACTGCCATACGATAGCATTGGCCAGGGGATGCCCGGTTTTCCTGTTCCAGGCAATGGTGGTCTCCCGTTGGTTGGCGATGGCGATGGCTTCTATATCTGCCAATTTCAGCCCGGCCTTGGACAAAGCCACTTCCATGGTTTTTTCCTGCGTCCGCCAGATCTCTTCCGGGTCCTGTTCCACCCACCCGGGTTTGGGATAGCGGCAGGGGAGAGCCTCGGAAGCAGAAGCAATTACCTCTCCGGTCTCGTTGTAGAGAAAAGTCCTCGAACTCGTCGTTCCCTGATCAAGCGACATGATCACAGACATCTTTTATTTTATCTCCATGTTGTGGCAGCGAGACCGTTGGCAAGCTTTAAAAGCGCGGGGGCTTTCGCCCCCTGCACCCCCACGCCGCTACGCGGCTCAGTTAGCGCTTCGGCGAGAGGTCACGCAGCGATGCGTGACCTCTCGCCGAAGCGCTGAGCGATCGGCTCGCACGCGCCTTGCGCGTGCGAGCCGATTCCCGGGGGG
>JBMFWU010000258.1:0-5022 GCA_049964955.1 Syntrophobacteraceae bacterium
GGGCGTTTTCCGGCCAGGCCTGCGAGGAGATTATCGCACGCCATCTCGGCCATGCGGGTGCGGGTTTCGATCGTGGCGCTTCCCATGTGGGGGAGCAGAACGACGTTGTCGAGGTCTGCCAGGCCGGGGCACAGTTGGGGCTCGTTTTCGTAGACATCGAGGCCGGCGGCGCGGATCGAGCCGGAACGAAGCGCTTCGACCAGCGCATTTTCGTCTACCACCGGCCCTCTTGCCGTGTTTATGAGCACGGCCGAGGGTTTCATCTTCGAAAGCTCGCGCGCGCCGATCAGGTGGCGGGTTTGCGGCCCGAGAGGCACGTGGAGGGAGACGAAATCCGACTCGGACAACAGATCGTCAAAGGATGCAAAGGAAGCGTTCAACTCCCGTTCCTCCTCGGGTTCCAGGCGTGAGCGCCCCCGGTAGAGAACCCGCATCTCGAAGCCGGCGGCCCTTTTGGCCACCGCACGGCCGATCCGCCCCATCCCGACGATCCCCAGCGTCTTGCCCGAAACCTCGGTTCCCAGGAATTTAAGAGGCGCCCAGTACGTAAATCCTCCCCCCCGCACCATCCGGTCGCCTTCCACCACCCTGCGGGCGGAGGCCAGGATAAGGGCAAAGGTAAGATCGGCCGTGGCCGGGGTCAGAACGCCGGGCGTATTGGTGACCCAAATGGCCCGTGCGTCCGCCTCCCCGAGGTCGATGTGATCGAAACCGACCCCGTTGTTGGCGATTATCTTAAGATGTGGCGCACGATCGAGAAGTTCCCGGTCTATCCGGTCGGTTATGGTGCAAAGCAGGCCCTCGACCTCCGCGACGGATTCGAGCAGCGTTTGGCGCCTCAGCGGAAGATCCTCCCCGTGCATCCGGACCTGGTGGCAACGGGTGATCCGGCGCATCACCTCTTCGGGGAGCCGGGCGGTCACGAACACTTTCATTGTGAGCCTTTCTTCGAATGCTTAATCCTGCCGTTTTGGCGCTGCCTCATCGTGTCCTTTGGCCCCGATTTTGGCCAGGAGTTTATGCTTTATCTGCTCGTCAAAGACACGCCATTTGTGCTCCCGGTATTCTTCCTCCTTGCCTCCGGCCAAAAATCCGATGGGGATCTTGAAGCCTCCGGCCGAAGACTTCCCGCCGCCGAAATAATTTCCGGCGTAATCCCTGCCCAAGATTTCCTTCAGAAACTCATCCGGGTCGAGGGTTATTTTCGTTGTGCGAAGAGAGCCCACGATGCATTCCTCGACCTCGGGTCCCGAAACAAGACCATAGACTACCGCTGTATGGATATTTTCCTCGGTCACCAG
Organism: Syntrophobacteraceae bacterium; assembly: GCA_049964955.1. GTDB lineage: Bacteria > Desulfobacterota > Syntrophobacteria > Syntrophobacterales > Syntrophobacteraceae > SbD1. Next base: position 1,302 of record JBMFWU010000258.1, read on the forward strand.
AAAATCGGCGGTTTGCGGAATTGCGTCCCTGTCTTCGGCGCGCAGATACCCCACACCGGCAATCGACAACCCTTCGGCGGTCACCTTGTCTTCGAGCGCCCTGTGAATGATTTCCATAGTCCGTTTGGGCCTGGACTGATTCAAAATCTGGTCCAGAAGGTCGGGGTCCCTGTACTGACTCAGATAGGCGGCGGCGTGAAAATCATCGACCCCGGCCCGTAGCAGCCCCCCCGTGTCGGTGAAGATGCCGTGCGTGAGGGCGGTTGCGGCCATGACGTGTTCCTTGTGGGACTTGTCCAACTGGATCAGCCCCTGTTCGAGATAGAAGGCGTAAATGCTGGCGGTCGCCCCGAAAGAGCGGCGAATGTCCTGGAAAGCAGGCTCGATCCGGTGCTGCAGTTCGTGATGGTCCACAACGGCCAGGGCGGGGACCCCCGCCTCTTCGAGGCGCCTTACGATTTCCTCGGCCGTCGTCGCCTGGTTGTCCACGTAAATCGCCCCGGCGTACTTTCGCAGGTTCACGGAACTGTCGAAACGAATCAGGTCGATCCCGAGCAGTTTCACCAGCGCGATATTTTGATGATGGCTGATTTTGCCGCTGTAGACGATATCGCACTCGATATCGAAGGCAGCGCTTATGAGCTTGTGCACGAAGGCCGAGGAAATAGCGTCGGGGTCGGGAAAATCCTGAAGCACGACAATATGGGCTTCCCCGCGGTGCGCTTCCAATAGGTCCTTCATTTTTTGTTTCGAATCTGAGTTCATCATGTATCACCCGGTTATTTTACGCCTGGCCATTTTACACATCTTTACCGATTTTAAAGCTAATAATAAATATTTGTAAAAAAAGCTCCTGCGTCAAAACACAACAAAAGGATCTCTGTTTTCTCGTTCCAATCAGTCATTGCGATATTGGGTTTATCGGATATACTCCAATATTCTACCTTTTCAGAACTTACCCGTTTTCAGCAATATGGCGGGAAAAGAGTGGAGCGACTTAAAGAGATAGGGATGACGTAAGATTATGAGGGGAAAATTACCGCAAATCCCGACAACGGTTCGACAATGGAGCATCTCTGAGCGGATGCCCCCCGAAGACCATGGAATTTTCAAGATTACCACAAAAACCGTCCTCTCTCCCCGGACCGGTGCCGCGATACGGGTGAAGTCGATCTCCATGAGGGACTGGGTCGTGGTCCTGCCTCTAACCGAAGAGGGCGAAGTGGTGATGGTCCAACAGTACCGCCATGGGGTGGAAGGGGTTTTCCTGGAGCTTCCCGGGGGCCTGATCGACCCCGGAGACGGTTCCCCGGCTGTGGCCGCCGGGCGTGAACTCAGGGAGGAAACCGGCTTCGAAGCGATGGAACTGGTTTCCCTGGGGTCCTGCTTTCCTGTGCCCGCGCTTATGGAAAACCGCTGCTTTTTCGTTTTGGCGCACAATGTGCGCCCTGTGTGCGAGCCGCAGCCGGACCCGGGAGAAGACATCGAGGTCGTGCGGTTGGCCCTGGCGGAGGTCCCGCACCTGATGCAAACCGGCCAAATTTCGAGCGGCATGATTCAACTCGCCTTTTCCATGTATTTCCTGCAGCGCGGAATGGCCCCCGGCAGCCGGGGAGTAAGATGACGGAAAAAGGCTCGGACAAAGTGGTTGATCGTCCGGCCCGACCGGGCGGATTCGCAATAAAGAAACGTGTTCGCTCACTTCTCGGATCTTGCGACTTTGAAGAGGCGCTCGCAGGGAGCGATCTCGCCCCGGAAAAAATCATCAATCCCCTCCTGGGCTTGTTGCTCGAAACCGACGAGTCGGTCAGGTGGAGGGCCGTGCGGGCCATTGGAATCACCGTATCGGCGCTGGCTCGAAAGGACTTCGAACAGGCACGGGAAATCATGCGGCGCCTCATCTGGAGTTTGAACGACGAATCGGGGGGAATCGGTTGGGGGGCGCCTGAGGCCATGGGGGAAATCATGGCCGAAAACGAAAAGCTCGCCCGGGAATATCATCGGATACTTGTCTCCTACATAGACGAAAACGGCAATCCGCTGGAAAACGATTTGCTCGAGCGCGGGGTCCTGTGGGGAATCGAAAGAGTTGCGCAAAAATGGCCCGGACTCCTGCACGACTGGATCGACCCGATACTTGTGCAGTTGCAATCCCCCGACCCGGTAAAAAAGGTGTTATCCCTCCTAACGCTTCTGCGCCTTTCCCGCTCTCCGGGAGGCCTGCCCATGCCGGACCGACTGCTCGCCCTTCTATCTCCTCTTCTGGAGGACCCCTCCGAGATGCGAACCTACCGCGACGGCTCTTTTGTGCAACTCAGGATCGACAGGCTGGCCAGAGAGCTTCAGGCCAATATTGAAGCGCGGGAGAGCGCCTGAAGGTTCAGGTCCCGTGGTTCCCCCCAAGGCAAACCTTCCCCTGCCATTTTTAATGGCAATCTCGCATTACTATTGGCGAAGGAGAGTTTTTCGCATATTCTTGTCAACGTTTCCCGTCGACCTGCCGATTCTTCAAGTGATGGCGGGCAACTCTCTCCCGAAATTTGCCAATCCTCTCCCGGAGTTTTTTGCTATGCGCATCCCGCAGCCCGATCCCATACGAATTCTTCTCGTCGAAGATGATGAGGACGACTATACGATCGTTTGCGATCGACTCTCGGGCCTTTTCGCTTCAGGAAGCTCGCTCGCCTGGGTTCGAGACTATGATGAGGCCCTGGAAGCGCTTTCGAGCGGTCTTTTCGATGTGTGCCTGCTCGACTATCAACTGGGAGAGCGAAGCGGAATGGAGCTTCTCGAAGAAGCCACCCGCCAGGGCTCTACGACCCCGATACTGTTTCTGACCGGCACGGGGAACTACGAAATCGATTTTACCGCCATGAAGATGGGCGCAGCCGATTACCTGACCAAAGACCAGCTCAGCGCGACGCTCCTGGAAAGAGCGATACGCTATGCAATCGAGATCCGACGCAAAAATGAAGAGCTTCTCCTCTCCAGGCTTTCCGCGGAGCGAAGAGAAGCCGAACTGGCTCTGCGGGAGAGTGAGGTTCGCTATAAACTTATAATGGAGGCCACAAACGACGGGCTCTGGGACTGGGACATAAAGACCGGCGAAGTGCTCCGAAATCCTGTCTACTTTGCGATGCTGGGCTACGAAGAAAAGGAACTCGAAAGCGACGTTGGAAAGTGGCCCGGCCTGATCCATCCCGACGATATCGATGGGGTCTCGCGCGTTTTACGCCAATATCTCGCGGGGAAAATAAAGACCTATGACATCGAGTACCGCATGGTGCACAAGTCGGGAAGTGCCGTGTGGGTGCATTCGCGGGGCAAGGCGGTGGCCTTCGACGAAGAGGGCAACCCGGCACGAATGGTCGGAACGATCGCCGACATCACCGAGCGCAAGCGCGTCGAGCAGGAGTTGCGTGAGAGCGAACAGCGCTATCGGGAGCTTTTCGAGGCCGGCTCGGATGCGATTCTGTTTATCGAGGCCGATACGGAACGGATACTGGAAGCAAACAACACAGCTGCGACAATGTTTGGCTACAGCCGGGAGGAGTTGCTCGCAAAGAAAAACTGGGAACTTTCGGAAGAGCCCGAAGAAACCCGCCGGAAAACCCGGGGAGCGAGTCTGGTTCCGGGACAGGTGATAACCGTTCCCCTGCGGTATCTGCGGAGAAAGGACGGGACGGTTTTCCCGACGGAAATCACCGGACGTTCTTTCTTC
>JBMFWU010000259.1:0-4989 GCA_049964955.1 Syntrophobacteraceae bacterium
ACCACTCGTGCCAGTAGGTGAGCTTTCTTCATGCTCAGTTCCGGGAATTGCTGTTTCCTCACGAACGTTTTCTTCCATGCTAGCCCTTCGCCTTGGCTTCATAGGCATAGCATTTTTTCACCACGTTGAAGTCCGCTACGCACCAGTAATTTGGCCAGTGGATCTTCTTGCACCAGCCGATGATGTCGGCGGGAGGAAACTTGGAGCCCTTGAGGACGGGCTTCAGGTGTGTGCACTGCCAGCATATGTGTTCGCTTTGTTTCTCCGGGACGAGAACGGTGTCCAGGAATTCCCGGGGCGTCAACTGTTGTGACATGCAAGACTCCTTTCTCAAGCTACCAGTCTTTTACTTCGCCCGCTGCCAGCTTTTTCTGATACTCCTCCCAGACCTCGGGGGAGAGCTTCTCGATATCCCAGTTAAAGCCGCGGCTGCCGGCCAGACCTGCTGAGGGCGGCTGCGGACGCCATCCGCGCACCGGTCGGCCCCGGATGCTGAATTTGACCATGTCGGCAACCCCGAGCAGTTCTTTCCTGGGCGTGCACTGAAAGGGCCGGGTGCGCTCTTTGACACCGGGTCTGTAGTTGGCGTAGCCATGATAAGGTCTGTCTGCGTAAATTGGCGAAGTGTCAGGTGTAGCGCCGATCCTTTCCTCGGGGCCCCTGTACATGAAGCCCTGAATCATGTGGATGTAGTAGACCGTTCCGCACTCGGCGCAGTTGATCGTCCCCTCCCAGTTCCAGAAGTAGTAAGGGTCCAGGTAGTTGATGGTGTCGCAGGGTTTTCCGGCCAGTTCCTTCTTGCACCAAATGATATCACACACGGGAGCCTCCTTTTAGATGTAGGCCTTCTTATGCCATTCTTCGATCTTACTGAGCGGATACCCGAGCAGATCGCGGTAGATCTTCTTGTTGTCCGCTCCCAGGGGACGCCAGTGCCAGTTGATTCTCCTCGGAGTTTTTTCCATCATGCCGGTGCTGTAGCCGCCGTGAACCACCACATCGCCGAAAAGGGGATCTTCCATCCACCGCACGGTGCCTCTTTCACGGTAGTGGGGGCTTTCATAGACCTCCCGGTCGTTTCGCACCGGTTCAGCAAGAAGGCCTGCATCGGAGAGAATTTTGGCGACCTCGGACCTGCTCTTGTCTGCGGCCCATTTTTCGAGGGCGGCGTAGATCTCGACCTGGGCCTCGCCCTCTACCCGGTCCTTGTGGGCCTTGTACTTGTCGTAGAGTTCCTTGAGCCCGGTGATGTCGCAGAGTTCCTTGAAGTCTCTATCCTGGAACGCGCTCACCATGACGTATCTGGCATCGTATTTGTCCTGGGGATTTTCGGCATCCGGAAAATCGGACTTGCCGCACAGGATAATGCCGTGCACCGCAAGCTGGGTGTCCCAGTTGCCCCACCTCTGGCGAACGATGCCGAACTTGCCATACATGGTGGTGGTGTAGCCGAGCATCCTGGTTGGTACCTGCACCTGGGAAAATTCTATCATGGTGCCCAGCCCGGTTTTCCTGCGATGATGAATGGCCGCCATGATGGCGCAGGAGATGAGGTTTCCCGACTGCCAGTCGATGACCCAGTTGGTACATTTGGAACAGTGGCCGCCCATGAACTCGTGCATTCCGGTAATGGAGGCGAGTCCGGCGTGCGCCTGGCCCAGGATGTCGTAGGAGCCGCCGAAGATCTTCGGGCCGTAGCCGAAACCGCCCCCCCAGACGTAGATGAACCTGGGGTTGATCTCACTTAAGTACCGGTAGCTCATCTTCCACTTGTCGAGGGTCCCGGGCCGGTAGAGTTCGGTCATGCCGTCGGATTTTTTCACGAGGCTGTAGAACACCTCCCGCATCTCGGGAATATGGTAGTCGATGGTGATGAAATACTTGTTCGAGTTGGCGTTTGTATAGCCAAGGCCCGTCCCGGTGGCGGGGCGCTGGTCGCTGAACGGGTAGAGATAAACCTCGTTGAAGGGAGAGGTGTGCCGCATGGGTTCCCCCATCCTCGGTATTTCGAGCTTTATCACCTCGGCGCCCAGTTCGGCCAGATTGGCCACGGCGTGCGGGGTAAAGATGTACATCGTGCAACTGAGCCACCGAATTCCTTTCAGAGGCCTGGGTTTGGTATGTTCTTTTCCCACATCGAAGAGTTTTTTGCAGTACTCTTCGTAGGGCATCTTGAACTCGTCCATCTCACCTTTGCTCTTGGGGCCCGGCAGCTCTTCCATGCGTGTTACTCTCGGGTCTTGCTCCATCAGATCACCCCCTTCTTTTTCATCTCATTTACCGCGCTCTGGGTCATTCCAGTCCATCGCAGGTAAATCTCGTAGTTGTCGTAGCCGAGGTCCCTGCCCATCCACTTGCACCGGAAGGGAGCGCGAAGCTGGTAGGAGGCAGGGCTCGAAGCGATGAGCAACGGGCCGTAGTCGGTTTCGTGCACGTAGACCCAGGGACGATATTTGAAATGGGGAAACTCGCAGACCTCATCGATGTAGAGCACCGGGCCGGCAGCCACCTGGTATTCGAGCAGCTTCGTTTCGGCTTCGACCCGGTTGGTGTCTCGCAGCCACCGCGCAGTCAGGGTGTATGTCTTTATAAGCGCGTGCAGGGCGTTTCTGGCCGCCATCTCTTTTAAAAGCGGGTCTTCGTGGATGAGTCTTCCAAACTGCGGATCGTCACGCTCCAGGCAAAAACCGATATTATACCAGAGCTTGTCGGTCTGGCCCCCGATCATCATATAGCCGTCCTTGCACGGGTTCCAGGCGTACTGGTTGAGGCAGGCATCCCATCCGCCGGTACGGGATTTGATGCTGCGGTTGAAACCGTACCAGGTGATGTCGAAATCGAGAATGTCGAGCAAGGCCTCGGCGCCCGAGACCTCGATCATCTGACCGGTCCCCCCCAGTTCATCTCTCCAATAGAGGGCGGCAAGGGAGTTGAGAAATCCCTGGGCACCGGCGACATAGTCGGCAAGCCAGATTGCGGGGCGTGTGGGACCTCCCCCCCTGCCCCTCGGCAGAAGGTCCTGGGCGAGTCCGGTATTGTGTATCCACGAATTTGCCGCGCTCGCAAAAGGTTCGATCATCCACTGGCCGAACTTGGACTGTTTGTCTTTCCACGGACCCCACTGGCCCAGCATGCCGATCCACACGTATATCATCCTGGGGTTGATTTCCTTTAACTGCCGATAGCCGATCCCCAGATCGTCCATGTAGCCGGGGGGCATTCCGTCGATCAGGACATCGACGTTTGCAGCCATTTTTTTAAAGATTTCCCTCCCTTCGGCAGTCTCCACATCGAGGGTCACACAGTGTGTGTTTACCGTCTCGTTTACGAATTCCATCCCGCACTGTTCGCCGCTTTCCCTGTTTTGGAGAAAATACTCCTCGCGGCCGAAGGGCGTGAGTTTTCTCAACGGGTCCCCCGTGGGCGGCTCGATGCTGACCACCTCGGCCCCGGCCTCGCCGAAAAGGGAGGAGCAGAATTTGTGGCCGAGCCTCCAGAGGCCTATATCCAGCACCGTTAGCCCCGTTAGGGTCTCATCTTTGGAATATCTTTTTTCGAATCTCAGGTTCTCCTCGGACCAGTCACAAAACTCGAGCGCCTTCCTTCTTTCGTAGGTCGGTTTTACCTGCTCGTAAGAAGGCGGCGGCGTGACCGGATAGGGCCTCACGTCCAAATCCATGAGGCCGAGGGTATCCGCCCGGCTCTTTATTTCGATCTCTCGTTTTTCCGGCATCTTTGACCTCCCTTGTGCGCGGCGGCCCCCGTTTTGCCGAGTTTGACGCCTCGAGTGGTTTTCCGTAAGCGCCGCCACCTGGTTTAACAACCGGCCTGGCCCGGAGGAGTGTCGGCAAAGAGCACCCGGCGGGCAAGCATCTTCCTGGAAAAGGAGCCAGAACTCATGGCGGAAAACTGCGGACTTCAACCACCTCCTTTCCAGTACATGCCCAACGCCGATGGGAAAACTCTTCGTTCGATTCGGTTTTAAAAAGGATGCGGGTGGAGAGGGGAACTGGAGAAGATAAACAGCGCCGACGACTCGAACTCGCAGGAGACTGCGCTCTTAAGGCTAGCGCGGATCAAATGACATTGTACAAGATTCATGCCCTTGCGATGGGGAAGAGGTGGACAGCCACCCGATCGGCGGGAGCGCGTGAATCACTGAGGACCGAGAAAGGAGTGCGAAAAGATGAGTCAGGAGCCTCGTGCAAAAAAGTTGCGAAGACCGGGGAGACAGAGCAAATTCCCCCCTTTTTAAAGGGGGGGAAGGGGGGATTTTAATTCTCTGTACGAGCCTAAGGGCTTGAAATCCCCCTCGATCCCCCTTTAAAAAGGGGGAAGAAAAAAGAACCGCTCGTGCCCCACAGGTAGTTTTGCAAGAGGCTCTCAGGCAAAAAAAATTTCCCCCCCCCGCGTTCAAAGCCGGTCGTGCGGATGTTCGAAATCCGACCCCCGTTCGGGTAGAAGAGGTATTAAAACGGCCTATTCAGCGCTTTTGGGAGGATCTGTACGAATACCGACCCAATCGACGCCCCCCTGACTCCCCGAATCGGACCCCTTGTCCAGTCCGTATCGTCTGATCTTGCTGTAGAGGGTGCTTTGGCTGATCTTGAGGCGCCTGGCCGCATCGTGCTTGTTCCAGTGGGATTTGCGCAACGTTTTTAGAATCAGCCCCCGTTCGCCTTCGTAAAGAGAATCCGGGGTGGTCTCCGGGCAGGGCTGCCACAAAAAACGGGGCAGGTGCCTGCTGTTTATCAGGTCTCCCCGGGACAGCACGACGGCATGGCTCACCGCGTTTTCGAGCTGGCGCACATTGCCGGGCCAGTCGTGATCGAGCAGGGCCTGCATGGCGCCCGAGGAGAAGTTTTGGATGGTTTTGTGTTCCCTGGTGTTGTGCTTGGCAAGGAAATGGTGGGCGAGAAGCGGGATGTCCTCCTTTCGCTCTCGAAGGCTTGGCATGTGAATGCTTATGACGTTGAGCCGGTAAAACAG
>JBMFWU010000260.1:0-4971 GCA_049964955.1 Syntrophobacteraceae bacterium
CCCATCGGGTGGTTGGCGCCGAGTTTCATCGCCTTATCGATATCGGCGGGTTCGGCCACACCGGATTCCGCGAGCCAGGTGGCTTCATTGAGCAACTGCCCGAGCACCCGGCTGACGATTCCTGCCGGGGCTTCGTTTTTGCACACTACGGGGTCTTTTCCGAGAAGCTTCGCCATCTCTTCGGCGGCCTTGATGGTCTCGGGGGCCGTCTTTTTGCCCGGCATGATTTCGACGAGCTTCATAATGGTCGGGGGGTTGAAAAAGTGCATCTGGACGACTTTTTCGGGCCGTCGGGTGGCCTCGGCGATCTCGCTTATGGGGAGCGAGGTGGTGTTGGTGCAGAAAATGACATCTTTTCCGGCGAATTCGTCCAGTTGGGTGAATACTTTTCGTTTGATTTCGATTTGTTCGAGAACGGACTCGATGACGAAATCGCACTCTTTAGCCGGGGTGAGATCGCCGGCGAGAGAAATGCGCGAAAGAATGGCGACTCTTTCGGAGTCCTCCATTTTGCCCTTTTCGACTCTTTTCTGCAAACCCTTGTCGATGCGCTCTTTGGCCTTTGTGCAAAAGTCGAGGCTTATATCGCTCAATACCGCATCAAAACCTTGCTGGGCGCACAGTTGAGCGATTCCCGCTCCCATGTTCCCGGCCCCTACTACCAGAATCTTCTTAACAGCCATCCTTACCTCCTGGGATTAAAGTTCGGTGAAGCCACCCCACATTCCCGAAACAGCGCCGGGTTCTCCCCGGGGGAGCAGAAGAGGTGAATTGTGAGGTCGCAATTTTTGAGGATACCGCATTCTCTCCGTGCGTCCAACGATAAATTTATGGGCGGAGGAATGAGAGGGTGTGGCTGTGCGAGCAGAAAATCATCAAGAGGGGCGTGTTTACGGCCGATTATTCTGTGGTAGCCGGTGATTTCTCCATCAACCTTTTGTAGAGTGACCATGAACAGTGAAGTCAAAACCTCCCTGGAACCGGCGAACTGCATCCTGAGAGAACAGGTGCGCCTTGCGCTCGATCAGGTTCCGACGATGCAGGCAATCTCCCTTATCGTTTCACTGGTTCTGTGCTATGCGGTGCGAAATGAAGTCTCACCGGGAAATCTCGCGGTGTGGGGCCTTCTGATAGTTTCGGCCGTGACCGGCGGAACGATTCTTTACTATCGATTCGACCGGGTAAAGAAGGAACGGTTCAACGCTGCGGTCTGGAGAAATATCTACCTCGCAACAATCATCATCTCAGGGACATTTTGGGGACTTTCCGCGTTTGTCCTTCTTCCGGACGGATATTCCCCGTTCCTGTCTGCATTTATCTTTGTGCTGGTCAGTCTTTCGGCGGCTGCCGCCATATCGCATGCTTCGATCAAATTCGGGTCCATAGCCTGGGCGGCTCCGGCGCTACTGCCGTTTGCGCTTCGTTTCTTCCTGCAGATGACGGAGTCGGGAGTAGTCACATCGTTTCTCATTCTCCTGTTTCTCTACGGACTCTATCGCATTTCCCTCACTCACCAACATTCCATAGCCTCCGGCATTGCCCTGCGGTTTCAAAACCAGGAGCTTGTTGCGGAACTCCAAGAGGCAAACGAGCAACTTCGTCGGGACATCCTCGAAAGGAAGCGGAGTGAAGAAGCTCTCATTTGGGTGAAGGAGTCTTTGAAGCGCGCCGGCGAGGAACTGGAAAGGCGTGTCCAGTCCCGTACAGGTGATCTTTCGATAGCCAAGGAGCAGTTGGAGGCCGAAATTTGCGAACGACGCAGAATTGAGGAGAAGCTTCGCAGGGAATCGGCTTTCCGCGAGACGGTAATTCTGAATGCCAAAGAGGGGATGAGCGTGTGGCGCCCCATAGAGGAGTATCCCTACATTCGATTCACCGTGTGGAATCGTGCCATGGAAAAGATCACCGGCTACACCATGGAGGAAATCAACCGGCTCGGTTGGGCCCAGGCCATGCACGACGACCCCGCCATGCAGGCGTATGCGCTTGAGATAATGGGGGAGGTGCTTGCCAAAGACGAGCTCTCCCGGCTGGAAAGATCGATCAAAAGGGCCGACGGACAGATGCGCGATGTGATCATTTCTTTATCTCCCGTTCGGCCCCCGGGGGAGCAGGCTTATGTAATCGCTTTGTTGTATGACTTTACGGAACTCAAAAGAGCAGAAAACGGACTGCGGCAAAGTGAGGCGCAATTCCGGGGGCTGATGGAAAATATCGGGGTCGGGATTTTGATCGTCCAGGACGGTCGCATTGTGTATCGAAATGCCGAACAGGCAAACCTGTCGGGAAGTCTGATCTCGGAGTCCGATCGGTTGGAGGATTTGGCGCAAAACATCCACTCCGATGATCGGCACCTTCTGAAAGCGCTCCTGGCATGTTCCGGGACCTCCGTGGAGACCCCTATGGAAGTCGTGCTTCGGTTTCTTTCGCAAGGCGTCGGGAAGTCTCCCGGGACACGGTGGGTAAGCTGTCGGTGCGGCTCAATCGAGTATCAGGGCCGGCCCGCCCGCCTTATCCACATGATCGACATAAGCGAACTAAAGAAGCTCGAGCGCCTGATGATGCTGCGGGAAAAAATGGTATCCCTGGGGCATGTGGCGGCCGGAATCGCCCATGAAATCCGAAACCCGCTCTCGGGGATCAACGTCTATCTGGACGCCATCCGGGAGTGCTACCAGGACCCGGAATACAGCGAGGATGTCTCGCGGCTGGTTGAGGAAGCTCAAGGGGCTTCGAACAGGATCGAATCGGTGATCAAACGGGTTTTGGATTTTTCTCGCCCGACCGAAGTAAATATGCGGCCTACGAGCATCAACGAAACCATCGGGGACGCGCTCAAGTTGGTAGCCGTATCGTTGCGGAAAGCCGGAATCGTTTTGGAACTGGATCTGGCGGCCGATTTGCCGCAAATATTCGCCGACAGTCAACTGCTGGAGCAATTGATACTGAACCTGGTCACCAACGCCGCCGAAGTCCTGAAGGGCGTTGCGGATAAGCGCCTGATCCGGATCGCGACAAGGATGGAAAACGGGCATGTTTCGATCCGGGTCGAGGATTCCGGTCCGGGGATCCCGAAGGAGATGCGTGAGGAGGTGTTCGAGCCCTTCTTCACCACCAGGGGGCAGGGGATGGGAATCGGACTTGTGATCTGCAAACGGATCGCAGCCGATCACGGGGGAGAGATCACACTCACCACATCTGCTCTTGGAGGCGCCCGGTTCAACATCATGATTCCGGTCGAAAAAAGGAAAATCCCGCGATGAACCGATTCAGCCTGTTTGTGGTAGACGATGAGGAAAGCATTCGAAAGGGTTTGAGCTTTTCCCTGCAGAAGCTCTACAGGACCAGCGGCTTTTCGACAGCCGAGACCGCACTGGAGGCTCTCGCATCGGAACAGCCAAACCTCATCCTGCTCGATGTCGGCTTGCCCGCAATGACCGGCATCGAGGCACTGAAGGTCATCAGGAACGCCTACCCCGAAATAATCGTCATCATGGTCACCGCCTTCGAGGACATCCAAACGGTCATTGCGGCCATGAAGCTTGGGGCCTACGATTACGTCGTAAAACCGATTCAGATGGACGCCTTGAAAACCACCATAAACAATGCGCTCCAAACCGTCCGCATGAGAATGGAAATTCAGGCCATGCAGGAGCGCGCGCTTTGCGAGAATCTTCCTTGTTTCATCGCGGGAAGCGATGCCATTCAAGACGTTATGCAACTGGTCGAACGCGTTGCGAAGAGTCCGGACGCTCCCGTTCTCGTTCTGGGCGAATCGGGGACGGGTAAGGAGCTTATCGCAAGCTCGATCCACTATAAGAGCCCCAATTTCCGGGGGCCGTTCATTACTCTCAACTGTGCGGCCATTCCCGGAGAACTGCTCGAAAGCGAGCTGTTCGGGTATGAAAAAGGGGCGTTCAGCGGGGCGGCGGCTTCGGGAAAGGAAGGATTGGTGGAAAAAGCCGCCGGAGGAACGCTTTTCCTCGACGAAGTGGCGGATCTCAGCCTTGAAGCCCAGGCCAAGCTCCTCCGGTTTCTGGAAAGCGGGGAGTACTATCGCCTCGGGTCCACCCGCAAGCGGCAGGTTCGAACTCGAGTCGTGTCCGCAACCAACAAGGACCTCGAGGCCCTCATCGAGGAAAAGCGCTTCCGGCGGGATCTATTCTACCGGCTTTCGGTGATAAAAATCGAGGTCCCTTCGCTTACCCGACGCCGCGAGGACATCGTCCCGCTCGCCGGCTATTTTCTGATAGAACTCGGCAGGAAATACGGGAAGCGTTTTAACGATATCTCCCGTGAGGCACGGGAGGCCCTTGCCCGCCATACCTGGAAGGGAAATGTGCGCGAACTGCGAAACGTCATAGAACGATGCGTCCTCATCGAAAACGGACCCGAGATCACCCTTTCGGCCCTCGCCGCGCAGGGAATCGGCGCCGCTCCGCCCCTCGCCGCAAAAGGCCCGGCAGAGCCTGCAGGCTTTCCTCCGCTTCCCGAGCAGGGGATAGATTTGGAAGCCCTGGAAAAGCATTTCATACGAGAAGCGCTCCAGAGGGCCCGGGGCAATGACCGGCAGGCCGCCAACCTCCTTGGCATGAGCTATTACGCTTTCCGCTACCGAAGAAAGCAGATGACCATCTCTTAGTATTCCGTTTCCCACCCCACTGACATCATCGAAAGTGGCCATTTCGCCACATCTCTTCGGGCCATTTGGCCAACCATTTGCGCAAGCGGCCTTGGGGTCCAACAGTAAATACCTGTAAATACTGTAATAATATTGGGTGAGGTGGTTGGCATCCCCGATGCAATCCCGAGGGAAACCACACGAAGGTATTCGTGCCGGCAGGTCCGGACGCTCGGGTATTCACAACTTCAGGGAAGGGATTCTACCATGTTTGGGAAAAGCAAGATGGGAACGAAGATAGGGGGCGCCTTGGCAATTATGGTCGTCATGGCCGCCATGATGACTCTTTT
>JBMFWU010000261.1:0-4917 GCA_049964955.1 Syntrophobacteraceae bacterium
CAAACCTTCAGCAGACCGCAGATGACCAGACAATCCTTGCCACGAACCCGACCCTGGTCCAGACCATTTCTGAGCAGGCCGCATCGCCATCGCTCGTCCCGAGTGCGGAGGCAATGACAATGCTTGCCGGGACAAGCGGAACGACCACGCAATCCCAATCGCTTCTCTCCTCGCTTGGAACCTCGTTGCAACTCTGGCAGAACCTTTCGGACAGCGGGGCGTTGACGAGCAACACCTCACTTGCCCAATCCCTCCTTCAAAATTACACCACTCCCTCGGCTATTTCGCCGGGCTCCCTGGTAAATACGACGGCCTGAAAAAATTGGCTCGCAAACCCGAAAAGTGCGACACGGACGGCGGCTCAGTCATTGTCCGGCCGAAGGGGCCGACGGGCAGCGCCGGGTCCAAACACCGCAAAGTGGTGTAGAACCCCACCTGTAGAGGACCGGAATATAAAACACCCAGACCCGGAACACGTAGAACTTTGGGCCCACATTATTCAGAACTATCCGAAAGCTCTGACCCACATAAAGCGTTTCTCGGCCCACATTATGGGATACTGGACTCATTTTAAATAATACGTGCCCACATTATTTGAAACAAGGCTTCAGCTCCACCTAGCCCTTCCGCTGGAGACTTGTTTCCAGGAAAAATCCCAGCGACGGGGCATTCCCATGCGTAATCCGCCCAGATTATGGTCATAACCGTAAAGTAATCAATATGATTGCCGGTGCGTACTAGCATTGCATCTAGCGTGCTATATTTTTTTATTATTTCTGTTTCGTTAGCGAACGCCAGCTAGGTAGCATTCTTTGCTTGAGCAAGTAGAGTAACAAAGTGCATATTGCGTAAAGCAATAACATCATACCAGTAACAGCGAAGACCGACTTCATATAGTCAATAGATAAATCAACGTCTCGCAGCAACCCATGGAACATAAGCCCAACAAGATGAAACGCTATGCTATAGCCAAAGGCAAGAAATATTGGTAATAAAAATAACTCACTATTACGTAGATAGCTTATCACACATATCCAAATAAATGCGAGCATACATATAGCGCTGCATAGTATGACAAGTGGTTTACCATATACAGCAAAGGCCGAGCGAGAAATTTCTATGAATGTTACAAGACAAACCATTTGCAAAATGATAGCAGCAGTAAAGTAAAGTATAAGCTTTTTCATATTGTCACTTCACTTGATTGGGCCTACAATTACAGTTATTGGACCAGGTGCATTAATTATGTGATTGAATAGATCATCTTGATTGTCACTTTCTACTTTAATACATCCTTCTGAACCATGACGTAGGTTACCTCCGTGGATAAAGAATCCACCCCTACCGTACGTATTGGTTCCATAATCGGGATGAAGCGGGACCCTATAGTCTCCCCAATCGCGAGGATCCAAATATTTCCGAGCAAAGCCCGCTGGACTCACTTCTGATGGATAGATAGTGTAGTAGCCTGGTGGAGTCGGCCCTGTTCCTGGCTCGATATAATCTGTACTACTGTTCATACCCGAACTATACGTATAAGAACCAAGCAACTGGTCATTATTATTGTAGCAATTGAGAATTCCATTGTTGACTTTGATGTGGGTTATAGGATCACCTGGAACATAGGCACTTTTCAAGTTCTGTGGTGTCGGCGCATTCGAATAGCCGACCCACGGGGGCGGAATCGCTGGCGAATTTGTCATCGGAGCACCCATAAGTCCAAATCTCCTGCTAATAGTCGGCAATAAACATCTCCCGGGGAATCGTGAATCTCCGGGTTCCCTGAATCTTCAATTGCCAGTAGAATACCATGCCCCGATATTGCCTGCCAAACGGCAACCAGAAGCGGCAATAGAAACGGCAACCACTTCCGGGACGCCTCGACCTTTTGATATTAATCATTTCTCCACTCACCATCGCTCGACACATGACAATTCCTGGCGCAGATTCAGACGCCGGCCAGAAAAGTCGATTACGACGATTGGCAATGTACCGTCGCTCACCTTCCTAAACTGGTATACCGGCAGCCAACATTTCGTTTTGGAGTTCTTGTACCCGACTGGCCGAGAGATGCCCTTGGAAAAATGATTTCAAAACGGCGGGCCGAATGTTGAGAATGCGAGCCAGGTTTTTCGCATTGTAACCCAGCCGAGTGAGCCTCGATTCCAATTCGTCGATGTCTTTGGCGATGACGGATTCGACAATCTCGGCGGTAACCCGGTTTGCCCCGACGGTGAATGCTTCCTCCACGGCCAAAGTCAGGTAATGCTCTATTTGAAGCGGGGTGGCCAGACGCTCAGCAAGAAGATCGATGGCTTCGACCGAAAAAACGACATCGACTGGCGTTTCCGCCTTGAGACACCTGGAGAGAAGCCATTCAATATATTCATGTTTGACGGCTCCAATTCCGTCCAAGTTGAAGATCGTTGCCCGGTGGCCTATCTCCTCCATGGAGGATCGTCGCAAGTCGTTCTTAAGTTTGGGATGTCCGGCCAGAACGATCGAAAGGACGCCCTCGCCCTCCTGGATCACCTCCATCAGTCGCTTTAAGCCCCTCAAGGTCTGCCCATGAATGTCGTGCGCTTCGTCCACGAAAAGAGCGACAGTCTTTTTCGATTTCTGGATGATCTCCCGGAGTTTGCGGATCTGTCTTTCGGATTGCGCCGGGACCTTGATCTCCTTGTCCTTCCCTCTGGCGGTTAAATCCATGAACAGCGCCAGCATGAGAGCCGAAACCGTAACTTGACCTTTGTCCAGGGAGAGCGATCTTGCAACAAGTACCTCTTTCTCCCTTTCGAGTTCATCCTGCAACCGTTTGAGGAAGATGGTCTTGCCGGACCCGACCATTCCCGAAATAGCAATGAGTTTACCGAGCTTGATGTCCTCTTTTACGTCTCGAAAAATCTCCTTCAGACGTTCGGTCTCAAAGTAGCCCGCCTGCCGAAATTCATTTACCAGGTTGAAATGACGCATGATCTCATTTCGCATGGGGACCCCCTTTGCTGGATGAACGGAACATGCTTTTAACGGCTTCAATCACCTCTTTTTTCTTGCGGGTCGCGGAAAGGATTTCGTCGATTTTGACGAGATGTGCGGGCTCGAGTTTGGCAAGCGGAAGGCCCAGGTATTCCGAGATTGCTTTTTTGGCCTCGATGGGCGAGGGATAGCAGAACTCTTGAAATGGGTCCGGATCTCCGAACTCGACAAAAGAAGAATCATCCGGAAGAACTCTTCTCAATGCCTCCTGCGTTCGAGCATCCATTTCAAGAGCACTCTTTGGCAGGTCTAATTCTCTTGCGAGCTTCTCGATCTCGTCGGCCCGCTTTTCCGCCTCAGTTTTCTTGAACTTTCTGAAACGATACAGCGGAATCGGCCCTCCGATAGGACGATATGGACCAAAACGCTTTTCTCCGGATTCGACGAACAGCTCCGAATCGAGAAGCCCCCACCATAAGATTACCTCCAGGCCTGCCAACTCAGGATTCACCTGATAGACTCCACCATCGGCGGAGATGCGCGCGTCGCTTCCCACCTTGCGACGTTCGGGTTCCCTGGCAAAAACACAAAACCGTTCCCAGGAGCACATCCGCCGTATGCCCGAATGCGGCAGATTCTCGATCCAATCCTCAATTCGGGAATGCTTTTCTGAACGATGGGGTCTTTCATGTCTATTTAATCTTGTGACGTTTGAGCCAAGCGTAGAGTGTCGATGGCGAGCATCCCAGAATTCTCGCGATCGATCTTCGGCTGACTTTTTTTGCTATATAGCCCACTATCACGTCCCTCTGAGAATCGAGCTTTAAACGGGCCGCCTCTCCCCGGGGCCGTCCCAATTTCGTTCCTTGAGCTTTTCTTCTGGCCAGGGCCTCCTTGGTGCGCACCGAGATGAACTCCCGCTCAATTTGTGCAGCCAGTCCCAGGACCGTGGCGATGATCGTGGTCTGTAAAGATCCGTCCACAATGATGCGGCTTTTTACGATATGCACTGAGACTCTCTTCCGAGCTGCCTCTTCCAGTATTTCAAGGACCTGCAGGGGGGATCCGCCCAAGCGGGATATTTCGGCAGCCAAAACGAGGTCGCCCTCTGCGGCGTCCATTAGGATTCTACCAATCCCTCTCTCCCGCCACGGCTTTTTACGGCTTTCCGTATCTTCGACCACAGAAATGGGGGAAATCCCTTTATCATTGCAGTAATCCAAGATGCCGAATTTTTGGTTCGCTACGTCTTGGGTGTCTCGCGACACCCTCAGATAGGCAAAATTGGCCAAACAACACCTCTTTCCGATTAAAAGGTCATTTCTATTTCTTTCGGACGAATATAATATAGAAAAAATGCCAAAAATAAAGCAAAAGAGTCTCGACAAAACCATCGTTTTTTCTGGACACTTCGGGGGGCACGGGAAACCGTTGCGGTGGGCGGCAGAGCGCACAGTTTCAAATAATGTGGGTCCGCACCATTTAATCTGGGTTCGGAATCCCATAATGTGGGTCGAGAAACGCATAATCCGGGTCGAGGCCTTCGGATAGTTCCAGATAATGTGGGCCGAAGTCGGAGGTTATTCCGGGTCCTGGCGTCTATGATTCCGGTCCGCTACATCTATCCGTGTCTGAGGGCCTTTAAAGAACAGGTGACACGGATGAACAGTGATAAACACGGATAAACAAGGGACCAGGCGTGATCAAGCGGGCATCCAGGCCCTGAAAAAAGGTATGGCGCGAAGGAACAAGGACTGAAACAGGTGAACTATCATCAACCCGGAGGAATTCTTATCTACACAGGAAGAGAGATCGTGCCATTCGGGGGGAACTTCGATGCCGTTCCCATCTCCGTACCGGGAATACAAGGTGGAGCTTCCCAGCGATCAGATACGCATTGAGCCTTTCGCGCGACCGATGTAGACTTACGGAGCAAACTTT
>JBMFWU010000262.1:0-4768 GCA_049964955.1 Syntrophobacteraceae bacterium
TGATGCGCGCCGTCCAGTCCAGCCCCTCGGGGTTGAGAGATTGCGCATGTTTTGTGATTAGCATGTTCCCGAAAGCTTGGATCTTGCGCAGCGGTTCCTGAAGGTCGTGGGAAGCAATAAAGGAAAACTCCTGCAACTCATGATTCAATGCTTCCAGCTTTGCGACCGCCCGGCTGAGTTCTGCTGTACGCTCATCAACACAGCGCTTCAGTTCGTCGTGGGAGTTCTGCAATACCTGCTCCGCCCGTTTTCGCAGGGTAATGTCGCTCATATTCATCCTGCATAGCTCGGCGCCTTCTCCTCCCTCCAGGTACATGCTCTCCAGCCTGGCATAGAACTCATCGCCATCTTTTGGAGTCAATCTTACTTCGGCAATCTGCCGTTCACGCTTATCAAAAATCTCGTTGAGATGAGAGAGAAATTCCTTCCTATCCGGCTGGGAAACAAAATAATGAAAATATCTATTGAGTAAATTGCCCCTCTCAACACCGAGTTGCCTGGCGGCAGTGAGGTTGAGGTCGACGATTTGGCCATCTTTGCTCAGGGTAAGGTAGCCCACAGGCGCAAAATCGTAGAGGTCCGCATAGCGCGACCGCGAAATTTCGAGATCGTTTTGCACCCGCCGCAGTTCCTCGTTTTGCATTTCCAGTTCGATCTGATGCACCCTCAGTTCATGAATGAGGCTTCTCGCCTCTTCCAGACGCATATCCTCAAGTCCGCCGGTTTGGGATTGGAGACTTTCCTCGGCACGCTTTCTTAAATCTTGCCGGCTCTTGGGGCTATCGTTCTTTTTCATTCGCCATACTCCATTGTGGCAAGTATAACCACCGCCGCCTCGTTATGCGCCTTTAATTTGCAGTGTCTCGACTCTTCAGCCCCCTCAGCTCTTTTTCCAACTCAGCCTGAATCGTGACATCTTCGATGGAGATGAGGACCAGACCCGACTGCTCGCCCTCATCCTCAACCATGTGGGCATTGAGTAACATCTTCTTAAATCCGATTTTCGGAAAATCATGCTCGACTTCAAAATCATCGACCGTATTGTTATTGGGTACGATTTGCTCCAGCAGTTCCCTGAGCCTTGGGATATTCCACTGGCCGTTTCCAAGATCGTAGATGCCCCTGGTCTCCGTTTCGCCGCGCGTCGTTTTGAACTTACGGCAGAATTGGGCATTCGCAGAGACCACGATAAGTTCGGAGTTCAGGACCAGCAAAGGTATGCGGACGGTTTCCACTATTCGCTCCGCGAATTGTTTGGCCGCACGCGACCGGTCCAGGGCTCGTTTGCGATCCGTTATGTCGATGAAGGTTATCACCACTCCATCTATCAGGTTTTCCCTGGTCCGGTATGGCAAAATATGCACCGAAAACCACCTGTTGCCTTCGGCGGTAACCTCGGTTTCCTTTGCCTGGAGGGTTTCGAGGACAGCCCGCGCATCGTTATACAGATCCGGGTAAGATATTTTAGTGGTCAGGTCTTGGATTGGTCTTCCCAAGTCTGTTGGTAGCAGGCTGAAGAGTTTGGTCATGGAAGGGGTGAAGCGCTTAATCCCCAGCCTGGTATTGAGAAAGATCGTCCCGATTTCCGTGCTGGCGAGAAGATTGTTGATATCGTTATTTAAATCGGACATCTCATCTATCTTCGCCTGGAGTTCTGAATTGACGGTAACCAGCTCTTCGTTGGTGGACTGCAGTTCCTCCTTGGCGGTCTCCATTTCTTCGTTCATGCTCTGCAGTTCTTCGTTGGCGGACTGCAGTTCCTCATTGGTCGATTTGAGCTCCTCGTTGGCCGCATTCTGTTCCTCGATCGTCGCATGGAGGCTCTCACGGGTAATCTGCAACTCACGTTCGATTTCGGCATTAGACCACTCGGTCTCCTCGCCGGACTTTTTCGCTCTGCGTCTGGCCGAGGATGCTCGCTCATTGAATACGAGGAGAACAAGCTTCTGATCATCGGAGGGCATGCGCAGGGGACGTATGGCGATATCAACCAATTTCGCGCGATCTCCCGGGCTTAGCCTCAATCCGCGAAGAACGGATGATTCCCCCTCGCGGATCGCCTTGTGGATTGGAGTGGGTAGCCGTAAGCCTAACGGGTCGGGAACGATCTTGAGAATGTTGGCGCTCGGCTCCCCTTTAGGATAGAACAGATACCTGTCGGTCGGACCCTGTGAGTAGACCACGTCGAATTTTTCATTAACAAGCACGCTGGCCGGCGCATACTCGTCCAGAACGATTTTTTCGATCAATTCCTTGACGTTTTCCACCTTTAGTTTATACCTTTCCGGGTCTACCCGGCCGATCTGACCCGGCTCCCCCAGAGAGAACTCGGGGGCGGCTTGCCGGGTGAGAAGCTTTTTGGACCTGAACAGCTTTGCTTTTACATCCACAGATGAGAAGAGGTCGGAAAATTCCCCGATCGATTCGGATGTTCCCAGAAAAAGATACCCATTTTTGTTTAAGGTAAAATGGAATAGATTCATAATCTTTTTTTGGAGAGGCGTGTCCATATAGATCAGAACATTTCGGCAACTAATCAGGTCCAGCCTGGAAAATGGCGGATCGGCAACGAGGTCCTGGACGGCAAATACGATAGAATCTCGAATGTCTTTCTTAAGCTCGTAGTTGTCATCCTTCATAATGAAGAAACGTTCGAGTCGCTCAGGCGAAACCTCCGAGGCGATTGCTCCGGAAAATTCGGCAACCCGTGCCCGCCTGATAGCATCAGAGTCCACATCGGTTGCAAACACCTGAAGAGGAAGATGCCCGTTAAGTTTATCCATCGCCTCCTTAAAGAGCATCGCAATGGAGATGGCTTCCTCTCCCGTGGCGCACCCCGGAACCCATACGCGTATCTGCGACCCATCCCGATGATTGGCAACTATCTGAGGAATCACCCTGGCAGCCAGGACTTCATAGGCTGGCGAGTCTCGAAAAAAGCTCGTTACCAGAATCAGCAACTCTTTGAAAAGTCTATATATTTCGGCATGGTTCTCCTGGAGATAACGGTGGTAGTCCGCCACGTTTTCGATCTTGTGGACGGCCATGCGGCGTTTGATTCTGCGGTGGATCGTACTCTGTTTGTATCCGGTGAAATCCCTGCCGGTGACTGAGCGGATAAGCATCAGGACCTTCTGAACGTAACCTGCGAATTGCTTCTCCTCAGTCTGGGGGGGGCCGGCAGCAGGTTTGAGGTAGGGTTGCTGCACATAGCTCAGCAATTCCCGCGGGATTTTTTCGACGGGCAGAATGTGGTCGGCAAGACCCGCCTGGATGGCGCTCCTCGGCATTCCGTCATATTTTGCGCTCTCCGGCTCCTGGACAATGGTCATCCCCCCTGATTCCTTTATGGCCTTGAGGCCCAAGGTGCCATCGCTGCCCGTACCGGAAAGAATAACGCAAAGAGCTCTCTCCCCCTGATCCTGTGCCAGCGACTGCAGGAAATGATCGATGGGAAGACTGATTCCTCGCGTTTTGACAGGGTCTACCAGTTGGATGACACCATTGAAGATACAGACGTCCTGTCCGGCAGGATTGAGATAAACCCGGTTTGGTTCGACCTCCATTTCGTCGTCGGCATTCAGGACCTCCATTTCGGTGTGCTTTTGCAGTATGTCTCTCAGCATGCTCTTGCTGTTGGGACTCAAATGCTGGATGACCACGAAAGCCATGCCTGAGTCGGGAGGCATGTTATCGAAAAAGCCCCGCAGGGCCTCGAGTCCGCCGGCCGAAGCCCCAAGAGCGACTATGGGGAAAAACTCATTCGCGGCCCCGCTGTCGGATTTCATTTGCGTATTCGACTCTTTCTTTTTCACCTTGGTTCCCTCAACGACCGTAAAGAGTTCAGGGGCGTTTTCGCTGCCATATAACGGGCGGGGGCTAACGGCTTCCGCTTCTCCTCGAACGAAAGAGGGCTTGACAGCCCGGTATTGAAGCGCCACTCGAAGCTCCTGCTCTGAAACAGTATACCATGATATATTCTTTAATTAGGGACAATATGCTTTGAACATCCCGGTTTGACCCGAAATTTGCGCGGTGGACACGGATTGGGACAAAGGAAGATCAGTTCGACCAACGTGAACGCGGTTGGATGCTCGATAATTTTCCGAATGGCCTCCTTGACCCCGTACCGTCTTTTTTGGCTCGGCCCCACCCGCAACGGTACGGCCTGTCTCGTGGCCGGCGAATCGGTACCATGCTGAAGGCAGAAACCCGGGAAGTCAAACTCGGCTTCCTATTTCGAATAGCGTTTGTCTCTCCCAAAATCGAGTGTAATGACAAGCCTCGCGCATTGCTCTTCGGCATTGAAATTTATGATCGTGCACTCCACTTTGTCCTCAGTCAACTCCCCTATCACTTTGGATATTTGATGTTCAAGCTTCTCCAGGGGAACCGTCTTCAATTTGGCACCATATGAGGCATGGTAGCGTTCATCGAAATTTTCTTTTTTTTCCATGGTCTTTCTCCGCTCCACCGGTCGCTCTAATAGATTGAAATTTCTTATCGATCCTTTAATCTAATCACCGGAATTGATATTACAATAGCTTTCCGCAGCGCTGTGGACGAAGCCGGCAGGTTCGTGCGTATTCGGCACTCCAAATCAGGAGAAGAAATGAATGCCTATTTTTATAAGGCTCTCAGATATATGTATTCCAAACGGATGGGCGGGCATTTTCTCCCCGCCCATTTCTTATTTTCTCCCCGCCGTGCAAACACCAGCAATTCCCGCAGGTCGTGTAGAACGTTGTTCCATCGGATCACGAGAAAC
>JBMFWU010000263.1:0-4762 GCA_049964955.1 Syntrophobacteraceae bacterium
CATTGTTTAATGGTAACTAAGAATTAAAATAATGCAACCACTTTCTGCAATAAAATGAGAATATATTGTGGTAGCATTTTAATATTATTGAAATATACAAATTTGGACATATTGTTTGATAAAAGGCCAAACTTATGGTTTGGTATTACTTAATTTAGGATATATAATGCTATTATCTGGCGAACACAGTTCTGATTGTGGCTAAAGTCCTCAGTCATGAGACCAATACCTCCTGCACTACTGGCGACATCGACAGTTCCCAATAGTTTTTTATCGAATTTTCGACCGACTCGGGTTGGTCCTGAGATTCTTCCTTTTTGCCGGAAATTTGTGCAAGCCTGAACATCTTTATGATGCTCGTAAGCATTTTGCCGAGGTACTGTGCCGATTCCGATCTTTGGCGGCAGGATTGAGTGCGTGAAGGCTGATCGGTTGTCCGAATTTCCTTTTCATTCTTATCCACCTCGGATTCAGCCAGCTTCTTGAGAGCGAAAATGGTGTGCGCTAATTTCTCGTCATCGACATTACGTAAAAATCTGATCGCCAGGTTCAGAATCCGCACTCTATTTGTTTGGGATGGCTCTTTGTACGATTCGGATTTTTTAATCAGACAGGGCACTGCAAAATCCCTGCTGAATGAAACCAGGTCTATTTCGCTGGTCTCGGTGGACTTCATGTAATTTTTAAGCTCATCGTAAAAGTATCCCGTGGAGAGTAAATCCTTAAACGAGGCATTAACTGTTTCCAACATCTAGGTCTCCAGTGCAGAAATGAGCGATAATTCAAAAAGTCTAAATCCGCCCGGAAGTTCTGAGCTACAGGTTTATTTTCGTTTTTTGCCTGTCTTCTGAATCTTGTTCTTAATGGTTTCCTTTCTGCTCGTCTTCTCTGCCGCAGTGATGTTTTCGATTATGCTTGCTCTGTCTCCGTTTTCCAGCATGATCTTATCTTTGCAGGCGTCACAGATGCACATCTTGCTCTTCTGCGTCATATATCTCTTGACACTCTCCGATGAACATTCGCACAGTTGACATATTGAGCTGAGCGAATCACAAGGGATGCATGTCGCTGTGCCATCCACTGAGGCCGATGCGAGCAAATCGATTGCAATATTGAGCTTAAATTCGGCGATTTGCCCGTTCAGCGCGGTCTGAGACGCCTTATCACTTTCGACTCGAACCAGGCCCGCGCACTCCCAGGACAGTTTTTTTTCACCGGCGAGCAGGAAGAATACACGTCCTTTGTCATCCCCTATCAACTCCAAAACCTGTCCGTAGCACCATCCGGGCATACGTGGGTGGCAAACCCAGTCGCCTTTGGATAACCCCAGCTTTACTTCCCCCATTGACAAGACTCCTTGGCTGTTTTGGCGCGTCACTATTTTGAAAAGTTGAAATCTTGGAGAGCTGATCAAATTACCGAAGGGCAGCGAAGGGGTTCGGCAAGACTTGAGAGATAGTGGGGAAAGGAAACAAGGTCTGCCTTTGATTCAACATAAACATTAACATTATAACCGGATGCCGGGGAAAAGCAAGAAATAAGCCGAAGTTGTAGTCCTTCTTGCCGGAATATCAAAAAAAGAGTCCCTGTGGACCGACTTTGCTTCATGATTTTCTGGAACCCGGATCGCCAGATTCGGCGGTATTTTCGACCACTTCCTGTCGGTTTGCGCAGTTGCCGGGGAAAGGGTGAAAAAAGCCCTGGTCCGATACAGCCTTCGCCTTCAATGCACCACCCAAACAGCCTTTTCTCGCGCGAGCTGCAGTATCCGATTGCCGGTCCTTCCCCGGATCATTTCTTCAATTTTGGATAGATCTCTGCGGCCCAAGACCATCGTTCCATAATCGCCGTCCAGGGACGCCTGAAGAATTGCCTCGGGAACGCTCTTCGCTTCATGGACGACCTTTATTCGTATGCGACTCCTGTCCGCACCCAATTCCCCCAGCTCTTCGAGACAGCGGTCGAGAAAGGATTCCATGCCTCTGTTGCCCACCTCGTGGTCGGCTTTGGATCGCTCCATCCAGTCCCTGCTCTCATGAACGGCGAAAAATGGTCGTAATTCCGGGTCAATCATACCACCCTTCCTGCCGATATGGAGAAGAAGAACGCTGGGAAAAACTTTCAAAAACATTTTCCCGACGTAGTCTAAAGCGTTCCTGGCCCCTCGGGAGCAGTCCATGGCAATTACAATTTTGCTCGTATTCGGTTTTCCTCCTACCACCCACACAGGAAGCCGATTGAGCTGCCCGATCAGACGTGTCGCAACATTTTCCAATATCATGCCTCCCATGAGGTTTATCGCGGACCGCCCGAGAACTAAAGCATCGTAGCCGCGCCTTCCTTCCTGAGCAAGATCTCGCGAAAGATCGAAAACCCGGTCTTTCACAACAACTGCGACTTCCGCAGCACTGTATCCCGCGCCGACCAGGATTCGTACGGCCTTGTCCATGAATGCCCGGGCCATTCTCCTCTGCTCGAATTCCCACTCTCGCACGCCCGTCGAATCATAACGCGGATCATTCTGTCCTGATTTAAGATCAAGGAAGCTTTCAGGGTGAAGATCGAGCATGTGGAAGAGAGTTATCTTTGCCAGCCCCCCTTTGAACAGGCCGCCTATGTAGCGCACAGTGTCGACCGACTGCGCCGAACATTCCAACGCGACCAGAATTCTTTGCTGAATTTGAGCCTCCGTAGTACCCTCCTCGCCCCGGGTGGGAGTAAACTTCCGCCTCAGGGCCATCAACGAACTCTTCAAAATGCTATCCAGACTTTCAGCCCTCTATGGATTCTTTTTTGGTCGGGATACTTCGGACGGAACATATCGGAACCATGCACAGGAAGCTGGAAGGAAATGTTTCTATAATTAATGTAAGGAGGGCCGGAGCAAATGCAAGTCGGTTAGTCAATGAGGTCGATGTCGATCTGTTCGGGCGCGCCGTGCGCAGTCATTCGAACCCGTCATTCTCCTGCGCAGGCCGATCAATTCCGGCCAGACTAATTGGACGTTAAACTTCCCACCCCGCACGATTTTTCAGTTATACTTGCACGGGTCGCAACTGACATCATCGACAAATTAGTCGAGCAACCTGAATCGAAACGGTGACGGTGGGAAAGCGATTTTATGAAGACTGACGGGTCCAGGAAGTTTTTGCAAAAGCCGGATTCTGAAACGGCAACGATGCAAGAGGCGCTCAGGCTCGCCGAATATCGTCTCGAGTCTTTGCTGGAACTGAGTCAGATGAACTGGGCCTCTGTCAGAGAGATCGCAGACTACATACTTGAACGACAGGTGCGCATCACCAATAGCAAGTTGGGAGCCATCGGTCTACTCAATGAAGACCAGACCGCTTTGACATTCCAGGCATGGTCGAAGGAGGTCAGGCAACAGCGCTTCATGGAGGATAGCTCGGATCTTTTGGTTTCCATAGACAGCACGGGACTTTGGGCGGATCTCGTGCGTGAGCGCAAAGCTCTGATTATAAATGACTTTTCCTCATCCATGCTGAGCGGTAAGGTATTTAGGGAATGTCCGGTTGAACTTCTTCGCCTTATGAGCGTTCCGATATTTGACGAAAACCGGATCGTCGCCATCGCTCTGGTGGGCAACCATGAGGAAGACTACGACGACTCTGATTTGCACCAACTCTCATTACTTATGGATGGTATGTGGAAACTGTTACAGCGTCGCCAGTCCGATAGGGCCCTCCGGGAAGCGGAGAGCCTGGCGGCAATAGGAAAAGCTCTGTCCGGCCTGGCTCACGATTTGCGAACTCCGATTGTGGCGATAGGCGGATTTGCTCGCCTGGTGCAAAAGCACATGAGCAAGGACAATCCCGACTGGAATAATCTGGGGATTGTTCTCAGAGAAGCCCAACGGATGGAAAGCATGGTGAAGAACATACTGGATTTTTCGCGTCCGTTGGAATTGGATCTTTCCACGGAGAACATTGAGTTGCTGATAGAAGAGAGCCTCGCGGTGGTCGAGAGCACGGCTCGGGAGAAGATGGTGCAGATCCGGAGGCAGTCATCGCCTCATCTCCCATCGATTTCCGTGGATGCTGTGAGAATTAAGCAAGTCATCATAAATCTTGTCGTAAATGCCGTTCATGCCTCACCGGAATACGAAACCGTTATAATTCGCAGCCTCGACAAGGGTGAAAATCTAGCCATTGACATTGTTGATCACGGTCCCGGCATTCCGCCCGAGAAGCGGGAAGAAGTCTTCTATCCTTTCGTTTCTACCAAGAAGGAGGGAACGGGTCTGGGGTTGGCGATTGTGAGAAAGATCATTGAGGCCCATAAGGGACAAGTGAGGATTTTCGATAACCGCGAAGGCGGGGTTACTTTCAGAGTGCTTATTCCCGGCTTATAATGTAAATGCCCCGGTCAGCCGGGTTCTCGATATGTTCAGCATGTCGGAATGATCCTACCTGGTCCCAAAGGAATGTCCTTATGGCAGTGTCGAAGAAAAATTCGTCAACAACTCATGGGAATGACAAAGAGGAAATCTCGTTCCCCGTCGTTGCTATCGGCGCATCGGCCGGCGGACTCGAAGCCCTTGAGGCACTTTTTGACACTTTCGCACTGGCCCAAGGTCTTTTGGAGCGGAACAAACGGTTTTCCCCACGCCGTACCATCGAGCCCACGTTGCTGCAGGGCATGTTGGTTTGCGGCGAATGTGGGTATGCATTTTACCGAACCTCGACGCAGACATCAAAGAGGAAGCTCTATTACTATCGCTGCCTGGGGTCCGATGATTACC
>JBMFWU010000264.1:0-4617 GCA_049964955.1 Syntrophobacteraceae bacterium
CCTTCGGCACCCTTATCACCTTGCAGTTCATGTTTCATTTCATTACTGGAATGTTACGGAGGGAAAAAATGAAGTCCGGAATCTATTGCATTCTCACAACACAATTTATTCTATCAGTTGTCTTTCTGACTGGAATCGCCCTATCTGCAAAGGCAAACGCTTCTACCTACTATGTGGCCGCAAATGGGAATGATTCAAACCAGGGAACGATTACAAACCCTTTTCTGACCATACAAAGAGCGGCTGATGTCATGGTTGCCGGTGACACCGCCCTGATTCGAAAAGGCACCTACCAAGAAGAGGTGAACGTATCGAAATCGGGAATCGATGGCGCGTACATCACGTTTCAAAACTACGGCTCCGAACAGGTGATAATTGACGCGCAGGGGAAACGGAACTCCTGCATAACGCTTACCAACGGGGCTTCCTACCTGCAATTTATCGGATTGCGCCTGAGCGGGGCGACGGCTGCGTGGCCTAAAGCGGGTTTTTACGCCGTCGATAACTCCTCTCACCTGATCCTGGATCGCCTCGAGGCCGACCATAACCTGTACGGCATCATGCTGTTTGGTTCCACCAGCCCGGTCTCCTTTGTCACCATCAAAAACTGCAAAGCCCATGACAATACCAACCACGGGGTGTTCCTCTACCAGAAAGTCTATGACACCGTTATCGGACCCGGAAACCACTTCTATTCCAATCTAGGCCCGGGGGATTCGTTCGGTCTGGAAATCGCCACCGATTTTCCCGGAAGCCAGGCAGGAGGGGCAAAAAGGATACTGGTCCTGGATAATGAAATGGATGGAAACGAAGAGCTGGGAATGAGGACCTGGAATGCGAACGGCGTACTCATAAAAAACAATTACTTTCACAATAACGGGGCTACCGGCATCCAGATAGAAGTGGGCAGCCAAAATGTGGTCATTGAAGACAACCGTTCGGATTACAATGCCCAACTGTATGAATACGAGGCAGGCTGCTGGGTAGCGGCCTCGCAGAATGTGGTCGTACGAAACAACAGCTTCAACCATAATAAAATGGGACTGATCATCACAAAATCCAGCAGAGTAATCGCTCATGGAAATATCATAACCGATAACAACCGAGGTGCTACGAATCTTGTGAACGCCATGGGACTGAATATAGACGATAATGTCCACGATATCTACATTGCCCAGAACACTCTCTACAATAACAGTGCTTCCTCTGCAGGACGTGCGGCGGTTTCCTTGTGTCCCTACAACAGCGTTGCTTCCGGGATCTGTCTAAAGGACAACATATTCGCCATGGCCGCTTCTTCGGGAGACCTTTGGATAGGCTGCGCAGATAACGCCTATTCTTCGGACTACAATCTGTTCTATAATACCCGCGCTCTTTCCAGCTATTACAAAAATGCATCCGTCTCCTGGGCCGCTTATGTAAAGGGAAGCGGAAAGGAATCTCATTCCCTGACAACCAATCCGCAGTTCCACTCCACCCTGGACTTCAGCCTCTCGGCGAGCAGCCCTGCAGCAGATAGCGGAGATTTTCTGGCCGTTGCAACCAGTTCGGGAAGCGGAAAAACCATTCCGGTAACCGACGCCGGTTTTTTCACCGACGGTTTTGGAGTCGCTGCCGGGGATACCATCCAGATCGGGAATACGACCGCTGCCATTACATCCATCGACTACGGCAAAAACACGCTGACCTTGGATCGCGCACTCACCTGGAGTAAAAACGAAGGGATCAGTTTCCCCTACTCGGGGATAAGGCCCAATATCGGGGCCTATCAGGGCTCATCGGGCACAACAAACCTTATCGCACCGACCGGGTTGCGATTCTCCCCGAATCTTTAACAACTGAGCCGCTGAGCGGCGTGGGGGTGCAAGGGGGCGATAGCCCCCGCGCTTTTCCCTACTCTGAAGAACCGCGCAAGGGCTTCCGCAACCACCCTCGCCCCCGCAGGAGTAAAGTGTATGAAATCGTAATAGTTTTCGAGGCTTGGCGAAACCGCGGTCATCAGGTCCACATAGGCGCTACCCAGATCGTCTGCTATCTCCACAGCCCGCTCGTTTACCAGCCCCATGAGCCGGCAGCAAACCTCCAGAGAATAGTAGACCGAGATATTGTCTCCCCGGAAGGGGTCCCCCATACCACCGCTCCACAGGTGCGCCTGTTCTTCGGGCGTGTAGTGCTGCCTTCCGAACCATGGCTGCAGGGCCACAACGACCCTCCGGGAATACCTTTTGGCCTGGAGCAGAAGTTCCCGGAAATTTTTTCCAAAATGGTCCAGCATCTGCCGGGGATCTCCTGTAGAATTTCGAATCTCCACGGCATTGGCCCGCATCAGACGGGCTCGCCCCATCCACCGACCCGTATTTTGCCGCACGTAGATGGGCTTTAACCAGCGGAGCATGGCTTCTCTTCGCATCAGGTTCAGGGCCGAGCGACGGGGGCTCCAGAAAAATCTCCTGCCCGGACACAGAAAGCAGGTCTCGGTAATCGAGACCGGAGAAGGCCGGTACTCCGAAGGGGCGCCGACCCGGAGCCAATCCCAGACGTCATTTCCTCCCACCATGACGATGGTCGCATCCAGCGACCGGTACTGAGGCAGGACTTTTTGGAAGGTCACATTCAGGTGCGCGGAGGCCGTTCCCGACCTTCCGATATTGCCCACATGGACGCAGGCGGCCCCGAGCGCTTCGAGGCTTTCGGCCCTGTTCAGGATGTGCTCCAGCCTTCCGGGCCAACTCGTCGGCTGATCCAGAAGCGTGCTCTCCACAGAACTCCCCCCTGCCGTCAGAATGCGATACAGGTTTTCCACGGATTTGGGGGGCTCATGGCCCCTTTCTCCTTCCCCGTTGATTTCGATACGAACCCGCCTTTCGAGCTCCGGAAAGACGACCGGGTCGGGATGGAGCTCCAACCGAAGGTTGGGGGCCCAGACGCAGTACCTGTCCTTTCTGCGAAATCGCCACCTGCTCGAAAGCTCCAGAGCCGCAAGCAAGAGCGGCGCCCCCCCGATTCCCCAACCGATTTGGGATATCATCTATGCCTTCCTCCACAGCCGCAGGCCGCGCAGCTGACTCAAAACGTCCAGATAGGGGTCGTTTCGGAAAACAAATAACGCCCCTACCGCCAGGCCGACCAGACTCGTCATGAAAAAGGAGCTCATGAGCCCTTGCAGGCTTCGAACCTCCCACCCTTCCCGCAACCACACCAAAAGGGCGAGGACGGGCACCGTCCCCAAAAAACTGCGCAAAACGGCGTAGCGCAAAAAATCGAGAAGAGAAACGGACAGCTCACGGCAGGCCAAAACCAGAAGGACGATGCTCATCAGCACCAGCGGGATCGCCACTCCCAGGGCCAGCCCCGGAAGGCCGAAGGGCTTTACCAAAGCGACCCCCAGCACCACGCTGATCGCCCCTGCCGCCAGACACGTCACCGCCGGCGCTTCCACCTTCCCCAAACCCACCAGGATCGGCTGAGCCACCCCTCTTGCCGGCAGGTAGATCAGGGCCGACGCCACCAGGATCTGCAGCACGCGTCCCGCCGGGGTTTCAAAAGAAGGCGAAACCCACCAGGCGATGAATCGAGGGCCGAGAACGATCAGAAAGAGCCCCCCGTAGAGTGTGAGCGCAAACACTATCTTGGAGGATTTGAGAAATATCTCCTGCACCTCCCTGCTGCGCTTCTGTGCCTTGAGCCGGGTCGCGGCAGGCAGGATCACCATGGCGATCCCGGAGATGAACTCCACCAGATACACAAGAAAGAAGTTGGCCACACTGTAGTAGGAAACATAGGAGATATCCATGCACGCCCCGATGATGATCGGAGAGGTATAGAAAAACATGCGGCTCCCCAGGTTTAGGAGCAACACGTAGACGCTGAAGGAAAAAATGCGCCGCACGGCGGCCCACCGGAATCTGGCGAAGCTGAAAACCAGACCTCGGTAGCGCTGCTTAATCACCAGAAAGGAGACGGTAAAATCGGTCACCAGGCACCCAACCTGGATGGCCGCAAGAAGGGCAAGAGAATCGACAAGGCGCAGGAGCATCAGGGTGAGCGCCAACCGCAGCATGAGGATGCTCAGCAGGATGAGGTTTCGAATCACGAAATCCTGGTGGGCATGCATGATGCCTTCGGGCAGAAACGTAACAAAGCCGATGCCCACATAGAGCACTTGCAGGGCAAATGCCACGCGGGAATCCCATTGCCACACGGGGGGAATGGTGTAGCTGCGAGTAAAGACGAAGAGCAGTCCCGCTCCGATCAGCACCGCGACCGCCCCCAGCATCGCGTAGAGGCCTATGCAGCTCCCGATGGTTTCGTTCAGCTTTTCCCGGTCCCCCTCGGCTTCATACTCGGCAAAATAGCGCACAGAGGCCATGGGCACGCCCAGGATCAGCAGGCTGAGATAGCCTGCCATCGACATGATCAGCATGTAGACCCCGTAGCCTTCCGTCCCGCAAGTCCGGATCAAAAAAGGCGTGAGGATATAATTTACGGCCACCGCTCCCAGTGTGGCCGCCCAGTTGCTTCCCACGTTCGTTAACGCTTTGCTCAAACTATCAGCCTTTCGTTAGGGGTACGCACAATCCTCGACTCAGGGCAAAAGCGCGGGGGCTTTCGCCCCCT
>JBMFWU010000265.1:0-4592 GCA_049964955.1 Syntrophobacteraceae bacterium
AACTCGATGTTTTCCCTGTCGATCGTGTTGTACCGGGCCTTATCGGCTTCGCTCAGCTTTTTCCAGTCTGTCATGGCGGTCTCCAGTCAGCGCAGCATGAGCCGCTCAGCGGCGTGGGGGTGCGGGGGCGAAACGCCCCCGCGCTCTTGCCTTAACATTCTTATAGATCGAATCGGTCAAGGTTCATAACCTTGTTCCATACGGAAATGAAGTCGCGCACGAACTTCTCCCCGGAGTCCTCGCACCCATAGACTTCGGCCAGGGCGCGCAGCCGGGAATTCGACCCGAAGATCAGGTCCACGCGGGTGCCGGTCCACTTGAGCTCGCCCGTTGCGCGGTCGCGCCCCTCAAACAGGCCCTCTTCCTTCGCGCTCGGCTCCCACTTCGTGTTCATATCCAGAAGATTCACGAAGAAGTCGTTTGTGAGCGTCTCCGGACGTTTTGTGAAAACGCCGTGCGGAGAGCCTGCAAAATTTGCATTGAGAACGCGCAGGCCGCCCAGCAGGACGGTCATTTCGGGCGCGGTGAGCGTCAGGAGCTGGGCGCGGTCGACGAGCATTTCCTCGGCCGGGACCGCGTATTTGGCCTTCAGATAGTTCCGGAAGCCGTCGGCGAGCGGTTCGAGAACCGCGAAAGATTCCACGTCGGTTTGCTCCTGCGAGGCGTCGGTTCGTCCGGGCGAAAAAGGAACAGTCGCATCATGGCCGGCCCGTTTCGCTGCCTGCTCTACCCCCGCGCAGCCGGCCAAAACGATCAGATCGGCAAGCGAGACCTTTTTCCCGCCCGACTGCGCGCTGTTGAAGGCGCTCTGAATGGACTCCAGGGTCTTTAGCACCTTTTCGAGCCGTTCGGGCTGATTGACCTCCCAACCTTTCTGGGGCGCCAGGCGAATACGGGCTCCGTTTGCTCCCCCGCGTTTATCGGAACCGCGAAATGTCGAGGCGGAAGCCCAGGCGGTCGAGACCAGATCGGATACGGACAGGCCGGAAGCGAGGACCTTGTTCTTGAGGGCGGCGATATCCCCTGCATTGATGAGTGGATGATCGACCGCAGGAACGGGGTCCTGCCAGATGAGTTCCTCGGCCGGGACCTCCGGACCAAGGTAGCGGGAGCGCGGCCCCATGTCGCGGTGCGTCAGCTTGAACCACGCCCGGGCAAATGCGTCGGCAAGCTGGTCGGGGTGCTCGTAGAAGCGTCTCGAAATCTTTTCGTAGACGGGATCGAATCGCAGGGCGAGGTCTGTTGTCAGCATCGCCGGGGCTATACGCTTCGAGGGATCGTGCGCGTGCGGCACGGTCCCGGCTCCGGCCTCGCCTTTGGGTTTCCACTGGTACGCGCCCGCCGGGCTCTTAGTCAGCTCCCATTCGAAGCTGAAAAGGATCCGAAAGAAGTTGTTGCTCCATTTTGTGGGCGTGTTGGTCCAGGTGACCTCGATGCCGCTGCCGATCGTGTCTGCGCCCTTGCCTGTTCCGAAGCTGCTCTTCCACCCCAGCCCCTGCTCCTCGATCGGGGCGGCTTCCGGTTCCGGCCCCACGTGAGCCGCGTCACCCGCCCCGTGGGTCTTTCCAAACGCATGGCCGCCGGCGATGAGGGCCACCGTCTCCTCATCGTTCATCGCCATGCGGGCGAAGACCTCGCGGATATCTTTGGCGGCCGCAAGCGGGTCCGGGTTTCCGTTGGGGCCTTCGGGGTTTACGTAGATCAGGCCCATCTGCACGGCGGCAAGCGGATTTTCCAGGTCCCGCTCCCCGGAATAGCGTTTGTCCCCGCCCAGCCAGGTCTTCTCCGCGCCCCAGTAGACGTCCTGGTCCGGTTCCCAGACATCTTCCCGGCCGCCTCCGAAACCGAATGTCTTAAAACCCATCGACTCGAGGGCGACATTTCCGGCAAGAATGATCAGATCGGCCCAGGAAATCTTCCGCCCGTACTTTTGCTTGACGGGCCAGAGAAGCCTTCGGGCCTTGTCGAGATTCACGTTATCGGGCCAGCTGTTTACGGGCGCAAAGCGCTGTTGCCCTCTTCCCCCACCTCCCCGGCCGTCGCCGATGCGGTAGGTGCCCGCGCTGTGCCACGCCATGCGGATGAAAAGTGGCCCGTAGTGGCCGAAGTCCGCCGGCCACCACTCCTGCGACCGAGTCATCAGATCCCGGATGTCCGCCTTGACAGCCCCGAGATCGAGGCTTTCGAATTCTTTCGCATAGTTGAAATCCGGCCCCATCGGGTTGGATTTCAAGGAATGCTGGTGCAAAATATCGAGATTTAACTGCTCGGGCCACCAGTCGCGGTTGGAGGCGCCTCTGCCGGTCCTCTGTTCGATTTCCGCGGCGGTTGCCGGCTTGATGATTTCTTCACTCATAGTTTCTCTCCTTAAGTTCATTTAATATTGCTTTGAAAGCCTCCCGGTCGTCCCGACCGATTCCGGCAGTTCGGAGGCAATGCTTTCCCCGCATTCATGTCATACAGATCGGATAATCGCGAGAAGATGGGTTTTTTGGCCCATCTTGGCGGTAGTAATCACCCATCCACGCAAGTTCAAGAAACTTCATGGAAAAATTTAGTAAGGGGCAGGCTATTGCCCCGGTCGCGAGAAAGATTGACGGGAAGCACTGGGAAATTTCCTTCCGCACCGGGATAAGCTTCACTTTGGCCTGAACCTCCGAAACACAAAGCAACCGGTGGGATGGGACCCCGGTTAGCCTGGCAGACGAAGAGTTACCGAGGCATATCGAGAGGGTCGGTAGGGTGGGGCGGGGGCGGAACCGGAACGACGTTTTGAAGCTGGTCCCACCAGTGAAAATGGAGTTTGCCTGGAAATGAAAAGTGACTACAATAGATACTAATTAAACCTGTCTACAATGACTATTTTGGAGAAGGCCATGGCTTATTTAAGTGTCGGAATCAGGGAAGCCAAAGCGAGCCTGAGCAGGCTTCTCCGGATTGTGGAGAAGGGAACGGAGGTGGTTTTGACGGATCACGGAAGACCTGTGGGAAAGTTGGTCCCAATGGATAGTAAGGCCTTACCACTCGCATCCCGAATAAGGGAGATGGAAGAGGCGGGCATCATTGATCCGCCGGTTGGGAAAGGTCCCTGGCGCATGCCTCCGGCAATCCCCGTCGAGAAGGGAATCGCTCAGGGACTTCTCAATAAAGACAGAGGCAACGATTCATGAGAACCGATGGCGAAGAAATCGTCGTTTATTGGGATACGTCGGCGGTGCTCTCGTCGCTTTTTTCCGACAACCACAGTGGCAGGGCGTTGGACTGGGCAAATCGTAACGGTTTTCATTTTCTTTCTTCCCTTACCTATGCGGAAACTTGTGCCGTAATTGCCCGGATGCGACGGGAACGAAAAGTGGCGAAGCTTCTTGCCGATGCAGCCATGGAGGTTTTCAACGGGGGGCCGTGGCGCAGGGTGAATGCACTGCCGGCATGGAATCAAATGGCAACGCTCTCAAAGAAGTGGGACCTCAGAGGCGCTGATTTGTGGCATCTCGCTTTGGCGAAAAGTCTTCGCGATCAAATCCCGGAATTGATCTTTCTGACTTTTGACCGCAAACTGTGGGCTTCAGCCAAAGGTGAGGGATTTGTCATGGAGATGGAAGACCTTTCATAAATAAATCTTCGCGGGCTTGAATTCTCCCGGGATAAACCGAAGGCGCGCTTCACGTATCGAGAGGGTGGGCGCGGCATATTCCTTTTTAATGGGTGACCCGTTTGACCCTGGCATTTGAGATTTCGACTTGAAATGTGGTACTGTATTATGGTACTACCTGTCTATGAAACTGAAGCACTGGCGCACCTTGAAGTTGATCTTTTCTCATCCGGTACCAGGAAATGTCCGCTGGGCTGAGATCCTGTCGCTATTTCATGAACTGGGGGCGGAGGTCAAGGAACGAGAGGGTTCTCGCGTCGAAGTGTTTCTATTCGAACAAGTCAGAGTGTTTCACCGCCCACACCCCCGGGCCGGATACGGATAAGGGTGCTGTGGCCGCTATTCGCAGCTGGCTGGAACAGCACGGAGTAAAACCATGAAAAACATCATGGAGATTGACGGACACAAGGCCGCTATTTCTTTCGACCCTGAACTCGGCATGTTTCGCGGAGAATTCCTGGGGCTTACAGGAGGCGCCGACTTTTACGCCGACGACGTTGGCGGATTGATCGAGGAAGGCAGAACGTCCCTTAAGATTTACCTCAAATCTTGTGAGGAGCGCGGGGTTGCCCCCTTCAAGCACTACTCGGGAAGATTCAATGTCAGGATTTCCCCGGATTTACATGCGGACATTGTCAGCGCTGCCGAAGCGTGCGGAATGAGCCTGAATCAATGGGTGGAAAAAGCGCTTTCACAATGTGCGCATGATTGAAGAGCATACCTCGGAAGGTCAGTACTCAAACCGCCCGAACCGTGCCTGAGGGATATTCCGTATGGGACCCCGACCTGTCGGAGGTTGCAAAAATAAATTGAGAATGTACCGAAGCAATTGATGGTAGACGAAGAGTCACGGGGGCGTATCAAGAGGGGCGCTGCGGAATATTCCTTTTGTCGGGTAGACGGGGGAATTACTCCCCCGCCCCCCAAAGATCCGGACATG
>JBMFWU010000266.1:0-4582 GCA_049964955.1 Syntrophobacteraceae bacterium
CCGCGCCGTGTAGTCTCCCGCCGGACGTAGAGCGGGTACCGTTGCGTGATAGAGGCAATCGGGGGACGTGTCGGCCGGCGATCGCACGCACTTCATTGCCTCTCGCACGGGTTCGCCCTCGTTTATCCCGTCCGCATAAAGCTCAACCCGCACCTCATCCGGGGCCAGATCGTTGAGAAAAATTTCGACCTCGAACACGTGGTGGTCCGCATTGGTTTCGACCCGAAAGTCTCCGAAGTGAAGCCCGGCCCATTTCTGCTCCAGATTTTGTCGCCAGTTGACTGTCTGCGCGACCGCTGAGCCCTTATCGGCAGAACGTTCCCGGTAGGCTGACGCAGCCGGGAGGTAGTGTTGCTCCGTGTATTCGCGCACAGCACGGTTGGCGGAGAAGCGCGGCGTCAAACGAGCCATGCTTTCGCGCATTCGCGCGACCCAGGCGGTGGGAATGCCCTTATCGTCTCGGGCATAGAACTCGGGGATCACCTCCCGCTCCAGCAGGTCGTAGAGCGTGTCGGCTTCGACAGCGTCCCACGCCGGATCGTCGCCATGCTCCAGACCGTCCCCTAACGCCCACCCCACTTCCGGCGAGTATGCTTCCACCCACCAGCCGTCCAATTCCGAGAGATTGATGCCTCCATTTACGAGCACCTTCATGCCGCTCGTTCCACACGCCTCCCAGGGCCGCCGTGGCGTGTTGATCCAGACATCGGCCCCCTGCACCAGTTGTTCGGTCAAGAGCATGTCGTAATCGCTCAGGAAGATCACATGGGGGCGTGCTTCGGGCCGGCGGATGAAATTCATCCATTCCTGAATCAGCGCCTGTCCCGCCTGATCTGCCGGATGGGCCTTGCCGGCGATCATGAGCTGCACCGGGCGCTCGGGATTGTTTAAGAGACCAAGCAGCCGCTCCGGATTGTGCAGGAGCAGGTTCGGCCTCTTGTAGGTAGCAAAGCGCCGAGCAAAGCCCAGTGTCAACGCGTTGGGATCGAATAGATGCTTCGCCCTGTCAACCTCCTCGGACGGCCTGCCCGAGACGCTCAGTTGCCTGGACAATCGCTCGCGGGCGTATTCAATAAGAGACTTTCTTGCGGAGGAGCGAAATTGCCAAAGGCCGGCGTCGGAGACGCAATGGATGTCCTGCTCCAAGGTTCCAACCGTCCCCAACCAGCGGTCTTTCCCACAGGTGTTTGTCCAAAGATCGTCGGATTCTGCCGAGTCCCAGCTCGGCATGTGAACTCCGTTAGTCACATGTCCGACCGGAATTTCGTCCTGCGGCCAACGGGGGAAAAGAGGCAAAAAGATTTGTCGGCTCACCTCTCCGTGCAAGCGGCTCACGCCATTGACCGCACCGCTCCCCCGGACTGCCAGGTACGCCATGTTGAAACTCTCCGACGAGTCGTTCGGGTTCCGGCGGCCAAGGGCCAGTAAATCGTGGAGGGGTATGTCGAGCTTCTGCTCGGCATACCCGCTCAGGTATTGCTCGATGAGGGTTGGGGCGAAACGATCGAAGCCGGCGGTCACTGCCGTGTGAGTAGTGAAGAGGTTCCCCGCTCGCGTGACGGACAGCGCGACTTCAAATGGTTGCGCGGTCTCCTGCATGAAGCTGCGGGCGCGTTCCAGCACGGCAAAGGCCGCATGCCCTTCATTCAAATGGCAGACTTCCGGCTGGATGCCAAGCGCGCCAAGCAGTCGCCATCCGCCGATTCCGAGGAGCAGTTCCTGCTTGAGGCGCAACTCCGGCCCGCCGCCATACAGTTCGCTGGTAATTCCCCGATGCGCTGGGAAGTTTGCCGAGTCATTGCTGTCCAGCAGGTAAAGTTTCACCCTGCCGACCCGGGCCTGCCAGGCCCTCAGCCAGACCGAGTAGCCTGGCAGGGCGACCTCCAACCGCAACCACTCGCCGTTTTTCTGGCGCACAGGCGTGATCGGCAACTGTCCCGGGTCGTTATACGGAAAAAGGGCCTGTTGGGCTCCGTCCTTGTCGATCACCTGGCGAAAATAGCCTTGCTGATAGAGCAGCCCCACTCCGACTACCGGCACGCCCAGGTCGCTTGCGGCTTTTAGCTGATCGCCGGCCACATTGCCAAGCCCGCCGGAATAGATGGGCAAAGCTTCGCTCAACATAAACTCCATGCTGAAATAGGCGGCGCAGGTAAGGGGGGACTGCGGATGATTCTGCTGAAACCACGCGGGCGCCTCCACCGCTTGGCGCCGGGTCTGCACCAGTCCCTCGATGTGTTTGCGAAACACGGGATCGGCCAACACGCGCTCGATCCGGTCGCGCGAGACCGTCTGCAGGACAACCCAGGGATTGTGCGTGATTTCCCACAGTTGGGGATCAAGCTGCCGCCACACTTCGTCGGTGGCGTGATTCCATGACCAGCGCATATCCAGGGCCAGTTCGGCAAGGGAGTCGAATCCCTCGATTTCCGTGGGTAATAGAGCATATATCGGGTGGCCGGCGCGGGTTCTTTTGCTCATGGTTTCTCCTTCAGTTCGTGCAAAACTGTCAATCAGCAATCCCCCGGTATCGGTTACATTCGAGGTCAACTCACCTCGTGTAGCGACCTTTGCGCCAAGGTCGCCATCAGCTTGTCGAACGGCTTGTTGAATTTCTCCACTCCTTCGTCCTCGAGTTGCCGGGCCACATCGTCCATATCGATGCCCAGTTGCGGCAGTTGCTCCAGCACCCGTCGGGCTTCCTTGACCTCTTGATCGCGCCTGGCTTTGGGCTCTGCGTGATCGCGGCAGGCGTCAAGGGTTTCCGGCGAGGCTGTGTTGACTGTGTCCGGTCCGATGAGGGCCTCTATGTATTTCACATCGCTGTAGTCCGGGTTCTTGGCGCCGGCGCCGGCCCAAAGCAGACGCCGGACGCGAGCGCCGACGCTATATTCTTCACCGGCTCCCCTTCGGGCAGGTACCTTGCCGGCGATACAGGCTTCCGCCACCTGTTCGGATCACTCTTTTTTTGACGGAGAAACTATCTTCAACTCATTGTGTATTTTGACAACACCCTTTACGTTCCGGACTTTCTGCTCTACCATCGCTTTCTCTTTACTGTCAGGCACCTTACCAGTGATGGTAACCACACCTTGTGTAGTGCTAACGTCAATGCCGGTAAGTGTCGCCAGCCGAATATCTTTTGCCAACTCAGCCTTAATTGTAGTAGTAATTACCGTATCATCCACCACGTTCCCGACCGACTCAGCGGCATGGGTGGCAACAGACAAGCCCACCAATGCGACAAAGCCGGCCAGAACAACTATGGACATAAGAGTTTTATTCATGTGGATCTCCTTGATTAATGACATTAGCGTTGACCACGAAATCCGATCGTCAGTGTTTCATTACTGACATATTTATTATCGCCTGCGACCGCGATAACCGCCGCCATGACCATCGCGATAACCGCCACCACCATAATAACCATCGGGATCATAATAACCACGGTCGGCCGCCCGGGAAGGCGAGGCCTATGCCCCCGACGATATGGACGGGCCCGGAAGAGCGAGCTAAAAAATGACCCCATCGGAAGAGAAGTTGCTGTCTTGACGTTGCGGCAGTCGCCATTATTTGCGTTTTGCCTTTGACTCCAGGATTGTTTTTCATGTTCTTGCCTTTTTACTCTCCAGTGCCGGCGCCCGGGGAGGCTGTCCGGGAATTCGACTCCCTTGTTCCACGATGCGCCGGGAAGCCCCGCACTACGCTGCCTTGTCAGGTTCTTTTTTGACCAACATGATGGAACAGGGCATCTTGCGTATCAAATCCTCATTGTCACGGCCGAATAGAAAGTGCTCGAAATGACCTTCCTCGTGGGTCAACATGATGAGCAGGTCGATATTTTCTTCCTCGACCATCTTTATGATTTCTTCAGCGGGGTTGCCCTCTTTCATGACCGCTTCCACAGCCAGGCCCTTTGTTTTTTCAGCTTCGACCATGTGATCGATATCTTCCCGGAATGTTTGCTGCAATCTTTCATATTCCATCTGCAAAGAAGGGATGCCAATGTTCCAACCTTTCAAGGTGAAAGGATTATGCAGGACATGAATCACGAAAAGCTTTGCTCCGTATTTTTGAGCAAGAGAAATTCCGTAGTGAACAGCTTTTTGACAATGTTTCGTAGATCTGCTAACAACCAGAATCCGATTGATATCTTTCATAAACTGTCTCCCTTCTGGTGGAATCCATCTCTTATAGGCCCGGGCGTCCGGTAACTATTGGTGCACCACCAGTTGCCCCAACCCGGGAATGACGAAGAAGGCCGAGCCGAAGAAAAGCCCGCACAACCCTCCCCAAAAGGCCCCGAGTTTGCCCCAGAACTTCATCCGGTCCCCGGCGTTGTAGAACCCGACGATATTCTCCTCGGTGTGATAGTCCTTCCCCACCACTGAGAGCTGCTTCATGTCAAAGCCCGATTTCTGGAGCTCTTTGACCGCGGCTTCGGCCTCGGTGTGGGTATTGTAGATTTTAACGACTGAGTTCTTTTTGCTCATCTCATTGCTCCTCTTGCACTTATGTGACTGACCCAAGGCGCAGACTTGGACGCAAATGTGTGCGGTCTCCCATTACTCTCAGTAAAGGT
>JBMFWU010000267.1:0-4546 GCA_049964955.1 Syntrophobacteraceae bacterium
CGTTGCGTTTCTTTCTTTGGTTGAACTCCTGGGCAGTTCGGCCGGCGGCCAACTGCATCGACCTCGATATGACTTCGCCCTTCCCGCGATCGAGAACAAGCAGATGAATGTGGTTGGATGTGGCGACGTAGTTGAGCACGCAAAATCCATAGCGTTTTTTCGCCTCAAAGAGCCAATGCATCCACGACAGTCGATCTTTGGCAAACTTGAGGAGGAACTCCTTCTTATGGCATCTGTGTGTTATATGCCAGGCGTACCCCATCAAGAAATGTCTACGCGCCCTTGGCATGTCCCGCTCCCGGCTAGAGCCGCGCAAGAACCCGGCGAGTGTAAATTCGCAACCCTGATTGAACCAGCCGTGCAAAACGCTTGAGGCGCTGCGCACAGGTTGCCTTTCAGACATAATTGCTATTTTTTCTCGTTTATGCAAATAATATCAGTCGGTAATTTTCCCTTTCAGCAAAAGCGGGGCAGCGCAAATGATCGCCAAAACCTGCACGTGTTCTCTTCTCGGTATTGACGCCATCCTGGTGGAAGTAGAAGTCGACATTGCCTCGGGCCTTCCGGGCTTATCGGTGGTGGGGCTTCCCGATAACATCGTAAAAGAGAGTAAGGACAGGGTCAAGGCGGCGATTCAAAACAGCGGCTACCCCTTTCCCTTTGAAAGAATAACGGTAAACCTTGCACCCGCAGCCTTAAAAAAGGAGGGCGCCGGGTTCGATCTGCCGATAGCGGTCGGTATCCTGGCGGCCATGGGGCTGGTAAACGCGGATAAGGCCGCGAAGATGGTCTTTTGCGGCGAACTGGCCCTTGACGGAAGGGTCAAGCCGGTTGCCGGCTGCCTTTCGATGGCGATCCGGGCAAGGGATAGCGGCTACACCGACATGGTCCTTCCGGCCGATAACGCCCGAGAGGCCGCGGTGCTGACGAAAACCGGAGGAGGGAACGCCCGCGAAGCAGGCGGGCAACCCGTCAGCGGCGACTCGCCGCCGTTTTCGGTTCGCCCCGCACATCATCTCTCCGAAGTCGTCGAACATTGCAACGGCCGTTCGGAGCTGTCCGTTTTGAAAACCGACCCGGACTCGCTATGGCGCGTGGATGTGGCCGAGGAACTCGACTTCGAAGACGTAAAAGGCCAGGAGCATGCGAAACGGGC
This sequence comes from Syntrophobacteraceae bacterium, assembly GCA_049964955.1. Classification (GTDB taxonomy): domain Bacteria; phylum Desulfobacterota; class Syntrophobacteria; order Syntrophobacterales; family Syntrophobacteraceae; genus SbD1. The sequence continues at coordinate 1,157 of JBMFWU010000267.1, forward strand.
GCTCGAAGTTGCGGCTGCGGGAAATCACAATGTGTTGATGATCGGCCCTCCGGGGTCGGGGAAAACCATGCTCGCCCAGCGGGTCTCCGGAATACTTCCGCCTCTTAGCTTCGAAGAAGCCGTCGAGACCTCGAAGGTATACAGTGTGGCGGGGTTGCTCGATAACAACCCCCTGATCGCAAGGCGCCAGTTTCGCGCACCTCACCACACCATATCCGACGCCGGCCTTGTGGGCGGAGGCCAGATACCCAAGCCCGGCGAGGTGAGCCTCGCGCACAACGGGGTCCTTTTCCTGGACGAGTTCCCCGAGTTTCGGCGAAATGTAATCGACCTTTTGCGGCAACCGCTCGAAGGCGGACAAGTGACGATCGCTCGGGCGGCAATGGCTTTGACCTACCCGGCGCGATTTATGCTCATCGGCGCGATGAACCCGTGTCCGTGCGGCTACTCGGGCGATCCGGTCCGGCCCTGTTCCTGCTCGCCTGCAACAGTTACGAGATACAGGGGAAGAATTTCCGGTCCGATACTCGACAGGATAGACCTGCATATTTAAGTTACTATTTTCATCTACGTTTTGAGGCGCTAAATACACAAACAAAACACGCAGTTACCATGATACGGAATTAAAGGAAGACACACCGGAGCATATGCCTTTCACCTTTTATTCACCTTGCCTGAAATTCGAGCCTTTTTCACAGCGCACCCGCCCACCACCGCGCAACCCGCCTGCGCCTTCAACGTCGAGGAGGATTTTTAGCGGGGGTGGAGGAGGGAAAATCAAAACGTGTCATGTATTCAGGCGCTCCATAAGTTCCTTCTACCGGCTCAGCGATTCCAGGAGGAGCATTTTCAGCAGCGCCTCCGTTGTTTGCCTAAGCTGTCTTAATCGGCCCTCTTGTTCGAGCCAGTTCTCGACCGCGTGATTGAGAGGCTCCCAAAGTGCGGCGCTCATAGCATGGACGATTTCCTTTACAGCATTTTCGTCCATATTGCCATTTAGTTGTTCTCGGAGGAGGCGTAGGTGCTCATCAATCGAATTCCGTGCTGTCGCGTTAAGCTCGATAGCAGAGATTACAATGCCGCGCCCAAAGCAGGTATCAATCGAATTGACCAATTTTCTTAATTCTTTCTTGTCCATAATTTCACCCAATTCCACTCATGCCTGCCTTACGATTCCTAGAAAAGAAGCCAAGGGCGGGGACTCCCTGGCTTTCCGGGGAGATAAGCCACAAGCGCAAAGGACTAATGATGTAGCTCGGGGAATATGGGAAAGAAGGATACCAAGAATTCTTGCTCTTGCAATCGGGTTTTCAACGCAATTTTTGTACTACTTTCACCGGACAAAAGAGCAAAAGAGCGTGTCGAATTTTTTTGGTGCGCGGTGCTCAGGCGTGGTAGACTCTATCGACGAAAAAACCCAACTGCGAAAAATAGAGGGCAGCCATGACAAAGGACGAATTGTACGCCGGTTGTGAAAAGCGAGTGCTCTATACCGGCACAATACAGCCGTTCGCTGGCAAGGTTCTGACGACTGTTCCCGCAGATGGAATCAAAAATTATGGCGGAGTACAGTTGATTCGCTGCCGCTTGATAATCACCGATCCGCACGTGCAATACCTTGACGAACTTCTTCCGATTGCGGAACTTCAACTTGCGCCATGAGGAAAAAGCCGTCCCCTTATATGGCACATGTTCAAATAATGGGCGAGAGCTTCACAGATGTTGGTTTGCAGTTCAGGTTGACCAAGATTAAAATGCGCGAAAATGCATTAGGAGTGTAGCCAATGGAACTTTTCGGTAAATACAATATGAGTGTCAATAGAATCAGGTCATTGGCAATTCAATGTCACGCGCTTGACCTATCCGCCTACCATCTACTTGTGGACAGCACTCACCATGACACAGATGCTACGAGTAAGGTCCTCTATACTGAACTACTTACAGAACAATTATTAACCCTGGCCATAGCCATCAGAACCAAGTTCTATCAAGGGACTCCACACGATGATACAGCAGGGTATGTGCAACACTGTGGACTATTCTACCGCTACAAGGGAGGCGCTGAAGAACCTGCATTATTCACCATTAAAGATATCTGTGACAAGATAATTCATGCAGACAGTGTCTCCAAATTTCTTGAGAACGGGATTGAAAAGGCAACAATAACTTTACGTGGTAAACAACGCGACGTAGAGTGGGAGTTGGGATTTTCCGTCAACTTATTTTGTGAGGGCGTGTTGAACTGGCTTCAAGGCATTCACGAAGACTAAAGCAGTCTTACTTCATTTTGATTCTTTTCTCCGCAACTACGCGCACAATCATTTTCTTCAAGAATAAACAGCTAATAGGTGGCAGGTTTTGGCTGCGACGCTGGTTGGTAGGAAGAAATAGGGGTTGGTCAGTGTCTTTCGCTTATTTAGCACTCGTCCTCTGTGAACGAGAAGAGTTGAACGAATTTCTCCGGGACTGCTAATTCGCCAATGCCACGGCTAACGCGCTGGGGTATTCGCATTTCGTTGAGTGTATGGTTTCAATTGTTCCTCCAACCATGTTCCAACATTGACGTGTGTTGCGCGGATTCGTTCAACGGTTTGCTGATCTCTGAAGATGTTCAGCAGCTTTGGCGACCAATACTGAGGTTGAACATGAAACATAGCATTTCGAAATTGATAGAGCGTTCCCTTTACTTGATTGAAAGTCGGTGAAACATGCGCCATCTTGGTTTTGCCTACTTTTTCAATCCCGTCGCATGTCACATAAAGGAGACCATACCACAAAAACATACAAGTAAACATACTGCTCAACATGTACGGTTTATCAGGCTTGAGGCTTTCCGGCGATGGTTGCCCTTCCGTCCTTAGGTAGTACTCAAATAGCTCCTTTTGCCGGTCAGCCCACACCCAATGTCTATGAAGGGAAACCAGAATTTCAGCATTCATACTTACCCCTTCTGCTTACGTCCCAAAGGTGCTTCGATTGTTCCTCATCATACACCCGGAAGGAACCCGTGACAACCCATTCTCTCGGGACTTCACCAGCTGGCCGTGGTGTTCATATGGGGGAATGGACTGAACTGTACGGGTCCCCTTCTCCCTTGTCGGCGGCGTCAAAGTCTGACATGGACTCGTCGCGGTTTCTACCTTCTCCACTCCAAGCCCTCCAGGGTTCATCGCGCCTTCACGTGAAAAACCTGGACTATCCACAGATTCATTCCAGTTATGATTAAAACGCCGTAAAGCATGCCTCGAAAAAATCCGCGCAAAACAGGACAGTTTGTTGTACTGTACGTAATGAACTCGTTTCCATCAGTGTTTGTAAAGAATTCGCTCATCTGAATTGAATAACCCAGGGGTCATGTCAAGACCCGCAAAATGGGGAGAGTATCGATGG
>JBMFWU010000268.1:0-4531 GCA_049964955.1 Syntrophobacteraceae bacterium
AGTCCCATCTGCCGGATACTGTAGTCGAAAAGAACGCGTGTTCCCGAACCGGCCTGTCGATTTATAAAAGATACATCCGGTCGAAGGATGTCTTCTATTCCCGTTATCTTTTTGGGGTTTCCTTTGGCTATGAGCAATCCCTGCTCCCGCATCGCAAGCTGGACGACCCGCACGGGCGTGCCTCTCAAATAACGCTCTATATAGGAAAAGTTGTATTCTCCGGTTTGCGTGTCAAGCAGGTGCGAGCCGGCAAAATGGGCCTGACCGCGCTGCAGCGCCGTGAGTCCCCCGAGGCTGCCTACATTGCTGGAGGAAAGATGGATCCTGCCATCGCGGCCCTTGAGTTCGTTGGCGATGAGATCGATCGTGTTATCGTGGCTTCCAATCATCACAAGAGTATGGTCGAGCACTTCCCGGGGCCGCAGGAGCCTCACCTCGACCCGGGCGCCCTCCTCAAGGCCTTCCAGTTCCTGGGGGATCTGCAGGATGCCGTCGGCGCGCGTGAGCGAGGTGATTATGGCGGCCCCCCTCTGGAGGGGCATTGCCACCACTTCGCCATTGACCCGGCCAAGGATGACACGGGCAAATTCTTCCAGACCCAGCTTGGAGGGCATTCTCCTTCCAAGAGTTGCCGAAATGGTGGGAAAGGCCGGACAGGGCGCTCCCTGGAAAGAATAGAGAAGCGGCCTCACAAACTGTTCGAAAGCCATGATCGCCGACACCGAATATCCCGGGAGTCCGATGACGGGTTTTCCGTTCACCATTCCGAGGACGACCGGTTTTCCGGGCATCATGGCGACTCCGTGTGTCAGCACTTCGCCCATCTCTTCGAGAACGGCGCGAATGAAGTCGCCCGACCCGGCCGAGGACCCCGCCATCATCAAAACGACATCGGCCGTCTCCACCCCGTTTCGCAGGGCATCCTTCAGCGATTCATAGTCGTCGGGTACAATGGCGCCAAGCATCGGGGTCCCGCCGCATTCTTCGACCATTGCGGAAAGGATTGTGCCGTTAAACTCTATTATGTCGCCAGGCTTGGCATCGGCGGCTCTTTCAGCCGGAATGATCTCATCTCCCGTGGGCTGGACGAATACTTTCGGCTTTCCGAAAACTTCCAGGCCAAGGATTCCCGCCGCCAGCAAAGACCCCGCATCCGCAGGTCTCACAACATGATTTTGCGGCAGAAGCAATTCCCCGCAAACGATGTCTTCTCCCACCTTGCGCACGTGTTGCCACGGAAACGCGGCCGCCCGGATTTCAATCTCGTGCGGGGAGATATTTTCGACATCCTCAATCATGATAACCGCGTCTGTGCCTTCGGGAAGTATATCGCCGGTATCGACCGCGTGGGCGGTTTCTCCAACACGCAGGCAGAGGGGCGAAGTGTCGCCGGCCCCGTAGGTATCTCCGGCGCGCACGGCATAGCCGTCCATCGCCGCGCCATGGTAGTGCGGCACGGAACGCTCCGAGACAACCGGCCGGGCCGTGACACGCCCGACACTGGAAGTCGTGGCGACCCGTTCTGTTACCGTCCGCAGCCCGCCGGTTTTTCCCTCCCACATCTCGCGGGCTGCCTGGAGGGTCCTCATTTTGAGATAGACGTTTCTTGCAGGCGTCTTGACGGAGCGGCTCTTTAATTCGTTTGCCGCCGAATTTGTCGTGGCATTGGCCTGATGTTCACTCGGCAAATGGCTTAATGCTTCTTCGTGGAGCTTTTCTATAATCTTGAGACTCGGCCCTGCGGGTAAGGGGTTTCCCGCCTTCCACCTCGACCAGGAAGTGGCGGTGACACCGGCAGCCACAGCAGCCTTGCCAGCTCCGCCAAGGTATCTTTCGATGAGTTCCATCTGCTTTTGAAGCCCTGTTTCCATTGAGTCCAAAGCTCCTTATGTGTGGCATTCTACACTGCGTACAGACCTGAAAGCAACCGCTTTCTACAAGGAGTGCCATTGCCCGAACGCAATGTCGAATCCGGAAGAAGTGACGGCCGCCCCTCTTTTTACAGAATGTTTATCCCAAACGCAGCAGTTCATAGATGTTTCGTTCCGTATCGAAATAGAGCAGCTTCCCGGCAAGGGGTTCACCGATCCCGGTAAGGAGTTTGACGACCTCCCGGGCCTGAACGGCGGCGGCGAGTGCGGGCGTAGGCGCAGGCGTACCCAATTCGGCTTCTATTCCCTTCTGCATGGGTGTTCTGTAGATCTTTTCCAGTCCGGGACCATCGGGCAAAATCGTTGCGACCTGGCCGGTCCATCCGGCAATCGCGGCGTGGACCAGCGGAATGCCGAGCCTTTGAGCCGTTTGGCACAAAAGCAGCCGGCAGGCTATCGAATCGAGGGCATCGACAATGACATCCATTCCGTCGAGCAGTGTCTTCGCATTCTTTTCCTCCAGCATCTGCGGGACGGCGTGAACATCGACGTCGGAATTGACTTCGGCAATCCTTTCCGCGGCGACTTCCGCCTTGTTTTTCCCGAGGGTTTTCAGGGTCGCGAACAACTGCCGGTTGAGATTGTGCAAGGCAAAACAATCCCCGTCGATAACGCGGAGAAACCCCACGCCCTGCCTGGCAAGCAGTTCGATGACGCTTCCCCCCAACCCCCCCGCACCGACGACGGCAACTCTTGCCTCGAGCAAACGCTTTTGCCCGGCGATGCCGATGGTGCCTGAATTTCTCTGGTACCTCTCCGGGATCTCCCCCCTGGCGAGCAAGGCCAGCGAATCCTTTGCAGCCATTACCCGCCTCCTACCGCAGGAAACAAACCCATCCGATCCCCCTCTGCCAATGTTTGCTCAAAAGGGCTGTTCCTCCCGTTGATCATCAGCAGGTGAACCTGACCGGCATCGACTCCGACTGTGGCGATCGCTTCCGCCGCCGTGGCGCCCCGGGGGACATCGATAAAGAGCGTGCCCCCTTCGGCACCGGGAGAAAATCGCCGCAACGTGGCGTACAAACGGACCTCGATTCGCATAGGAATTTTACTCCTGTTCGGGCCGCCCCCAGGCCTCATCTCAAGAAGTTGCTGTGGAACAAATGCACCTTGACCGCCGAACCCGCATCGAGCCCTTCCTCGTGCGCGGGGATGACGATGTAACCATCGGACTTTGTAAGAGCGCTGATCATGGCCGATTTTCCAAACACCGGGGTCGCTGCGAGATCTTCCCCCTCTTTGCTCAAAACCACCGGGACGTAGTCGGTTCTCCCATGGACCGAGGGGACCCTTCGGGTGAGCACCGCCTGCTCCGCGTCCAGCTCCTTCCACACCGGTTTTTCTCTAAGGCCCTGCAGCGCGGAAAGGCAGGGCAAAACAAACGTTCTGCAGATTGTCATGGCGGATATCGGATGGCCCGGCAAACCCCAGAGGATTTTAGCGCCCACCCGGGCGAGTATGGTTGGTTTTCCGGGGCGAACAGCCACCCCGTGGACGAGCAGTTCGGCCCCGGGAAGAAAATCGAGGATCGAAACGGTCAAGTCCCGCACCCCTACCGAGCTTCCCCCCGACAGGAGTATGACATCGTGATCTTCCAATGCGAGCCGGCATGCCCTGACAAGAGAATCCAGATCGTCTCCGACACGCTCGACGGTTCCCGGAACGGCTCCCACTTCGGAGATCTGAGCCGCCAGCGTAAACGAATTGATGTCTCTGATCTTCCCCGGTGGAAGCGGCGTGGTGGGAACCGGCACGATTTCATCTCCGGTCGAAAGGATGGCGACGCGCGGCTTGCGATAGACGGAGACGGAGTCGATTCCCAGGGCCGCAAGGGCCCCGATATCCTGGGGGCGCAAAAGCTTTCCGGCAGAAAACACGGCCTCTCCGCACGGGATGTCCTCCCCGGCCATGAGGACATTTTCTCCCGGGGCCGCCGGCTTCATGATCTCGATCGTCTCGCTGTCGAGTCTGCTGGTGTGCTCTATCATCACCACCGAATCAGCGCCAGCCGGAAGCATTCCACCGGTAGGGATGGCAACACCGCTTCCAGGCGAAAGTTCCAACCGGGAAGCCTCGCCCATTCTGACCTCGCCCCCGAACTGCAGGAGCCCGGGCTGGGACTCGGAGGCCCCGAACGTGTCCCGTGCCCGCACGGCAAAACCGTCCATCAACGCCCGGTTGAAATGAGGAACCGACTCCGGGGCGGTAATCGCTTCGGCAAGAATGCGGCCGGGGGCGGAGTAAAGATCGACTCTTTCAGAATCCAGAGGCTCAAAGCTCTCCACCATCTGCAAAACTTCTTCTGCCGTTTTTACTGTAAGAAAATTCATCATGTCAGGATGCTCTTTTCTTGTTCGACCCTTGTCATTGCCTCGCTAAACATTCTCGCTTATATAGTAACTGCTTACTCTACAGACTGGCAACCTCGCAGACCGCAAGGCTACAGCCTGTAAAATCGTTTTGCAAGAAAATGTGGAAAGCTCCATTCCGGGAGTGAACATGGCAGGATACTTTACTACCTCCGATACCCGCAGCGGCGACCGGACGGTGCTCGTTGTCGGCGGCGGCATGGCCGGACTCAGCGCGGCGGTTGAGGCCGC
>JBMFWU010000269.1:0-4469 GCA_049964955.1 Syntrophobacteraceae bacterium
TGACCCATTTCTGCTCAAAAGAACTGACCCGGATGGTGCGCAGTGCTTCGACTTCCTCCCCTCAGCCATTCGGCTGTAGATTTTCTTCAAATATCTGATTTTTATACTTCCAGGAAAATAGAGAGTATCCGGCGGTGAGGCCGGACAGCCAGGTGAGATTACCGGAAGGTTCTTTCCTTTACAAGGGGACTGGTGCTTCTTCCAGGAAGCGGTTTACGGGGTGGAGGGAGCGGGTTGCTGTTCTTCCGGGACACGCAGGCAGGGCCCACCCACTCGGATAGTTATGCAATGGTGTTGAAGGCGATTGAGGAGGGCATCGACCAGGGGTTTTCTTTGGAAAAGGGGATACCAGTCGTTGTATTCGAGATTTGTTGTGATGAGCGTGGAGGTTTTGCCGTATCGTTCATCCATCAGCCTGAAGAACGCATTGACCTGTTCTGGTTTAAGGGTCAGATAGCCAAGTTCGTCAATGAGCAATACCGTGTAGCGGGAAAGGGTTTTGATCAGTTTTTGAGTGGATCTGTCGGCAAGGGATGCGTAGAGCGAATCCATTAGGTCCTGGGCCTTGAAGAAACGACAGCGATAGCCCGACAAGATAGCCTGGCGAAGAAGACCTATAGCCAGTCCTGTTTTCCCCGTGCCGGTCTCTCCGATAAAGACAACATTTTGAGCGCCCTCCACAAAGGACAAGCCGGCCAGAGTTTGTATCTGCGAACGGTTAAGATCGGGCTTGCGGTCGAAGGGGAAGGTCTGAAGCGTCCAGTTCCAGGGGATTTTTGCCTGTTGTATTCGATAGTCGAGGCTTCGCTCCTCACGAAAGCGGTCCTCCTCCATGAGGAGCCGGTAGAGCACCTCGGGGAGGGCGCTTCCCTCTTTTTGCGCTCTTTGGATCTCGGAATCGAGGACCTTTTCCATGCCTCTTAGCTTGAGCTTGGCAAGCAGAGTGCGCAGATTTTCTCTCAAGATTCGTCCTCCTCGTCGATACGGAAGAAGTCACCGGCGACCCTTTCCAGGATCAGCCTTTCCAGTCGTGTGAGATCGAAGAGCCCATAGCGGAGGGCTTGCTCGCAGGCCGCATTGAAGGCCTCCTCGGGATAGGTGCGTTTGAGATCGAGCAGACGTCTCAAGGGTCTTACCGCCCTCCCGGGAAACTTCATTCTGATCTGGTCCACATAGAGGTCGAGGGTTTTCGAACTTGCGCGGAGCTCTTTTTCCTCGCTGCAGGGACCGCTGCGAGGAGGCGATTTCCTTAGGTGGTGCGAAGGGTCGAGCACCCGCGTATCGGATTTTTCAATCAATCTACGGTGGTCGGCCACCTTGCGGTTTCCGAAGAAGACCTCGACTCTGTCCCAGCTTTTGTGTACTTCGACCTTTTTGCCGACCAACCGCTCGGGAACCGAGTACCGGTTTGTCTCGACGGAAACATATCCCGAGATATCGACCACTCGGAACAGGCACTGATAAACGGGCGGAATCCAGGGCGGCAGGGCTTTGAGAGAAGGTTTCTCAATAATGTAGACGGCGTCGGGGCTCATCATGCCCAACGAGCGTTTGGGCTTCGGGTTGGAAGTATCCTGACACCACTGGACTGCCTGCCGGTTGAGATCGCTCCAGTCAACAAAGGTCCGTTCGACCAGAAAATTTCCTTCTATATAGGAAAATGGGCGTTCCACACGTCCTTTTCGATTGCAATCGTCGACTTCATGAGCCTCGAAGGTCACCCCGAAGACGAGTCCAAACCCCTCCATCTCCGGCGCCATCACGGCATTGGCCCCTGCGCCATGGGCCACGATGACGCTCGTGTTATCGATGATGCACCGGGGACAGGCACCGTCCATGAAACGAAAGGCCGAGGTCAGGAAGTGGCGGGCCTCGAATCGGGTGTATGAGGGATAATATTGGAAGAACAACCGCCTGCTGAAGCAGAGTACAAGCGAGGCGCACTGAGCGGTAATTCTTCTTCCACCCACGACTATATCGTGAGGAGATGTGTCGTGCTGCATCTCCACACCGGGACCGAACTCATAGATTCCGGCCCGGGTCTTCTTTTTGCCAACTCTAAGCTCCAACTCGCGAACCATGCGGGTGAGGGTGCTGTAAGGGATGGAAAGGGCATGCCTTTCCAAAAGTATCTCGCGGACCCTTACCACATTCCCTTTGCACCGATTGAAGACCTCCGGCAGATCGGCCAACGCCCCCTGCCACCTGGAATGCTTTGGGCCCTGCTCATCGTCCTTGCCGCGAAGGACCTTGCGGACGGTGTTCCTGGACACCTTGAGAGCCAAGCCGATCTGGCGGATTCCCATCCCCTTGCGCTGAAGGGTCTTCACCGCCTCTTTCAGGTCGTTTCCGATCATCTGCGCTCCTTATCTTCTCCTCGATTGACCCGATGATCTCTTTTGTTTCTTTCAGGGTTGCAACGACAAGGTCCCGGTCCTTTACGACCAGGTGAAAAAGGGCTTCGGTCTGGCGGTTGAGACGACGCAGTGTCGCCACCAGCCCCGAAAGGTCTGAGAGCCACTTGCCTTCAACGCCGGCACGGAGAAGAGCTGCCTCTTTATCCTTTTTTCGCTCCCCCATAGCCTTTATGAAGATGGCCGGCTCGGCCGCCATCCGTTCGCGGGTGATGGTCGCCGCACACTTGTAGTGGTCGAAAAATCGGGCAAGCTCCCTGGTCGATACATGCTCCCGGCTGACCCAACGACAAAGCGAGGTGGCATGATCGGCGTTGGCGCGCGCCAACGGTGCAAGCACGCGAGATGCCGCCCAGCTGGAAAGGCGCCCGGACCTGACCTTTTTAAGGACCTCCTCGGGCAGAGACTCAAGGAGACCAAGGCGTCTTGATACCCAACTCGGGTCTTTCCCGAGGAGTCGTGCCACTCGAACTTGGGACACCCTATGGCAGAAGACCAGTTCCCGGATGATGGCGGCCTGCTCAAAGACATCCCATCTTTGCTCACAGCCGACTGCGAGCAGTCGAACCAACGCCTGATCTTCCCCGCAGCTCCATCGCTCGGCCAGGACCGTATCCCGTTTGCATAGCTTTAGCGCCGCCACTCTCCGGTAGCCGTCGATGAGCACACTCGGGGCGACGGTGATGACCGGGATGCTCTGGCCCCATTGCTCGATGGATGCCGCCAGGCGGACCAGCGATCCCTTGTTCGTAATCCGTGTGTGAGCGTATCTCAGGTCCAGATGAGCGATCTCCATCTCAAGAGTCTCTATTGCGCTCACCCGCTCTCCATCCATGCCGGATAAGCCCTCGATGCGCAAAATCTCGCCGGCGGCCATCACTTAAAAGCATCCCGGAGAATCTGGTGGATGGTGGCCGGATCACGTTCGGCCATATCCTCGGTGGAGCGCAAAAGACGTTTTGCCCTCATCGCCGGTTTTGCCGGAAGGGAGAGCACCTGGAAAAGACGGCCGTCGAAGGCGATGAGGTCCTTATCGATCAGAGCGTTTCTTGCCACGATGTATTCGTCCACCGGAATGCCCAGAAGGGTGCACAGCTTATCGTAGCCGTAGTAGGACAGGCCTGCCCGGTCTGCCGCCAAGACAAGCAGCAGATAGAGCAGCAGCTCGTCGTGAGAAAGGCTCACCCAGAAGCCATCCCGAAGGAACCGGTGCTCTATGAAGGCAAAGCTTCCTTCGATCTTCCTGACACGTTCGGGACAAAGGATTGTTTTCTCTATCATGGCTTATCTCCCTCATGGCGCCGACATTAGCCGCCTGGGTCATCCAAGTACATGGAGTCCTCTTTTGCAACGCACAGGGCCCCACTCAAGTTACCGGAACCAGAAGGACTTTGCCGACGAACGCGTCCATCTTTGCAACGCTCTTTTCCGGAATCACCCAGTAAGTTCCCGTTTTCAAGGATGAAATCTTTTCCGACGCGTCCATCTTTGCAACGCTTCGCCGACTTCTGCGCGCTTTCTGCAGTAGGCGGTTCCTTTCCGAACACTCGGGATGGCTCCTGCGGTAGTCACGCCAATAATGCCGGTTTTTCTCCCGCCAAGCCGTGTTACACCTCCGTTGATTGTCCTGGTAGTCGGGATCTGTGGCCATTTTATTCTTCTGCCACAGTCTTTTCCTGGCGCGCTGGCACTCCTTCTCACCACAGTAGCGCTGATTCTTCAAACGTGAATTCAGCTCCAAAGGACAACCACAATGAGCGCATCGCTTCTCTTCCATGGCCCCGCCTCCGCAAGAACCATAAAAGAGCTGACAATGCCCGGTGAGGCAAGAAAATGAAGTAAGTTCAGGAAGTAAATGAAGGGGGCGCCCAGTATAGAGCGCATCACGAGTGGGTTCAGAAATGAGTATCCCGGGATTGAAATCCGGGTGGGTCAATTCATTTGAGCAAAGGCGGGCCAGTTCATTTGAGCGTCAAGGAACGACCCTCTGGCCTTTTCTAGGTGGAAATCCTGGATGGAAAAGTGCAGCAAAGAAAACCTATGGGACGGTCAGGA
>JBMFWU010000270.1:0-4436 GCA_049964955.1 Syntrophobacteraceae bacterium
TTGTGTACAATCTCCCCGACCTATCTCAGGAGGTGGCAGATGGTTCGAAAACACCCCATGCGCGGCATGGCGCTCAAGACGGCGCTCATGGAGGCGGGGATCACTCAGAAGCAGTTGGCGGCAAGGATCGGCGCCTCCTACTCCAGTTTCAACATGAAATTGTTGGGGGAGCGTCATTTCACGGCCTCCGAGCGGCAGATGATTTCCGAAATCCTCGGGAAGCCGGAAGAAAAGCTCTTCCCCAGTGGAATAGATAACGGAAATGAGGAAAATACACAAGTTTGTTTGTGCGGGTCGGGGGGATAGGGGTGGCGAGCGGCGAGGAGAAGACCACACATTTTACGGCGTCGCTTCCCCAGGGGCTGGCCGATCTTCTGGACTGGCTTTGTTCCGAGCAGGAAACCCCCACCACCAGATCGCAGATGCTTTCTTCCTGCCTTGAGCGCGAGCTGCACAGATACGTTTTGGAATGTCGTCCCGACCTGGCCATCAAGACCTCCATCGTTCGTAAGCAAAGATTCTACAGGGAATTGCTGGAAGCAATAGGGAAAAGGGAGCGGTAAGGGCGTTTACCGGCGTTTACCGGCATTTAATGGCAAATACTCAAGGAGCTTCGCATGTCGCCGAAATCGGGTTTGAAAATCGTGGAGAAGCCGAAAGTCGAATACGAGTCGGAAACAGTCTATGTGGATTACTTCAAGACGCCGGGAAGGCAGCCGGTCTATACCGAAGCCGAGCTCGACGCCGAGTGGCAGAGGCGGCAGAGCGAGGCGGACAGGAAGCGGAGACCGGTAGAACCTCCCCCGAAGAAAAGCTATCGGGCCGTTCAGATCGAGATGTTTGAGAGCACGCACGAACACCTTTTTAAATCCGACATGAAGTTTAAATCCTTCCAGCTAAAGCCCGGAAAAGACGACGACATTGTGGGCGTTCTTACGCTTGAGGTCGATTGCGAGGACGCGAGGATCTTCGAGCCGATCCTTAAGCTTCAGAACCAGTTCGTGGATGTGCTGGTGGCCGGGACGAAGGTCACCACAAAAGATCTGGGGTGAGGCCATGACGGGTTGGCACGATGTTTTGCTTCTATTGTGCGGGATGGAGATCGGCTTTTGCGCAGGCGTTTTCCTTATGGCGCTCTGTGCTGTGGCCGGCAGGGATAGGGGCGAGGAAGGGCGGGGGACGGATGGGGACATCGCGCTTACTGGGAAGATACGAAGAGATATCCTATAGCTGCGGGCACGTGTGCGAGGTGAACGGGCCGAATTTTCCGGAGGGAGATCCTCGATATGTGAAGCTTTTGCGGGAGTGGAGGGAACGTCTTGAGGCCATGCCCTGCCTTGCGTGCCGGATTGAGAATGTGCGGTCGCACGGGGCGTTGGAGAAGATGCGGGTGAGGGCGGCTAAAACTTCGGAGTAGCGGCCATGGCCGATCTCGACAATTACGTTCCGTACCGCGATTACTTTCTGCAGCACGTGGCGAAGGCCTCGGTCAAAGGTGAACAGCTCGTAGGTCTTTGTCCTTTTCATGAGGACAGGAGCGAGTCTTTTTCCGTAAACCTTAAGAGGGGGCAGTGGAAATGCTTTGCGGGGTGCGGGGAAGGAAACGTGATCGGCTTTCACGCCAGGAAGGCCGGCATGGAGGAAAAGGAGGCCTACCGGGATTTATGTAGGATTTACGGGGTGGAAAATGGAAACGGCGGCGGGTCGCCGCGGACGGGATGCCGCCTTGCAGAATCGCCGGCGGCGGGCGGGGCTGCCCCTAAGGAGAAGTCGAAAGCTATTTCCGTTGACACCCTGGATTTATTCAATCAAATCCCCGCCGCGGTCCTGTCCTATCTAACCGATAAGCGCGGCTGGAGCCGGGAAATCATCGAAAAATACCGCATTGGCTACAACGCAAAGCTTCGATTCAGCCCCGGAAACATCGGAGAGGAGCGGCTGACGATCCCCGTTTTTAACGAGCTTGGCGAACTTGTAAATATCAGGGGCTACAGGCCGGGCGCATCGGAAAATAAGCTCACCTCCTGGTCTGTGGGGAGCAAGAAAAAGGGGACCTGGCAGGGATTCGGCGAAGGGAGGCTTTTCCCGATCAAGGTACTGGAAGAGGCAAGGAAGGCCGCGGCGACCCTCTACCTGGTCGAGGGCGAGCCGGATTGTCTTTGTGGACTCAGCCGCGGGCTGTACTGCGTTACCGGCACGTTTGGCGCCGATAACTGGAAGGATGAATGGAACGGGCTTTTCCGAGGGTTGCGAGTACGGATAGCCTACGATAACGATGAGGCGGGAAGGAAAGGAATGGAGCGGGTGTGTCGGCATCTGGGCGCTTTCGCGGAGAGCGTCGAGACGGTGACATGGCCGGAGTGGTTCGGAGAGAAGGAAGATCTGACCGATTGGTTTATGAAGCACGGGAAGAGCGTCGAGGAGTTCGAGGGGCTTTGCTGGAAGCGGGTGGAGGGGGAGGCTGCGCGGAATGAAGTGGAAGATGTCCGCGAAACGATCCGGAAAAAGGTCCAAGAGCTCAACGAAAATCACGCCATCCTCAGGCTGGGCGGCAAGTGCTTCGTGATGAACAAGGAAACGGACGTGGTATTTAAACGCCCCGATATCACCTTTAGTTCACCCTACGATTTCAAGATGTTTTATGCCAACCAAAAGATTTGGGTGCCCGGCGCAAAGGGCATGAAGGCGGTGGGAATAGGCGAGTTGTGGTTGGAGCACGAAGAGCGCCTGCAGTTCGACGGGCTCGTGTTCTCGCCTGGCGCCGAGGTCCCCGGGTGCTACAATCTCTATCATGGATTGGCGGTTGAGCCGCGGCAGGGCAGTTGGCAAAAAATGCAGGAACATATCTATCATGTCATCTGCGGGCGGGATAAAACTATTTTTGAATATCTGCTGGCCTGGATGGCCGATACGGTCCAGGACCCCGGAGGAGAGCTGCCGGGCGTAAGCATTGTCATGCGGGGCGGAAAGGGGATAGGAAAGGGGGTATTCGCACGTACCTTCGGAGAACTTTTCGGCGTGCAACACTTTGTCCATGTCGAGCATCAATCTCACTTGGTCGGAAAATTCAACGAACATCTCAAAAACGCCCTCGTGGTATTCGCCGATGAATGCTTTTTCGCGGGTGACAAGCAGGCCGAAAGCACCATTAAAAGAATTGTCACAGAGCCAACCATTAAAATAGAGCCAAAAGGAAAATCGATTTTCACCGTCAAAAATTTCATGAGGTTGATTATCGCAAGCAATGAATGCTGGGTGGTCCCAGCAGGCGTTGGGGAGCGGCGCTTCCTTGTGCTCGACGTAGTAAATAAATTTCTCGATGGAATGTCAAAAAGAGAATATTTCGAGCCCCTCTACCGGGAGATTAATAACGGCGGCAAAGAGGCGATGCTCTATGATTTGCTGGGACACAAGTATGATAAGGGAATGCTGCGAGACGCTCCAAAAACCGATGCGCTCCTGGATCAGATAGAAGAGGGGATGGAGCCTGAAATAAGATTCTGGTTTTATCGCTTAAAAGAAGGGACGATTCTTCGAACAGACGATAGATGGCACGAAGGTTTTGTAATGAGCGATGTTTTTCATGCACAGTTTCTGGAGTTCGGAAAATCTCTTGGAAAAACCTACCTGCCCAGCCCCGAATCCTTTATCCGGAAAATAAAGAAGATCTGCCCTTGCGCCCGGTCGAAGCGTGAATGGATAGGCGGGATGAAAAAGGCCAGGGGTCTCAAGTTCGGCCCCCTCAAAGAATGCCGCTCTGAATTTGAAAAAGTACTCGGACAGCCTGTCGATTGGGAGGACCCGGAATAATGGACCACTTACCGCCCCACTTCCGGGCCAGCAAAAAAATCTGTAAGCCGGCGATATTATTTAATATGGTCCGTTGGGCCACTAGGTCCACTACAAAAATTGCGCGTATAATTTTACAGGAGGAGGTGAAAGGGAAAAATACGGGAAACGGGTATTTTCTACTAGCAATTTTTTATAGTGGGTCTAGTGGGTCTAGTGGGGCATTTCTAATAATACTATATACTTACACTTTATCTCTAGATAGAAGATAGTGGGTCTAGAGGACCATATATAGTAATATTAATAAGTTAAGGAGTATAGGCGATGAACGTGGAAGCTTTTATAGCAAGCCAGGAAGGCGGCGATACATCGAGGAATCCCCTTCCCTCTCAGATTGCAGTAAGTAGCGACTACCTTAACGCTGCCCGATCCCTTGTTAATATTTACGGCGAGGCGATCGAGGCTTTCGATGGTCTTCCCCCTCAGGATATGTGGCGGCGGCGGGCGGTAAAGCAGTTCATGGCCGGCCTGGAGGTGAAGCGGATCGAAGACGGGATGGATAAGGAGTTTTATTTTCTGCGGACCGACCCCGATGGGGAGCGGAGGAAGCTTGCCGCGGCGAGGATCGGGGAGGGAATCGAATATTT
>JBMFWU010000271.1:0-4303 GCA_049964955.1 Syntrophobacteraceae bacterium
GTCCCACAAGATAGCGGTAGAGGTTTTCGCGTGGCTCGCTTCTCGAGAAGCATTCATCGAATTCACTCAGGAAGTTTCTCAGCTGGGGGCCGAACGCCTCCACATCTTGCGCCATGACCGAAAACTTCGGAACCGGGTACGGTTCATCAAGGCATCGACAACGTGGCAACATGGTCTGCTCCTCCTCATTTAGGGGTCTTGGAGGGCAGAATATTCTAATTTGGGCGATGGTCAAGAAATAAATGTCGTGGTAGGGTTAGGTGGGTAGAATACTACACGGGTGAAATTTTGGCCTAAAATTCTGAAGCCTCGAGTTAGGGCGGCCCACGGAGGGTTTCCCCCCATAGGGCCGCCCCAACAACGCTCAGAGGAAGATTCGATCTTTCATTTAATGCGTCGGGCCAGCCTCGCCTCCCGGCTTGCAAGCTCCTCACCACCTGTGGGCGCAAGAGTTGGGTTGATGATGCGCGCTAAATTTGTGAACTGTTCCGCTATTGGCATTGTCTTTTCACCTTCCTGACCCACGAGGGCGTCGAACCGACCAACAATTCCGCCGAGAGGGGTCTCCGACCTGCCAGTTGGAGCTTTTCCGGAATCATAGAGGGCTTCGGCTTGCGGCTTATCCATTGGAGAGCCTTTCTCGGAACTGCCGGATAAGCGGATAGCCATAGACGTCCTTGATGGAGCGGTTTGGTTTTCGCGTCTGATCGAATTTCCCCCTGCCGGTGGTCTTTCCGAGGAAAATCCAGTTGGCGGCCTTGTAGCACGTACACTTGAACCGCTCGCCGTCAACAAAGGTTTCAACCCAATGTACGGGATGATGATAAAGTGTTTCCCAGTCCGAGGATAGACGCCTCAGACATTGAGCAAGAAGATGCGACGCAAAATGCGGCAGTCGGACCCAGGGCATGATTAGAAATCTGGTGTTAATGGCGATGATATTAAAGTTGAACCGACCTGGCTGGAAAAAGACATATCTGGAAATATCGCTCTTCAATCTTCTCGGCTTCCGATCCGTTCATGGTTGCGTCCCTCGTATTCTTTCGATCAAACGTTTTCTTCCGGGAAGAACCGCGTATCCATTATTTGGTCGAATTCATAGGGACAGAAGCGAGGTAGAGTGGCCCCATCCAACCCCGTTTCCTTGACGAACCGTATGATTGCTTTTCCATAAGCCTTTGGCAACATCTCATCCAGGGAATGTTTAAAACTCGGATTGTCGTCCAGGATATCGGCTACCTGTTGGCGTTGCTCCAGGATCGTATACTTCCGGCTTGTCGATCGAAGCGCCGCTTGCCGCTCCCACTTGAGAAGATGGGCTATAAGCACAGCGAGATGGTTCAGGAAGGCCCTTTTTTCGCTTCTCCCCATGGCTTCTAGTTCCTCTATCAAATTGTCGATATCCACCTCACTAAACTTTCCCTCCCGTAAGAGCCGGGCATTTTCCTTTGTCCACTCGTAAAAATCCTGGTCATATCCGTTCATGGTTAATCTCTCGCATTCTGAACAGGGTCATTTTCATGAGTATTTCCAACCTTCATGGCATACTCTAGGGTAAATCGATGGAAAGTCAAGGAAGTGCCTGTTCGGTTAGAAGAGTTCGCAGTAATCCTTTATGAGATACACCTAAAAAGAAACCGGGCGCCAAACCGTCAAAACCGATCTATCACGGTCACCCCGGTTCCCCTGAACCGGTCCATGTCGACCAGTTCCTGCATGGATTCCTCCAGGGTTATTGTTTTGCTGATAAGCTTTGCGGGCTGAAGCTTCCCGGCCTGGATCATGCTCAGCATCCGTCCGTATTCATGGGCCTGCATGCCGTGGCTGCCGGCGATTTCGAGTTCGTTTGCAATAACCTGGTCCATGGGTATGGCGGGATGACTGTGGTCAGCCAGCATCAGGCCCACCTGCACGTGTCGGCCCCGTTTTCGCAGGTTGGCGATGGAATTGAAACAAGTGGCAGGACTCCCCAAGGCATCGAGGGAGACCTCGGCCCCACCGCGGGTGATCTCTTTAACCGCTGCCACCACGTCGCTTTCGACGGCACCATTGACCGTGGCGCTCGCCCCCATGGAGCGAGCCAGAGCCAGTTTCTCCTCGCTGATATCGATAGCGACGACGCGCGCGCCCAGGGCGGCGGCGATCATGACGGCCGAAAGGCCTACGCCGCCGCAACCGTGGATCGCCACCCATTGGCCCCCGGAAACCTTTCCCTGCACCGCCATGGCCCGAAACGAGGTGGCGAAGCGGCAGCCGAGGCTTGCCGCGGTGACCGCGTCCAATTCCTCGGGGAGCCGCACCAGGTTGGCCTCGGCATAGTGGATGGCCACATACTCCGCAAACGAGCCCCAATGGGTGAAGCCGGGCTGAAACTGGTGGTCGCAAACCTGCTGGTTTCCGGAAGCACACTGCGGGCAGGTGCCGCACCCGCACACAAAGGGCAGAGTCACCCGGTCGCCAGCTTTCCAGTTGCGAACATCTTTACCGACCGCCTCAATCACCCCGGCAAGTTCATGCCCGGGAACATGGGGCAGAGAAGCAATCGAGGAATCATGCCCCATCCAGCCGTGCCAGTCACTGCGGCACAAGCCGGTGGCCTCCACCCGCAGCACCACGCCGTGGGCCGGCGGAGCGGGGTCGGGTACAGTTGTCAGGGTCAAAGGCTTTTGGAATTCCTCATAGAGTACTGCGCGCATTTCAGATCTCCCGGATGTAAAATCAAATGGAATTTTTCCGTTCTCTTTCGTTCGCCGGCCATGATATAGTTTCCTGCGAATTGTTACATCAAAAACCTCTCACACCATGCAAAGAGTCGAAAACGAAGTGGATTTTTTCATCCCGCCGCTCGCGCCCTATATTCAATGGGTAAAGGCCTACAAACCGCTCCTCTGCACGCTTTACGACGAGCACAAAACGGCCGCAAGGACCTGGAAAGCCTTTCGGATCGCCGTGCCTGGAATCGAACGGAGGCTCGATTTCGAAGTCTTCGAGCAAATCCTATTGTTCAGCCTCTTTCTGGCTGAATGGGACCAGCACGATGCCATGGGGCTAAAAAGTCGGAACGAGCGGCTGGAAAAGCAGGCGGCCGATTCCCGGAAAGCCATGCAGGCGTTACAAAACGATTTGCACGCCAAAGAGGAGCAGCTGGGCGCAGTTATACAGGAGTTAGACGCTGCCCGCACCCGGCTCGCCACCCTTGAGAAAGAAAACGATTCCCTGAAGCAGCAATCGGCCGCTGCGGTTAGACAACCTTCGAATCCTTCCGGCGCAGCCAAAAAGGTTACACAAAAATCTCTCGGCCCGGTGCCCCTGAGAGTCGGCAAGTGGAACGTACAATTGTCCGCAGACGGTTATTACAGGCTGTTTAGAAAACTCGGGGGAAGGCTTCATTCGATTTATATCGGCAAGGAGTTAGACATTTCCAAGGCCGAAACGAAAATAGCCGAAAGGGAACGCGAATTGCTCGGACCTGCGCCCGCGTCATGCCGAAGCGACGCCGGTTCGCAAGGATCATCCCCGACCTGAGGGATGGAGAAAGCAACAAATTGCGAAAACTTCTTTTCTATGTACTCGTATTCAGTTCCCTGGTGATGTCGTTATGTGATGCACACTCAGCGGTTCTTCTGCACGATGATTTTAACGGATCCACTGCGCCTTCCCGTTATTGGCATATTCCCAGCTGCGCTTCACGATCCGATTTCATCGGCAGGACCCGGTTCCAATGCACCCAAGATTCTCCGCTCCCCGAAGCCGAAAACGGGAATGCGATTATTGCTCTCAAATCCGATAATCACGCTCGTTTTGATTTCTGCGGAACAGATCTTATTAGTAATAAACCGTTCATTTTGGGGCAAGGGATAAGGGTGACGGTTCGCGCGAAAATGAATACCACCGCCCCCGGTATGGTTGGAGGTATTTTTTTATACTCCTCCAGACCGGGACGAACAAAGGTCTGCGATGAAATCGATTTTGAACTTCTAACCGATCACCCCGACAAAGCGCATACAAATGTTTATAAAAGCGGAGGCCCTGCAAATGGAGACCCGCAATTCGTTCCCTATCATCCTTCCGGATCGATAGCCGGCTATCATACGTATGAAATCGAATGGCTTCCGAGTCGTGTCTCCTGGTTAATTGATGGTCACCTTGTACGAACGGAAAAAAAATATGTGCCGGTCGGACCAATGAATGTACATCTCAATTTGTGGGCGCCCGGTCGTCAATGGGCTCAGGCTTACAGCCCGGACCTGACACCTGTTAGCACCGCAAGCCCCGACAAAGTCTTTTCGATGAGCATCGACTC
>JBMFWU010000272.1:0-4258 GCA_049964955.1 Syntrophobacteraceae bacterium
CATATAGGGCTTGGGCAGGCGGAGCATCCGCACATTTTCGGGAAGGCCGGGAAAAACCGATAACCCGCACAGGTTGTCGAGTTTCCTGATAGATATCACAGCGTAACGGGTCCCGGAAGCGTTTTGCGCAAGATATGCAGCGGCGGCAAGTTTTCCCGGGTCATAAATAGCTTTGAAAATGTATGTCGGAACCAGCACATGCCCGTCGAGCCGCCGAAGGTCATGCCCGTAGAAGATCGGCCCGGTCACAACATAGAGACTCCCCTCCCGGTCGGCCAAATATCTTGTCGAAGCCTCTATCCCTTCCCACAGATGCCGGTTGTCATCGGGATTTTGAGGAATCATATTGGCGAGGGAAAAGCTTTGATGCTCGGCGAGTTCATTCCACATGTCTCCTGCGGGCGCCATGTGGCCACGGTCCCAAAAAAAACTTGAATCCCGGTAATCCTCCAACTCGGAGCGGTATTGTCGTGGAATATGCCTGTCGGCGTGAAAATCATCCGAGCGGGCCGGATGAGGCTCCTCCAGGTGCTCGCGGGTGAGATACTCCGCCGAGGCAAGAGGGGTCTCGGTCGCATTCGAATAAATGACGGCATATCCCGAATAGCAGATTTCCTGAACATTCCCGGCTGGCTCAATATTCAGCAGGTCCGGGGCCTGCCCGCGCCAGTAATGTTCCGGGCACGATGAGGGCATTCCAAAGGCTGGAATTGAAAATAGACTCACAAACAGAACGGCCACAAGGCCGAATGATTTCTGCACGGTCGCTCCTTTTTATCTTGCACTTGCGACAAAATGCTCCATGTCCTCGCCGCGATCCCGGTGAATCTGTCACCAACAATTTCGGGGCCTTTCCGCAGCGCGCTTCGAAGATCATATGCGCGGTAGCTCCCCGCGATAATGTGCGGAATCGCTACAACCCGATCTACCAGAAATAAATCTTTTTGAAATATGACAACAAGAAGGAACAACCCGATCTACCGCAAGTCCAAACCGGGCGGACAACGTACTTTATCTGGCGTGTATTTATCGGCCCGAAATACCTTCCATCAACCCCGCGCGGACATCTCTCCGACATCAGAAATATCTGGCCACGTTTAAGAATAGAATCGGTCCGGTAGTGCGGCATTGGACGACCAGCCGGGTCACGAATGTCCGGCTTGCTATCCGGGATGAGTTTTCCATTCACATAGACTCCCGACGCTGAAACGATCACATGATCGCCTGCAAGTCCAACAACTTGTCGCATCATAACAGGAAACCCGCCCGGGCACGACATGGGAGAGCCGGGGGGGATATACCCTGGCCGTCTCACGATATCGAACATTGAATTATCAGGCGGGCAAAACATTACATCCGCTCCTTTATCAACCGGCAAATCGGCCTTCCAGTAAAACCCGCTTGGCAGACTTCCGGTCCAGGTTCCCCTGGCGCCGCACAGGTGTGCTATTGGACCGAACGCCACAATCGCTACAACCGGACTGAGTACAATTCCGACAACTGCAAATATGACCCACTTCCCAAGGTGTCTCCATTTTCCCCGGGCCGTTGCCGACTTTTCGACGCTCATCCTACCCCTTCTTTTAAATGGCTATTGGTGACACGGCCATTCACCGGCGAGCTGCTTCCTGTCACCATATCCGGTTTGCCATCTTTATTGCTAAACGATGTTTTGCAATTCGGATATCCCGTGCACGACCAAAAATCGTATGCCTTTTGCCCTTTCGACTCGGCCCGCACCAGGTGCCGAAGCATCTTTCCACACTTCGGGCACTCATACCGCGGGGCGCCGAATCCGTTCAGCTCGCCTGCGAGCTGCGCATGGGCCGCTGTTACAACGGCCTGATACCTTTTAGCGCCTTCGGCAATCAGATCGAGGTCCTCTTCGATCCGTTTGGTGTAGCCGTAATCCAAAAACGCGAACCGCTCGGCCATTGCGTCTACCACCTGCTCGCCAAGCGATTCCGGAAACAGGAAGCGTTTTTCGATTCGCACATAATGCCGGCTCAATATATTCTCCAGGATCGCGGCGTAGGTCGAAGGGCGACCTATGCCTTGTCGTTCCAACTCCTTGATAAGCGCCGCTTCGGTGTACCTTGCGGGCGGTTTGGTTTTCTTTTCCAACACCTTTCCCTCTTTGGCCGCGATCCGCTCCCCCGCCTGCAGTTTCGGTACGGGATTATCGGCTTCGGGCTCGGCTTCTTCGGCCTGATCTTCTGCCACCAAAGCTTTCCAGCCAGATCTTTTCAATGTGCGGCCTTTGGCCTCGAAACGTGCCTTCCTACCCTCGACATCCGATTCCAGCATAACGATTCGCACGTCATAGAGGGCCTCTTCCAACTGGCTTGCAATCGCACGCAGCCGAATAAGCCGGTAAAGCGCTTTTTCGTCCTCGGTTTCGCCCGCCGTCTCGAGTTCGACGTGGGTGGGCCTGATCGCTTCGTGAGCTTCCTGTGCGCCGGCCTTGCTCTTCCAGACCCTGGGCGATTGCGGTACGGTAAATCCGTGTTGTGTGGCCCATCTGCGAATTCCGGCAATCGCCTCGTCCGACAAGTTGGGCGAATCGGTCCGCATATACGTTATGTGGCCCTGCTCGTACAACCGCTGGGCCAGGCTCATCGTTGTTTTGGGGCTTAATTTCAACGCACTCGACGCTGCTTGCTGAAGCGTCGAGGTAATGAAAGGCGGCGGCGGCGCTAGTCTGCTTACCGACTCACGACAATCGAGGACGGAAAGCAAGCGTTGCCCGGCCACCTTCTGCGCGATTGCCTGATCCAGAACGTATTCTTGCCCTTTTGGCAACCAGCCGTGTTTTGGCAGCCACACGGCCTTCCATATACCATCTTTTCCTTCGACCAACATCTCGACGCCGTAATGGGTCGTGACTTTGAAATCACGAATCTCACGCTCCCGCTCAACTACGAGGCGCAAGGCCGGAGACTGCACGCGGCCGGCCGAAAGTCTCGGGGTGCTGAGCCGGTCGGACAATGCCGGCGACACCATGTAGCCCACGAGCCGATCCAGGACTCGACGTGTCTCTTGTGCCCCTACCAGTTTCATATTGAGTTCGCGAGGCGCCGCCAGGGCTCTTTTTACCGCTTCCTCCGTGATCTCCTGGTAGGTGATGCGCTCGTATTTTTTGAGTTTTAGCGCTTCTTTAATATGCCACGCAATGGCTTCGCCCTCCCGGTCGGGATCTGTTGCCAGATACACATTGGATGCCGCTTTCGCCGCTTCCGTCAGTTTCTTCAGTACATCCTTGCCGCGCTTGGTGGGCACATATTTGGGTTTAAATACCGGCGGTTCCACCCCCATCTCACCGAGTGGTAAATCCCGCACGTGCCCGATGCTTGCCATAACGCGAAAGCCGCTGCCGAGATATCCCTGGATCTTTTTCACCTTCCCGGGGGATTCGACTATGAAAAGGTTCATTTGAAAATCTCCTTAAAGGGATACATCCATTTCAGCCTCTTGTTCTTCTTCCCACTGCTTTTCCCACCGGTGATCGTCTCGTTCAAGCTCACGATCTACTGCCTGGCCCTCTGCTTTTCGTGCCATATCGAGCTCGAATACCAACTCTATTTGCCGATTAATCGCATCGAGCCCGCGGCTCCGGGCCAGATCGTTAAAGTCCGTGAATTCGGCCCCCGTTTCCGACTCCAAAAATGTCGGGAAAATTGCATTTCCTTCGACTTCTCTTGCAGCTTCTTCAGCCTTTTCACGGCCTGTATTCGGTAACGGCGGCTCCCGTTCCGGTAGATGTCTGTCGTCATCACCCAAAATCGTGATGTGTTTTCCCGGATACGTCTCATGCAAGGCTTTGGCGACCGGAAGGAGGTTTCCTGAATCCAAAGCCACCACAACCGCACGGCCAGTAGCTTGATGAACCGATGCGGCGGTGGCGTATCCTTCGGCAATGAGTATTTCGTCCGCCTCGCGCAGCTCGCCGATCGTATGGAAACAGCCCTGCTTTCGAGCATCTTTTTCAAACGGCTTTTCTCCGCTTTCTTGGATGCGCTGTAAGCTCCAAAGCTTGCCTTGCGCGTCTTTAAGCGGGACAATCAGGTCACCATACCCATTCAGATAGAGGCCGTAGGCTTCAACCCCTTTTCGGACAAGGTACGGATGCTCGGCGCTTGCCTCGTCCATCTTCGAAAGCCGTGCTTCACACTCGGTGGCCTTTTGTTCGTGAAGGCGCTCCAACTCATTTTGTCTATCAATGCGCTTCTGAGCGGCTTCGGCCAGTAAGTTCGCCCGC
>JBMFWU010000273.1:0-4233 GCA_049964955.1 Syntrophobacteraceae bacterium
GGGACAGGGCACAGTACGGCATGATCGAAATGGAGGGCGAAAGGATTTCCGGCATCGTCGAATGGAAATACTGGAAGGACTTTCCGGCCGACAGAAGAGAAAAGCTCCGATACTGCAATGCAGGTGTCTATGCAGTCAAGGGAAGCCTCTTGCCCGGCTATATGGACCGCATGGAACTGAGGCCCCACGAGGTAAAAAAGCAGCGGAAGGGCCAATGGATCACCATCAGGGAATACTTTCTCACCGACCTGGCGGAGATTATGCACGCAGACGGGCTGCAGGTGGGAATGGTCTGCGCGCCGGAAGAAGAAGTCACCGGAGTCGACACCCCGGAATCACTCGAAGCGGTTCAGAGACTATATGCCGAAAAAAAGCGGGGGAAAAGAATCGGTGAATCGGTGAATCGGTGAATCGGTGAATCGGTGAATCGGTGAATCGGAAGGATGGGGCTACCTTTTTCCTTTGTCAATATTATGTTTTTGCCCCCCACAGCCGATACCTAAGGCATGGACTGGATTCCCCCCTTTGACAAAGGGGGGCAGGGGGGATTTAAAAGAGGTAGGTTCACGGGCCATCCCGTTGTACAATTTTAAAACCTCATATAGATTGGCGCGCTATTTAACCACGAAAGGACAAGGCAAAAATGCAGAACAAAGCGTTCCAGGACCCTGAAGTGCAAAGCACTCTTTTTTCCACGTGCCCGGCAGGTGAGAGTTTCCCCGTTCCCGAAGAATCGGAGCATGAAGAGGAAATCGCCAGGCTCCGCACGGTTGTCGCGGAACAGCGGGGATTGGGGCGGCAGATCGTAGTGGTTATGGGCGTCGGGTTTGTGGGCGCCGTGATGGCCGGAGTCGTGGCGGATTCGGTGGACAAGGCGACGGGCAAATCCGGCAAATTTGTCATCGGGATGCAGCGGCCATCGCCAAGGTCCTACTGGAAAATAGAATACCTCAACCGGGGGATTGCTCCCGTTGAAGCCGAAGATCCGGAAGTGGCGCCTCTTATTCGAAGGTGCGTAACCGAGAAAAAAACGCTCATCGCCACCTACACCTATGAAGTCCTTTCGCTTGCCGACGTCGTGATAGTGGACGTGCAGTGCGACTATCAGAAGGAAACGCTTGGCAATGTCCGCCAGGGCAGCGCCGATATCGCAGCCCTCGAAGATTGCCTCAAGGTGATAGGCGATAAGATCTCTCCCGAATGCATGGTCCTGATCGAGACCACCGTCCCCCCGGGGACCACCCAGTACGTTGCCTACCCCATCATCAAGAAGGCATTCCAGACCAGGGGCATCGAGGCCGAACCCCTTCTGGCCCATTCGTTTGAAAGGGTCATGCCGGGAAAGAACTACGTCTCTTCCATCCGCGATTTCTGGAGGGTGTGCAGCGGGGTAAACGAAGAGTCCAGGCGCAGAGTGGAGATTTTCCTTTCCGAAATCCTCAATGTGGAAAAATTCCCTCTGACCGTACTCGAATCTCCCATGGAGAGCGAAACCTGCAAAGTCATCGAAAACTCCTACCGCGCGACCATCCTGGCGTTTCTGCACGAATGGAGCGTCTTTGCCGAACGAAACGGCGTCGACCTGGTAAAGGTCATAGACGCCATAAAGGTGCGACCGACCCATTCGAACATCATCTTCCCCGGTCCCGGCATAGGAGGCTATTGCCTGCCCAAGGACGGGGGGCTGGGAATCTGGGCTTACCAGACCCTTCTCGGGTTCGAGGACGACATCTTCAAAATCACCCCGCAAGCGATCGACATAAACGATACACGTCCGCTGCACGTGGCGCGCCTGGTTCGCGACGCGCTGCGGAACATGGGGAAAATTGTCGCCGCCTGCAAGATAGCCGTTTTCGGGGCTTCCTACAGGGAAGACGTAGGAGACACGCGCTACAGCGGCTCGGAGATGCTCGTCCGAAAGCTTGCCGAAATGGGTGCGGATATCTCCGTCCACGACCCCTATGTCAAACATTGGTGGGAATTTGAAAAACAGGACACCTACCCTGCTCCGGGCCATTCCTGGGCGAGGTTTTTTCGAAACCAGGAAAATCTCAAAAAGCTTTCCGTCAACAAGGAGATGAATGAAACGGTGCGCGGCGCCGATGCCGTCGTCTTTGCCGTACGCCACGAGGCCTATCTCGAAGTTTCGGCCGACGACCTCGTGGAGATGACCGGAAAGCCCGTTGCCGTCATAGATTGTTTCGGCATTCTTTCCGATGCGCAAATCAGGCGCTACTTCGAACTGGGGTGCGAAGTGAAAGGCCTTGGCCGCGGAAATGTCAAAAGAATCAAAGACCAGGTTAATCAAAGTAAAAAGTAAACGTTACAGACAAACCGCGAAAGCGATCCGCGAGATGCCTGAGACAAAGGGCAAAAGGACGAGGGCGAATCCCCGTGCTTTTGCCCTTTAATTTTTACTCCTTTTTACTTCCCACCCCTTTTTCCCTTTGACTTTTCTTGCTTTATACTTTTCTCGTCAGAGGTGAATCTTTTTGGTTACGGCCGTTGTCGCCCGCAGATGTCATTTCAGGCCCCCAACACCACCCCCGCGCTAGTATCCATTCACTATTATTATATAATTTCATACAACCCTCTCTGGAACGATGTTTGCTGAGGCCAACGCATCCTCGCGCACGATGCGAGGTAAAGGGAGAGACGGTTCCAATGTGGACAACCGGGAATCAATCGGACTGATTTCACGATTGCAGGGAGGTACAAACAGATAAACCCATGAAAAAAAGACTTCTTTTGCTCAGCAAGATTGACCACCTGTATCTCTGGGTGCTGGCTGTCGATCTGATGATAGCGGCTTTGCTCCTCTATTCGAGGCTTACGGGGAAACTCCACTTTCTCAGAACGCTCAAGCATCCTCAACCGCTTCTGTTCGGTCTGAGGCCGGGGGCGGCGCTGGCCGTTTTCGGGCTTTGCGTTCTGGCCTGGAGGATCTACATGGCCTGCCGGTACAGGGCCTGCGCCCCGGTGAAGGATGAGGACCTTCCGGTGGTGACGATTGTAGTTCCTGCCTATAATGAAGGTCAGCAGGTTCTGCCCACGGTGCGCTCGGTGATGCAAAGCGACTATCCCCCCGACAAAATGCAGGTGATTTGTGTCGATGACGGCTCGGTCGACGATACGTGGCTGTGGATGCTCGAAGCCCGCAAGGAATATCCCGACAGGATTCAGCTGATTCGCCAGCCGAAAAATTCGGGCAAGCGCCAGGCCCTCATGTCGGGTTTCGCTCACGCGGAAGGGACCGTGTGGGTGACGATAGACTCGGACTCCGAGGTGCTGCCCGACACCTTGCGCCATCTTGTCAGCCCGCTTGCCGAAAATCCGAAAGTGGGGGCCGTGGCGGGAAACGTGCGGGTGCTCAACCGGGCCGACGGGGCCATCCCGAAAATGATGGAAGTCTTCTTCACGGCAGGGTTTGATTTCATACGGGCCGGCCAGAGCGTCTATGGAGGCGTGTTCTGCACGCCGGGGGCGCTTTCCGCCTACAGGGTTTCGGTCATACGGGAACAACTCACCGGATGGGTAAAACAGGCCTTTCTCGGAACTCCCGCAACGATCGGAGAAGACAGGGCTCTCACCAATCTGGTGCTCAAGAGCGGCTACCGGGTGGTCTATCAAAGGGAGGCGGTCGTTTTGACCAAGATCCCGGCCACTTTCCGGGGGCTTCGCCGCATGCTCCTGCGCTGGGCCCGAAGCAACGTCCGCGAAAGCATCGTCATGGTGACCTTTGTAAGTAGAAGATTCCGAAAAGGCGACGGAGGAGGAGGCTGGATTCGCTTCATCAGCGGGTTGCAGATGTTTCGGCTGACGGTGGGAGAAGCGCTCAAAGTCGGGGTGCTCGCCGAATTTCTCATGAGACCTGTGCCCACGTTCCGTGTCCTGGTGGTCGGCGGCCTGATCGGCGCGATTCTTCCCGCAGCAGTCTATCAACTGCGCTACCGCACCTGGTTTGGTTGGATATGGGCCGTCCCCTACTCGTTTCTGTCGATTTTCATCTTGTCCTGGATTTCCCTCTGGGGTTTAATGAGCGCTTCGCAATCGGGGTGGTTGACGCGTGATCTGGAACCGGTGTCCCACCTCCCGGAAAATCAGGCAAGCTTTTCGAATATCCGATAAACCAGAGGAGAGGGAAATGGGCGAAAGAGTAACCGTCGTTGCGCGTTTTCGAGCCAAAGAAGGCTCGGACCGGGAACTCAGGGAACTTCTATTGAGCCTCATCGA
>JBMFWU010000274.1:0-4073 GCA_049964955.1 Syntrophobacteraceae bacterium
TAATTTATATCAATGCATATTTCGTGAAAATATTTAGAAGCACTCTCTTTAAAACTCTGGGTGACATATCTTTCCCTCTTTACATAATGCAATTTGCGGTGCTAATATCATTTACATCATACTGCATAAAATATTGCGATAATATATATGGTGGTGTGTCATTGCTAGCCAGTTTTATTATTATTGTAGCTTCGGCTTCCATTGCAATTATTAGTGCATTTCTTGTTCGCGTCCTGGAAAAACGCCTTTTGAATATCCTGGATAGTATAATTGTTAAATATTTGCTATTTAGCGATAATTCCTCGTCGCACAATGAAACTCAGACTCACAACAAACCCGTACTGGCACTTCAGTAGATAGGAGAAACGGAACGTACCCATAGGTTTGAGAGATCGGTCTGAAAGACCAGGAGAATGCACATGATCAAGGTCTTATGCATTGCGGGCGCCCGTCCCAATTTCATGAAAATCGCGCCGATTCGTCGCGAGGCCTCGAAATATCCGCAAATCGAGTGCAAGCTCGTCCACACGGGACAGCACTATGACCGCGAGATGAGCCAGGCGTTTTTCGAAGACTTCGAGATTCCGACGCCCGACTTCCACCTGAATGTCGGTTCGGCCTCCCACGCCGTTCAAACCGCGAAAATCATGATGGAGTTCGAAATGGTCTGCCTGCAGGAGTCGCCCGATCTCGTCATGGTCGTCGGGGACGTCAATTCGACCTTGGCGTGCAGCCTGGTCGCCAAGAAGCTGCAGATCCAGGTCGCCCACGTGGAGGCGGGGCTTAGAAGCTTCGATCTTTCGATGCCCGAAGAAATCAACCGCATGGTGACCGACGTCATTACCGATTTCTACTTCGTTACGGAAGATAGCGGGGTAGAAAACCTGCTCCGGGAGGGAAAACCCGAGGAGCGAATTCATTTGGTCGGAAACGTAATGGTGGACAATCTGCTCCACCAGGTGCGCAAGCTGGAAAATGAGGGCGGCGCGCATCTCTCGGTGGCTCGCACAAAACCCGAAGCGGGGGACTACATATTTTTGACTCTCCACCGCCCCTCCAATGTCGATGATGCTTCGAAGCTTTTGGAGATTACCGGGGCATTGAACGATATTGCCGCGGAAATGCCGATTTTTTTCCCCGTTCACCCGCGAACGAAGAAAATGGTTGAGGCTCACAGGATCAATCTTTCGAAAAGGATCACGCTGCTGCCTCCTCTGGGCTTTCTGGATGCGCTCTATCTCTGGAAAGACGCCTGCCTGGTTTTGACCGATTCCGGGGGGCTGCAGGAAGAAACAACCGCTCTTGGCGTGCCGTGCATCACCCTGCGCGAAAACACTGAGCGGCCCATAACCATTGAAATGGGCAGCAACATTTTGGGAGGAACGACCAGGGAGTCGATTTTGAAGGCTTATGGGAAGGTCAAGGCCAACAGGGGCCGAAAGTATGAGGTCCCTCCCGGGTGGGACGGTCTGGCCTCCGAACGCATCTGGAAAGTGCTGCTGCGGGGAATGCCGTGAAATCCCATCTTCGAGGGCGGAATGGGTAATGATGCTCCACTCAACGCTTTCGGCGGCTCTGCAATGGACTTTTGAGATTGCCGCCAAAAGGCACGCATTTGTCGGAAAACCCTGAAAGAATGAAAAACCGCGGTATGGCTGTGCAGGAACTAAACATTCGAAAC
This sequence comes from Syntrophobacteraceae bacterium, assembly GCA_049964955.1. Lineage (GTDB taxonomy): Bacteria > Desulfobacterota > Syntrophobacteria > Syntrophobacterales > Syntrophobacteraceae > SbD1. The sequence goes on from JBMFWU010000274.1 coordinate 1,682, forward strand.
AACCGAGGCAGGAGGGAATATCCGCTTAACGTTATGCGGCGAAGAGTGCTGTGGGAGGTGTGCCGACCGGCATTCCGGTATAGCCCCAGGCCCGCATTCGGTTGGCGAAACATGCTTCTCAGCCTTTTTGGCGCGCAAATTGGAAAACATGTTCATATCTATAACAGCGCCACGATATACATGCCCTGGAACCTGACCATAGGGGACTGGAGTGCGATAGGGGAATGGGTCCTGGTCTATAATCTTGGCCACACTGTCATGGGAAGCAAAACTACCATCTCGCATAGAGCGCATGTTTGCGCGGGGACACATGACTACGAAGACCCCGATCTGCCTCTGGTGCGTGAGCGCATCGAGATAGGAGATCAGGCGTGGATCTGTGCGGATGCCTTTGTGGGTCCCGGCATCAAAATCGGGGAGGGCGCTATCGTCGGCGCAAGGGCTGTTGCGGTGAAAGACATAGAACCATGGGCCATTGTCGTTGGGAATCCGGCGCGACAAATCGGAACTCGCAGTCTTTCTAGAGGAGAGAAGCCTACGTATGGAACTGCATGAGGATATAAAGGGTTACGCGTACCATAATACTAAGCTTGGTCACATTCACCGTCATATACAACCTGAGCTCGAGAAAATTTTGCGTGTCTTGAATATTTCCAATGGCGCTCGCCGGGTCTTCGATCTGGGCTGTGGTAATGGTTCTGTGGCCCTTCACCTGATGAAACTGGGCTTCGATGTAACAGGGGTGGATCCGTCGACGGAAGGCATCCGGCACGCCCGGCAAGGCCACCCGGAACTGAAAGTGTACGAGGGCTCCGCCTACGATGACCTGGCAGCAATCTATGGACGGTTTCCGCTGGTCGTATCCTTCGAGGTGGTCGAGCACGTGTATGCGCCGCGCAAGTATGCGGCCACTCTGTACTCGCTTGTCGAGCCCGGAGGGACCGCCATTATCTCCACCCCATACCATGGCTACTGGAAGAACTTGGCCATGGCGCTGACCAATAAGCTGGACGCCCACTTCACGGCCTTGTGGGACAATGGACATATCAAGTTCTGGTCTTTTAGAACGCTACGGTTCTTGCTGGAGGAGACCGGTTTTCGGAATATAGAATTTCGTCGTGTCGGGCGTGTTCCTGCCCTGGCGATGACCATGATCGCCATTGCCAGAAAGCCGAACGGAAATACAACCTCGAATCGGGGTAATGCGTGATCTCAGTTGTCATCTTGACCCGCAACGAGGAAGTTGACCTCCCGGGCTGTCTCGCATCGGTCGTCTGGAGCGACGATGTCGTGGTGTTTGACTCCTTTAGCACCGATCGGACGGTGGAGATTGCAGGGGAGGCGGGCGCGAGGGTCTTCCAGCGCAGGTTCGACAATTACGCCGCGCAGCGCAATGCCGCCCTGGAGGAGGTTGACTACAGACATCCATGGATAGTGATGGTCGATGCTGACGAACGGTGGGACCGTGCCCTGTTCGAGGAGATGAGCGTTGCGATTCGGAACGGCGACCCGGAAGTATGCCTGTACTATCTCAGAAGAAAGGATTTTTTTCGGGGCGTTTGGCTGCGGCGCTCAACCGGATATCCGACCTGGTTCGGAAGGCTGATGAAGCCCGGCATGGTCCGGGTGGAGCGGGAGATAAACGAGGAGTACTGCACGAGCGGCAGGGTCGGATATCTCCAGGGCCATTTCATACACTATCCTTTCAGCAAGGGGATAGACTTCTGGTTTGAGCGCCATAACCGGTACTCGTCAATGGAAGCGGCCCGGCTCGTACAGGAAACAAAGGGCAGGCTGCGAGTGGCGGCGCTGCTGTCAAAAGATCCGGTTGTCCGCAGAAAGTGGCTGAAACAACTGGCGTATCGTCTCCCAGGCCGCCCGTTTCTTGTATTCCTGTATCTTTACCTGTTTCGGCTGGGGGCCCTCGACGGCTTGACCGGCCTCGGTTATTGCACCCTGCGGACGATCTATGAATACATGATCGATCTCAAGGTGAAAGAGCTGAAGCAAAGACAAAAAGGGCTGCCGCTGTGAGCGTTCGGCTTTCATCTGCGATCCATTATTTTTAATATGACCATAACTCCGGCCCATCTTCAGAATAATGGATCCAGGAGGTTCAATCCATGGATCGTCCAACCGATATATCTCCCTGTGAACCGCCGCCCTCGCCTTTGTAAATCCGAAGCCCCTCTCCAGTAACAACTGCTCTGCCAAAAAGTGAAGCAGACCGGCGATGGCTGTAAAGCTGAGGTGCGCGCCCGCCTGGCCGACAGGCGGGCGACCCGCCGCTATTGGTTGGCCACTCCCTGCGAGAGCGCGTAGGCGTTTGTGCCGTCAGCGGAGACGAGAAAGCTTTGCGCCGAGCACTTGTTTGCCGTTTGGCCTATGGTCA
>JBMFWU010000275.1:0-4065 GCA_049964955.1 Syntrophobacteraceae bacterium
GGGGGCGCGGGGGAAACATTCCCCCGCTCTTTTGCATTTTTCTTTCTCAACTAAGTGGCTTCGCCGAAAGATTTGTTTCGCAGGCAAGGGAGTGTGGCACCAGGGTGATGCGGGGCACCTTTTTGAGCGGGTTTTCATCGACCAGGAGCACACAGCCGTAGGCTTTTTCAAGGGTTTGGAAGGTGAGCACCTCGTGCGGGGTGCCCGCGCTCACAACGGCGCCGTCTTTTAGGAGCAGCAGGTTGTCGGCATAGAGGGCCGCAAGATTCAAGTCGTGAGAAACCATGATGATGGTGACCTTTTCCTCGCACCGAAGCCTTTCCAAAAGATCCATGACCTGGACCTGATGGGCGAGATCGAGCGCGGAGGTGGGTTCATCGAGCACGATTATGCGGGGCTCGCGGCAAATCGCAACGGAGATGAGGACCCGCTGCCTTTCGCCTGCGCTCAGCTGATCGAACCGGCGCCCGGCCAGGTGCTCCACGTTGGTAAACGACATGGCGCGTTCGGCCAGTTCCCGGTCTTTTCGTGTTTCGAGGGCGCACAGACTCAAATGGGGCGAGCGCCCCATGAGCACTACTTCTGCCACGGTAAAGGGGATATTGGCCGGAGGCGTCTGGGTCACCAGCGCCACTTTCCGGGCAAGCCCCTTCCCCGAATAGCTCCCGATCGGGCGGCCAAGGACCTCGATTTCTCCTCTATCGGGTTTTAGCGTTCCGGAAATTGCCTTCGCCAGGGTGGTCTTGCCCGAGCCGTTCGGGCCGATCACGATGAAAAACTCCCCTTCCCGCACCGAAAAGGAGACTCCTTCGAGTACGGATCTCCCCGCATACCTGTGGCTCACATCTTTTGCCGCTAGAGAGATTTTCATAGTCCGGATCTCCACAGCAGGAGGATAAAGATCGGAGCGCCGAACATCGCCGTTATCACTCCCACCGGCATTTCCCCTTGTGCGGGAAGAGATCTGGCAAGAAGATCGCACAGGATGAGAAAGGCCCCCCCGCCCAGAATGCATGCGGGCACGAGCACCCTGTGGTCGGCGCCGAAAAGGAGCCTCAGGAGGTGCGGCATCACCAGGCCGACAAATCCCAAAAGCCCGGTTTGACAGACGACAACGCTCACCATGAGCGAGGTGACCACCAGGAGGGCAAGCGAGACGATCCTTACGTCCACCCCCATGTTGCGGGCCGCTTCTTCTCCCAGAAGAAGAATGTTCATCGGACGGGCGAGCAGGAAAATGATGGCAAAGCAGGGCAAGAGCACTGCCAGAAGCAGGGGCATCCGGTGAAAATCGGCAGAGGACAGGTCTCCCATCAACCAGAAAAGGATGGTGTGCATCCGGGAGTTCCGGGTTATGGAGATGAGAAACATTATGATGGAGCCGCAAAAGGCATTGACCATCACGCCCGCCAAAATCAGCGAGTCCTTTTTCACAGCGTATCGGGAGGTCGCAATCAGGAGCACGAGCGATAAAGTCGCCATGCTGCCGGCGAACGCAAGCAGGGCCATGCCCGGAAAAGGCGAGAAGCCCAGGAGGATGCCGATGATCGCCCCGACGGCGGACCCCCCCGAGATTCCCAGGATGTAGGGTTCGGCAAGCGGGTTTCCCAAAAGCGCCTGGAAGACCAGGCCTCCAAGAGAGAGTGTCGCCCCGACAAGCGCAGCCAGTACGACCCTGGGCAACCGAATTTTCAGAATGATCGTCGAAAGGGTCGGGAATCGATTGGCATGGCCGATGAGCACGGACAGTATCCGCCAGAGGCTCTGGTCGGTAGAGCCGATCGCGACTCCCAGAAAAGCGCTTACCAGTAAAAGCACACCCAGAAGAAGGGAAACGAGCGTAATGCGCTGCAGGACGGGATAGGCGCCCGAAAAGTCTGTTTTCATCGGAAGAGCTCCGGGTGCAGGAGTCTGGCCAGAGTCGCGAGCCCCTCTACCAGGCGCGGCGAGGCCCTGTCGAAAAGGTCCGCGTTCACGACAAATATTCGGTTGTTTTTCACCGCGGGCAGTTCCCTGAACCTGTCCCATTCGGCTTTTACCTGCCGCAGGTCGGTATGTCCGGTCATGGAGGTGACGATGATGATATCGGGCCGGAGCGCCAGGACCTCCTCCATACCAAACCGCGGGTAGGCCGCAGGACCTGCCGCGACATTTTGCCCCCCCGCCGCCTCGATGAGTCCATTTATCAGCGTATGGGTTCCAACCGAAACGAGCGGAGAGGTCCCGATCTGGAAAAAGACCCGCGGGCGCCGGTTGGTTTTGGCGATGCGCTCCTTTATCCGTTCGATCTTCGCGCGCATCTCATTTGCCAGACGGTGTGCCTTTCGATCGACGCAAAGGAGCCGCCCGATGCCCAGCACCGCGCCGATGGTGGTGTTGAGACTTCTGGGGTCTACCACGTAGACGGGGATTCCGAACGCTTCGAGTTCTTTCACCTCGTTTTCGGGGTTTCCGTTCCGATCCGCGATACAAAGGTCGGGTTTCAGCGCCACTATCTTTTCCAGATCCAGCCGCACGTAAGACCCCACCCGGGGTAACCGTTCCGCTTGAGGCGGATAATCGGAGTATTCGGTAACGCCTTTCAAAAGGTCCCCTTTCCCCAGGGCAAAAACGATTTCCGTGACCGTGGGGGCAAGCGACACGACGCGCCGGGGATTTTCGGGCACCTCCACCTTGCGCCCTGTCTGGTCAGAGAGCAGTCGGGCTTCCCCCGCTTGGGCGACCGCCAGAATCATCCCCAACAGCAGGAGCGCAGGATACAATTTCCTGCGCAGGGAAATCGGCGTCTTTTTCGAGGCATGGAACCAGGTCATGACCATACCAATCCTTTACTCCATTTCGAACCTGACCGGAATGACAACTTTGCAACGGCAGGGTTTGCCATTGTTTCGGGCAGGGAAGAAAGTGGATTGCCTGATGGCTTTCACCGCCGCCTCGTCGAACCCGAACCCGGCCTTCTTCAGCACGGTGACGCTCACGACCCGCCCGTGTCGATCGATGAGCAAACTGAGTACGACCGTCCCCTGCATTTGCTGCGCCCGGGCGAACGCGGGGTAGGACGGAACAACCCTGTGCAGGAAGCGGGGGCCATTGGCAGAGCCAAAGCCGACTTCCAGGGCGCCTCCGTTTCCCCCCGGTCCGTGTGCTGCGCCTGCCGCAGGCCCGCCGGAGCGGCCCGGACCGGCGCCCGGCACGACGCCCGTTCCGGTCGCGTGAGCTCCACGGGCATTCTCGGGGGCGGCCGAACCAGCCTGTTGCGCGGGCTCGAAGCTCTGCTGTCTGCTCCGATGTGTTTCTTCCGGAATAGCAGTCTTCGCCCGCACCATCTTTTTCTTTCCAATTGACTTTCGTACCGCAACGCGACGGGTTTTTTCAACGACTTTGACCGGATGAACGATCTTTTTTTGCAAAGTTTGAGCCTCTTTTGTGGGCGGCAGCCGCACCGGCGCCGGTTTGGCTGACGGGGGGGAGTGTGTGGCCGCTTCGGGCTCCCCCCGGCCGGTCGGCTGCAATAACGGCTTTGCTCCACCGCCGCCCTTTCCTTCCGAACCTCCCGGTAACTCCATCAATTGCACTTGGATGCGATCGTGCCGGACCGGGACTGAAGCACCACCCGTAGCCAAAAACACAGCAAACAGGAAGGAATGAACGAGAAGAGCGAGGGCCAGGCTGGACCAGCTTCGCGGTTCAGCCGGCAACAAACCTTTATTGGACGAAAACAGGATAGAGTCCCGGGAGGTTTGTAGGGAAAACAGTTCCGAAACAGCCTCGAGGTCCAATCGAACCTCTTCCGAAAACAGCTCCGAAACGTCCCCGGGTTCCAGTGGCTCCATTACCTCCAAACCGTTCATCGAAGACACCGCCCTGTGTTTAGAAGTCCATCTTTACACCGCCCCAAATCCATTGTCCCGGCATTTGATATCCATATTCCGTGTAATGTTCATTGAAAAGATTCGTTATTTTCATAAACAGATTGATATCGCGAAAACCTTCATAATTTTCCAAAATTTTGTAATTGGCGATCATATCAACCCTTACGTCCGATGGTTCCTTCCAGTATATCTG
>JBMFWU010000276.1:0-4056 GCA_049964955.1 Syntrophobacteraceae bacterium
TTCCACGTCCCGGCCAGGCATCACTTGCTGGTATCAGTTTTTTTGAAAGTCGCCTTAGGTAGTGTCAGTCTGGCCATAATTTCGTCACTCCATGGCAATATCGATTTTCTTCCTTTAACGAGCTATCTCCATGGGCATTGGTATAAAGAATCCTGATAGTAATGCCGTGCTGCTCAAACCACGTCCGCTGCCACCGCCCCCGGGCCGGCCATGGCGGTAATAGCCATGTTTGGGGGGTGGCAGTCGTCATCTTTCCGTCCCGATCACAAATTCTCGTAAACCCGCTCCGGAAGAACTCCAGCCTGAATCAGGCATCGTGTTGCAGATCAAAGCATTGGGACACGTCCTGCTTGGAGCCCCTCATGCAACCGATGAGCATTGCTTTTTCTTATCGAGTAGGAGAAAGCTTGTTGTGCATTGTACATCTTTGTATTGTTTGGCTGCACGGGTTTTCCGGTAATTTTTTTTGCCAAAGCATGATCTGGTCGACCTTGGGTGGTCAACCGGTGCTGAGCAGCCCAAACAGCACCCATAGCAGGAATATGGTTGGCGTCCAGGTCCCGCGTTCCGCTTGAAATCGTAAGCAAGGTAATTCTCCGACACGCCAATCTTTCGACCACACAGCGTTACCTCGGGAAAATAAGCGATACCGAGGCGACGAGGTAGAAAACCTTTACGGAGCCCCGGGCTATGGCGGAGAGATCAAGCCTCCCCTTCAAGACATCGGAAGCCCGGGAGCCTCATATGCCTCTTGCTTCCAATTGCAGCGAGGTCATGCTATCTTTAGCAGTAGGTGACGGGAAGAGAATCTTGATCTGGAGGGCTTTCATGCGGAAAGAAAGAATCGAATACGGCTCTTCGGTGGACGCTCTGGTTGCGATCGCGAAGCGTCTCGGCAATTATGAGAATCGATATGGGATGACTTCTGAAGATTTCTATGACCGATACCAGAGAGGGCAAAAGGAAGATTCAATAGATTTTGTCGAGTGGGCAAACGATTACCAACACTACCTGGGCATCCGTTCTAAAATAGAAGAACACCTGCGCCATGTTGCTTGATCCGTTGCGCTATTACCTCGAATAGAAAAGACTTGATAAATCATCCGGATCGGGGGAAATCGATGAGGTATTTTCTGGTTTTAGTGCTGCTATTCGGTCTGCTTTCGGTCTCGCCGGCCCGGGGAGGCGATATCACGCCGTCATCAAAGGACAGGTGCCCGGTTTGCGGGATGTTTGTGGCCAAGTACCCGAACTTTCTTGCGAGCATCAAATTTAAAGATGGGACCTCTGTTTTTTTTGATGGCCCCAAGGATATGTTCAAGTACTACTTCGACATCAAGAAATATAGCCCGTCGAGGCAGCAATCCGACATAACGGCAATTTATGTAAAGGATTACTACACGCTGAAGCCCATCGATGCATACAAGGCTACCTATGTCACAGGGAGCGATATAAACGGCCCCATGGGCCGGGAGTTGATCCCTTTTGAGAGCGAGGCCGATGCCAAAGCGTTTATGAACGATCACAACGGAAAGGCCTTGATGAAATTCAAGAATGTTACATCTGCTTTTGTAAAAACGCTGAATTAGTTTTATGAGAAAATCCAATTGGTTTCTTCTGTACCTTACAGGCAATGTAGTGCTTTTGCTTTTTCTGTTTGCCCACGCCTTCTATCAGGAGATCCACGCCGGGCCAATTCTTTCGGCAAACAGCGAACTGGTCGCCAGGCTGGATCTTAGCGATCTTTGCCTTTTTACCGACGCGAGCTACACAAGGCATTTAACCCAGACGGATTTAGATACCCCGTTTCAGGACTGTCCCTTTTGTTTGGAGCATTTTCCGTCCGGCTCCCTGTTGATGCCGCCGGAAATGCTGAAAAGGTCTTATGGGAAGATCGATTGAGCGCCATCGGTATATCCTCGATTTTACGCTCTCGTCTCTATCCAGGAGGAAAGGCAGGAACGCTTCTTTACTCTTCGTGTATACGCTCGTTGTCTTCATGCTGGCCTCGGTCGTCTTTTTTACCCATGCCATAAAAAGAGAAGGGACCATCAGTTTGAAGAACGCGCCGGACATGATCATCCAGCGATCCATTGCCGGCCGCCGTGATCTCATCCCCGTCGGTTACCTGGACAAAATCCGGAAGATACGGGGCGTGAGTTCGGCAAGAAGCCGGCTGTGGGGCAATTATTACGATCCTTCGAACGGTGCAAACTATACGGTCATGGTACCTGAGAAATTCAAGTACGGACCCGGCAACATCGTTATCGGCAAGGGTATCTCCAGGGCACGGCTTCTCTATCCGGGCGATTATCTGGGATTCAGCGCCTGTGACGGTTCCATGGTAATGTTGCAAATCCGGGATCTTTTCTCTTCGGCGTCCGAACTGGTCTCTTCGGACCTGGTATCGATGTCGGAAGCCGACTTCCGAAAGATTTTCGGAATACCCGAAAATGAGGCCTCGGATATCGCCGTCCGGGTGAGAAACCCGCTGGAGCTTTCCACCGTCGCCGGGAAGGTTTCCGAACGGTTTCCCGACACCCGTGTCGTGCTCCGGGAAGACATCTTGAGAACCTATGACAGCATCTTTAACTGGCGCAGCGGGATGATGGTTTTTTTCCTGAGCGCTATGTTGCTGGCCTTTCTCATTTTTGCCTGGGACAAGGCCTCGGGTCTAAGCCAGGAGGAAAAAAGAGAAATCGGAATTTTGAAGGCGATCGGCTGGGAGACTTCCGACGTGATTCTCATGAAATTCTGGGAGGGACTGGTCATATCCCTGTCGGCCTTTCTGGCGGGAACGATTCTCGCCTTCTGCCATGTATTTTTTTCCCATTCGTTTCTCTTTGAACCTGCCTTGAAAGGATGGGCCGTTCTGTATCCGGAGTTTACACTGATCCCTTTTATCGACCCATTCCAGGTGGCCACGATCTTTTTTTTATCCGTAGTGCCGTATACCGTCGCGACGATCATTCCGTCATGGGCGGCCGCCGTCATCGATCCGGATACGGTCATGCGGGCCTAACGCTTTTCTAACTCTGCAGAATAAAAGCCGTAGAGAGTATTCGATACGTAACGATCGCCAGGAAGGCAATCGTCAGGATAATGGAAACCAGGGCCAGTTTCTTTAGAAACGGGGGCAGGTTTTTCGAAAGGCTCTCGATATTTTGAAAGGGACTCAACATTCCCACTCCCGTCCCGGTCACCACGCTGCCGAAAAGAGCGGTGTAGAGAGGATAGCCGATGTAGCCGTAGTGCCCCTGCAACATACAAAAAGGGCAATGGTGCGTGGGGAGTTCATAAAGGTACGGGGAAATAAACGACACAATGGCGGCAATGGAAATGATAAACTGGGCGAGGCTCAGGACGCCGAAGAGAGAACCGCCTTTGTTTTTCAGATAAAAATAGAGCGCCGTCGCTATATTGAGCGTCAGAATCACATAAAAAGCGATTTCCATGGGGATCGGCGGAAGGGCCGCAAGGTCTCCGCTCAAGGTGTCAGCGGACGAACTGAAGATCGTTCCGCAACAGGATGTGAGGACGTGGGGACGAAGAAGCAGGAAATATTTTGTCTGTAGAAATACCTCCATAAGAATCGTCGGCGCAATGATCAGCAGGAGCAGGTATTTCTTTTTGATCAAAGGGTAGTCGTAACCCTGGTTGTCTGCATGATTCATGATCAGCCAGAGACCGGCTTCTATAAAGTTCCCCACTTTGAAAATGAGGGTTGGATACCCATAATCGTTCACCTTCAAGGTCCCGGCCGCACACATTGCCCCGATAAAAAGAGTGTGGAGATGGTCGGCGGTATAAATAAAAAGAAATAGGGAGAGTAGCTCGAAAGCAAAGACATAGGTGAGAATGTTAGAAATCAAATAGGTTCGTCTTTCGAGAACCAACTGGAGATCGCTCCCGCTGGTGATATCCCAATTTCGTAAAACCCGGATGCCATAACAGCCGGCGTAAACAATCATAACCACCATCAGAAGGGAACACAGGAAAAGGGCGATGATGGCGGGATGAAGAATCATGGGGATTGTCCTTCAATTTTTCCATCCC
>JBMFWU010000277.1:0-3971 GCA_049964955.1 Syntrophobacteraceae bacterium
AGAAGGCCTCTATGACCGGGGTTTTGTGGAGAAGTGGACAGACGGCTTCGAGGAATTCAAAGAATACGTAAAGGATTTTCCTTTGGCCCGAACCGAGGCCATTACCCGTATTCCGGCGCATCTCATCCGGCAGGCGGCCCGACTGTACGCCAAAACCAAACCCGCCGCTCTCCAGGTGAGCGCCAGTCCCACCGTCCACCACACAAACGGCGTGCAGAATCACCGCGCCTTGACCGCCCTCATCGGCCTTACGGGAAATTTCGACGTTCCGGGTGGAAACCACGTGCGTCCGCCCGCCTACCTCTATGTTCCCGGGCCGCCTCTGACACGCCAGCATGAATACGAGCAATCCAGGCCCTGGTCTGAAATGGCCCCCCGCATGGCCGTCGACAGATTTCCGGTGTGGAGTCACGTTATCGCGGAGGCCCAGGCAATGCACCTTCCCGTTCAGATTCAAAGCGGGAGTCCCTATCCCATCCGTTCGGTAGTCGGGTTCGGTCTCAACCACCGGATGTGGCCGGGATGCGATTTCATGTACGAAAGCCTTAAAAAACTCGATTTCTTTCTTCATGTCGATCTCTTCATGACCGACACGTGCAAAGTGGCCGATCTGCTGCTGCCTGCCTGCACCTCTTTCGAAAGAAGCGAACTTAAATTTTATCCGGAAAAGTTTGTCATCTGGACTACCCCTGTTATCGATCCGTTGGGAGAAAGCCGTCCGGATGCAGAGATCATTTTCGATCTGGCCAAACGGATTGCGCCGGAAGACACTTTGCTCCGGCAGGGATACGAGGCCAATGTGGATTGGATACTCGCGCCAACCGGGCTGAGCGTTGAAAAGTTGAAACAACATCCGGGAGGTTTGGCCCTCAAAGATATCCCGTCGGTTCCTTATAGAAAGTACGAAAAATCGGGGTTTCCCACTCCCTCCGGGAAGATGGAATTTGCTTCGAATGTATTGAAGACGTTTGGCATGGATCCGTTGCCCACTTTTAAAGAGCCGGAACTCAGCCCGATCGGCACACCCGAGCGGGCAAAGGACTTCCCGCTCATTCTCACCACCGGGGCCCGCCTGCCGATGTTCATACACTCCCGGACGTTCCGGCTCCCCTGGACAAATGGCCTTCGGCCCGACCCCATGCTGGATATCAATCCCGCGGATGCTGAGGATAGAGACATCGCTCAGGGAGATTCCGTCCTGTTATCCACCCCGAGAAACAGCATCAGGGTCAGGGCGAACATTACGCAAATCGTTCCTCCCGGCGTCATCAATATCTACCACGGTTATCGGAATCCCGAGATCAACACTCTCCTGGAGCCCGATTACCTGGATCCCGTTTCCGGATTTCCGGGCTTTAAATCGTTATTGTGCCAGGTAGCAAAAGAACCGAAGAAGGAGGATTAGCCCGTGCAGTTAGCCTTTGCCTTTGATGTCGCCCGCTGCTCCGGTTGCATGGCCTGCATCGTGGCCTGCCTCGATCAGAACGATTTGCCCGATACGGCCCATGCTTTTCGGCACGTGAGCAGATTTGAAAACCCGGGAACTACTCCCCCCACGCTCTCTTTTCTTTCTCTTTCCTGCCTCCACTGCGGGGATGCTCCCTGCGTGACGTCGTGCCCGACCGGAAGTTTGCAAAAAAGAGAGCGGGACGGTATCGTTACAGTCAACCGAGACCTTTGTGTCGGCTGCCACAGCTGTGTGCTTGCCTGCCCTTTCGGCGCGCCTCAATTTCCCGAAGACCGCACAATGGCCAAGTGTGACTTCTGTGTGGAAAGAATCGAGGCCGGGCTCGAACCTGCCTGCGTTCGGGTTTGCCCGACCAGGGCGCTTCGTTTCGGGCCTCTTGAGGAGTTGACGCGAGAAACCGCAAGAAAGGCCTCCCTGAGCATCCTGAAGTCTCTTAGCTCAGGGCGCTGAGAATAGGGGAGAATCTGCCCTGCCACTCCGGTCTTCGCAACGTTTTGCAAGAGGCTCTGACTTTATCTGTTTATCTTACGACTGGTTGGAAATCATGGAAATCACAAGCGAGATCTTCGAGGTGGGCGGCGGGAATCTTACCTCGCCGGATGATGCAGCCATCTACCTGATCAAATTCGAAAAGGAAGCCGCGCTGGTCGATGCCGGAACCGGTCGGGGAACCGAAAGGCTTTTTGCAAACATCAAAAAATGCGGGGTAGAGCTCCAGCAGATAAAGCTCCTGCTCATCACTCACTGTCATTACGATCACACAGGCGGCGCGGCAGAGTTGAAACGGCGTCTCGGGCTCGAAATCGTCGCCCATACATTGGATGCCCTCTACCTTGAAACCGGCGACAACCGGGTAACGGCGGCGAGTTGGTATGGGGCCGCGCTGGAGTCTTTCGGAGTGGACAGAAAGCTAACCGGGCACAGAGAGGAAATACTCCTTGGCGGCAGGAAGATCGATGTTTTCCACGCCCCGGGACACTCGCCGGGCTCGGTTGTCTATCTCACCGAATCCGATGGATTAAAAGTCCTTTTCGCCCACGACGTTCACGGTCCACTCGACCCCGGTTTGCTTTCGAACCGCAGGGACTACAAAAAAAGCCTTGAAATGCTTCTCTCAATCGGAGCGGATGTACTCTGCGAAGGCCACTACGGCGTCTACCGGGGAAAATCCGAGGTCGAAGGTTTCATTCGAGAGTTCATCAAAGAATGACGGCGCTACGCCAGTAGAGCCATGTCAGGCTTAACATGGCTAGAACAATGATTATTTTCATGATAGAATGCATGAATTTTAAATAATATTTCTTGCAAAAGAACCGCCTCCGAGTTACCCTTTCCATGAGGTGGAAAGCCATGTTCCGATTGGACGATGTCAAGAAGCATTTACGACCGGGCCGAGTCTACCGTCGTGCGGAGTTTACACGATGGTCGCGCTCGGTTGACCGTCACTTACAGCAGTTGCAAGAAGAAGGCTATCTCACAAAACTGGCGGGCGGCCTTTATTATTGCCCCAGGAAAACGACCTTCGGAACAGCTCCGGCAGACGATAAGACCCTCGTGAAGGCCTTTTTGAAGGATGGCCGGTTTCTTATTACATCTCCAAACGCATACAATACTCTCGGTGTTGGCACAACCCAGCTATACAATACCACCGTCGTCTACAACCGCAAACGGCATGGCCGTTTTGACCTGGGAGGGCGGGTTTTCGATTTCCGGGTGAAACCTTATTTCCCGTCACATTTGACGCCTGAGTTTTTACTGGTCGATCTTGTGAACAACTTGAAGGAACTGGCGGAAGACCACGACAGGGTGCTCGGCGAGGTCAGGAAAAAAGCGGCCTCCATGGACGCCCGCGTGCTTTCCAAAACTGTCAAGCAGTACGGTAGCACGAACACCAGGAAGTTTTTTGCCGAAGCTCCGGCAGACGGTAGATCGACACATGCCATCCTTTGATTTCCTGCACCGACATCGGGAATTTTCAGACCTTCTTCGCATTCTGGGCGAACGTATGAGCATCGATCCGGCCCTGGTCGAAAAAGACTACTGGATCATGCATTGTTTGTACGGCCTGCGGCGGCTGGGCCTGACCTTTGAGCTCAAGGGCGGAACCTCCCTTTCCAAAGGCCACGGCGCTATTCATCGCTTTTCGGAAGACATTGACATTCGGATTGATCCTCCGGCCTCGATGGGCGTTAAGATCGGTAGAAATCAGGACAAACCCGCGCATCGCGCCAGCCGGAGGCGCTTTTATGATTGGTTGGCAGAAACCATAAAAATCGACGGCATCGATCGAGTTGGGCGTGATGAGACTTTCGATGACGTTCCAAAATTCCGCAACGGCGGCATCCGGCTTTATTACAAAAGCGCTACCGCTCCCCTGCCCGGCTTGAAAGAAGGTATTCTCCTGGAGGTCGGCTTCGATGATATTACGCCGAACGAACCGAAAGATATACAGCAATTCCCGCAGGTCGTGTAGAACGTTGATCCATCGGATCACGAGAAACAA
>JBMFWU010000278.1:0-3836 GCA_049964955.1 Syntrophobacteraceae bacterium
TACACCGGGCAGCGGCGCCACCTTCGCAGTCTTTTTGCGGACCATAGATATTTGAATTCCCGCGTTATTGCTCAAACGGGTGCCGAAAAAAGATAAGGGCCGCGCAACTCCATCGACGGAGTTGAACGACCCTTTGTCTTATGCGGACGCCCAGCGCGGACATGAATCTGGGGGGCAATTTTCCCCGCTATGCCGGGGGGTTCTAAGTTCCGAACGCCCTTATCCCAGGTGATCTTTCCCGTTAGTCCGAAGCACCCGGGGCAGTGAAAAGATTTGGGGCGCCGTTGTTCCCGTTTCCCCCTGAAACGTGGCCGTCGAGCCGTTTTTCCCGTTTCCGTTCGAACCGTTTTGCGGCGGCACGCTTATGGGAGGGGCCGCTGCTTCTTTTTCGAAGTCTGCCAGTTTTCTCACGATGCTTCGCCTCAGGTGTTCGATTCTTTTGAGCGTGTAGCAGTCGAGGGGACGGGCGTGCGAGTCTTTTCTCAAGTGCAGCATGCCGTAATTTTTGGAGTCGTCGGAGAGCGGCAGATCGAGGGACATGAGAGCGTAGGCGCATCCGTTTCCGTTTTCACGACCGCACCACCGGTATTGGCGCCCCTCGGGAACTTGGAAGGAAACCCCGTTGAAGTTCATGACTGCCATGTCGATTTCCAGCTTCTTCGCCGCCCGCGTGATCTCCTGCCACAAAGTGTCAGGGTCTTTCGCGCTGCATATCGCAAGCTGGCAGTCGAGGAAAGCGCGACGGCCCCTTCGGATACCCGCCTCGTCGATCACGTCGCGTACATAACCCCTGATCCTGTCGGGGCCGAAATGGCGCAGATATCCGAGCGACCGGAAGGCAAAGAAAGTTCCGATCGAAACGGCGAACAGAATAAGGGCCATCTGCGGTTGTGTGGCATGGACGAGGAGCAGTGCCAAAATTCCAAGCAAAACGGTTACGCCGTAGAGCAGCAGGACGGCCCTGCGATGCGAAAGGCCGAGTCGCAGGAGCGCGTGGTGCAGATGGCTTTTATCGGGCTGGAAGAGCTCTTTTCCGAGCAGGAATCGGCGGATGGGGGCGAGCAGGGTGTCGAGCAACGGCACCCCCAGGGCGATCACCGGGATCAGGATGGTCACTGTGGCCGAACTCTTCATTGCCCCCAGGAGGCTCAGAGCCGCCAGCATGAAACCGAGAAAATAGCTGCCGGAGTCGCCCATGAAGATCCTGGCGGGATTGAAATTGTAGCGCAAGAATCCGAGCGACGCCCCGGCGAGCGCCGCTACAGCGAAAGCCATGACCCAATTACCGGACATGAGGCACAGAAACAGCAGTACGAGGGAGGAAAAGAAGCCGATCCCGGCGGCCAGTCCGTCGAGACCATCGATCAGGTTGAACGCGTTTATCACCAACAGAAACCAGAAGACTGTGACCGGCAGGGACAGCACTCCGAGATGGAGGAGCCCCGCCCACGGCAAACTCACGTTATGGATCGCGATCCCGCAAAAATAGACGAAGATCGCAGCAGTGGCCTGGGCGAGAAATTTTATCGAATAGTGGACACCAAACAGGTCGTCTGCAAGCCCCACAAGAAATATTGCGGATGCCGCGCCGGCGAGCGCCATGAGCGTGTGCCACGTATGGATTCGCACTGCAAAGTCATGGGAGATCGCAAACGCCGCGAGAAGTGAGGCGCCGGAGGCAAGAAATACCGCCACCCCGCCGATCCTTGGCACCGGCTCCTTGTGTACCTTGCGGTCCGAAGGCCTGTCGAGCAGGCCGAATCGTCTGCCTAAGCAGGCAGTCGCCCTGGTCAGCAGGAGCGATAACACCAGCGAAAGGAAAAATATTGCAAGTACGGTTTTCATAGACTGGCTCAGACTTTCGTGAAAAACTGCCCGATTTTTCGAAGAGGTTTCATGAAAACTGTCCACGGCAATGGCGCAAGGTCATTCACTTTCCATGCCTTTCTGTCCATGCGGTTGGCCTTTATGCGGTTTTTCAATGTCGCGTTGCTCACGCCGCCGCAGCGCATATTGACGATCACCTCCGGCAGGTAGGCCGCCGTTAACCCGTGCTTGAGAAGGAACCGCAACATGAGTTCGTAATCTGCCGCCGAGCCGAGTTCCAGATTGAAGCGCCCGAACCTTTCGTAAATTTCCCTGCGCACGAAAAAGGTCGGGTGAGGCGGCATCCAGCCCCAATAAAAGCTTCTCTTGTCGTAGTGGCCCGAGCGCCAGGCCCGGACAACGCGATTGAGGTCCACCCGATCGACATAGTTGAGGTCTGCATAGCAGCACTGTACTTTTGTGTCGGCAAACACCCGAGAAACTCTTTCGAGCACACAGGGATGAGTATAGAGATCGTCGGAATTGAGAATCCCCACAATATCCGCTGTCGCCATCCCGATGCCCTTGTTCATCGCGTCATAGACGCCTCGGTCCGGTTCACAGAGCGTTTTGGCGAGCCCTCTACCCCGTCTCCGGATCACTTCCAGCGTGCCGTCGGTCGACCCGCCGTCGATAACGATGTGTTCGGGACGAAGTGTCTGGCGCTCAATGCTCTCGAGACAATCTTCGAGTGTTTTCGCGCCATTGCGGACCGCCGTTATAATGGAAATGGTGGGAAGGATTGATGACACCCGAATCGCTCTACGGACAGCTCCGTCAACTCGGTTCCCGATGGGCCGAGTTCGCAAAGGCCAGGGGATGAAAAAGCCACATAAAACCAATTACAGACGCGACTGCGCGATCGGCGATACCCTTGTCCCGCAATTCCCGCAAATATCCCGCCCCCGCGAGACATTTACACGGTACTCCGCTCAACAGGCCTTCACATTTCAACTG
Organism: Syntrophobacteraceae bacterium; assembly: GCA_049964955.1. Lineage (GTDB taxonomy): Bacteria > Desulfobacterota > Syntrophobacteria > Syntrophobacterales > Syntrophobacteraceae > SbD1. The sequence continues at coordinate 2,824 of JBMFWU010000278.1, forward strand.
CGATGGCCAACATCGTATCCCGGTTTCTCAGTGAAATAACTGAATTAAAATTGAAACTCGCCTAGCCCGCCCAAATGAACTGCAATCTCGCCAGCGTTTAAACCTTGAGGTTCCATCGCACCTCTCCGGGTCGCCAACGTAAATATGTATTACTGGATGAAAAGTAAAGCCCCTTGAGGTATTCTCCAAAATTTCGCCCCTTGCGAGCACTGGCTTCAACGCAACATTTCCTGCAAAAGTGCCAGAAAATCTCACAAGTATTGAATTTTTAAGAGCCCTTATTTGCTATGCTTCTACAATGACGCGTTCAGAAAATCAATGGAAATTTCTATAGTGCGGCAGGGACGGGTTCCACAGACTAAAAAAGGGCTTACGGAAAAACCGTAAGCCCTGGAATTTTCTGGCGGGGTGGAAGGGACTTGAACCCTCGGCCTCCGGCGTGACAGGCCGGCGTTATAACCAACTTAACTACCACCCCTTATGAATTGGATAGGCGGAACAGGGCTCGAACCTGTGACCCTCGGCTTGTAAGGCCGATGCTCTCCCAGCTGAGCTACCCGCCCGAAAACTTGCCTTTCCCCGAGTGAAAAGGGGAGGGCAGGCCCAGCGCCCCTCATGTCCCGAGAAAACCCATTATCGATCAAGTCGCCTTTCGTGTCAACACAATTTTGCCGGTTTTCATCCGAAAACCTTTTGGTGGGCAACGCTACGTTTTTGCCCAGCCTACCACCATCCGCCCCGGGCGCAGGGTGGCGAAAGCAACATATTGCCCACTACCTCCACGGCCTGTGTCCCATGCATCCCCTAGTGGGGGCGAATTTCGTCGGTCGAAGGCTCCTTGGGCACGATGACCGGAGTTTCGACTTCGGGTTCCTGGAACACTTTGCCCGGCTCCTCGGTGGCCAGGGCGAACTTGAGCACATCGTCCATGTGCGTCAAAAGCTCTATGTTCACTTCGCGCAGGATCTTTTCCGGGATCTCCTTCAAGTCCTTGGCGTTATCCTTGGGGATGA
>JBMFWU010000279.1:0-3827 GCA_049964955.1 Syntrophobacteraceae bacterium
CAACTAACCTACCGTTTGGCCCACCACCAGGCGACTCTTCCCAGGATGGCCTGCTGCGCCTCCTCGGTATCCATGATGAGGGCCGTGTCCCTTTCGTCTCTGTTTTCAGGCTCTCCGATCACGAGACGTTTGGCCGGGTAGGAGCGAAGCCATTTGATGGTGGCCCCGCTTGCCTCCCGGAAGGCCACCAGTTTATCGGCGAGATTTTGCGGGTCGCAGTCGAGGTGGTCTATGGCCACGATATCGCCGGGGGCGAGCACCGGGTACATCGAATAGCCGCGCACCCGAATGCAGGTGTAGAACTCTGCGTCGTGGTGCATCCATTCCCTGGAGGCGTAGATGAGGACCCACCCGTCGATGTCCTGCTCTCCGATCTCGGAGACAGGGGTTGCGGCGGCCCCGTCTTTGAGAAGGCGAACGGCGGTGTATTCGGATTTGGCAAGGGAGGAAGCATTGTCGTAGCTTTCGAATTTTTCCACCTGTTCGATGAGGAGTCTGGGGGAGAGCTTTCGTGGCGGCCGCGCGGCCTCCCGGCCGAGCAAAAGGGCGCAGGGGTCCACCTCGAGCGCTTCGGCAAAGCGCATCATCCACTCGATGCTGTCGCTTCCCAGGTTCCCGCTCAAAATCTTGGAAACATTGGCCGGGATCGTTCCGATTTTTCGAGCCAGTTCGGCCTGGGAGAGTCCGGAGGCCTTGATCCTTTCATCGACGATGATCCGTGCGCGCTCAAACCATTTGAGCGCGGCAGCAGAAGTGAGGGGGGCGGGATTCGTTTTTATTTCCATTTTGGAATTTTGCCTTGACATATCATTTCCAGTATGGCAATATGCCGTCTCAGCTATCGGCCTCCACAACACCGGCTGAGGCGAGCATCTCCTTGATCGGCCACTACCCACGGGGGGTACAGTGAAATTTTTGGCTTGCGCGGAAGATCTCTCCCCGTACCCGATTATCTCATTTCAGCAGCCGGGAAGTCAGCAAGATTCGCGCAGGAGGCCCCAATAATTTTTCTTGCGACGAAGACGGAGCGCATCCTACCACCAAAAGAAGGGCAAAAGCGCGGAATGGAATAAAAGTGAGGATTTAAAAAGCGAAGGGGTCGGATCATGAAGGTGAACGGCGTGGATGTCAGGAGCGAATACACCGGGGTACTGGAGGTGTTTCTCGATGCGCTCGATCAGGCGCAAAGAGGCGAGATGCAGGCAGGGGCAGGGCAGGATTTCGAGGCACAGCCGCTCTGTGAGATTGCAAGACGGCTCAGTTCGGATTTTTGTCTGGGAGAGGCGGTCCATAAGGTCTATGACGCACGGGTGCTGCGACGGTCGAGGGGAGCGCAGGCGGCAGTCGATGAGCTGCTGGGGGCGATACATTGCCTGGCGGCCGGCGTGATCGTTTTGAGGGAGGAGCATTTCGAGGAACTGTCTGCGGAGTCGGGCGCCGGGGCGGGGCGATCCGAAGGGGTTCAAGGTCGCGGAGGAGCGGAAAATCGCCGAAGCGCTCATTTGCCATGGGTATTGGCCGATACGGAAAAGAGCAGGAAAGGAGAAAAAGATGACTGAGACGCCTTTGTTGATGGGATGGAGGGCCATAGCGGACTATGTGGGGTACTCCGACCGCGGTTTGCGCAACCACAGGGGATTGCTTCTGGACAGGGGTGTCATTTTCTACAGGCGCATGCGGCTGGGCAAAAGGATGGTGTGTGCATGGCCGACGGATTTGAGAGAGTGGTCGAAGTCGCACCATGTCGAAAGGTTCGCCGGGGGGAGTGATGAGCGTGCCATTGAAATACGGCCCGGTAGTAAAGTATGATGCCAACACCGAAGACATGGCGAAGATTATCGAAAACGGTGCGCGAAAGCGGGTAGCGGCTTTTTTCAAGAAAGGCGGCTTTCGGTTCGTCACTCTAGAGCTGGAAGGCTATCGCCCGGGAAGCGCCAACAAGGGGTGAAAGGTATTGTACTATGGACCAAAAACATCTGCGGGACCTGCTGGAAGAGGTGTGCAGCGGTCGGATGGATCCTGATTCGGCACTGCGCAAATTGAGAACGCTTCCCTTCGAATATCTGGGGTATGCGCGCATCGACACGCATCGGTGCGTGCGCACCGGGGTGTCGGAGGTGATCTTTTGCCAGGGTAAAACCGTTTCGCAGATACAGGGGATCGTGGAGCGGATTACCGAAAATCATGCCAATATTCTCGCTACGCGAGCGGGGCGAGAGGTGTTTGAGGCGATTCGCGAGGTAGACGGGCGATGTGAATACCACGAAATGGCAAAAATTGTGGTGATTCGCCCCGAACCGGTCGCAAGGAGCGGCAAGATCGCCGTAGTGAGCGCAGGCACTTCCGACATCCCCGTTGCGGAGGAGGCCGCGGTCACCGCCGAGGTGCTGGGCAACAACGTCCGGCGCATCTACGACGTCGGGGTGGCGGGAATACACCGTCTTTTGCATGTGTGCGAGGAGCTTTTCGAAGCAAACGTCGCGGTGGTCGTGGCGGGCATGGAAGGCGCCCTGGCGAGTGTAGTGGGGGGGCTGGTTTCGTGTCCGGTCATCGGGGTGCCCACAAGCGTTGGGTACGGGGCGAGTTTCGGGGGGGTGGCGGCCCTTCTGAGCATGCTGAACAGTTGCGCTTCAGGGGTCTCGGTGGTGAATATCGACAATGGGTTTGGCGCGGGATACCAGGCGGCCCTCATAAACAGATTGGCCGTAGAGAACGGCGGGGCCGGAAAAGAAGATCGACACGCGCCTGCTATGGGAGGCAAATAGCGAAACGGTCTCGTGCGTTCACGGGATATTGCCGGTTCCCGCATGGAGGCCGCGAGGGCAGGGGCCCTCAAACTCAGAGGGTTCTGATCCGGCGGCGAAAGCGAGGAGCCTGGACCGCGGGGGCTTTCGCCCCCCTTCGCGGCTGCGCGGCTCATCTCCATTCGGAAAAAATTTTAAAAATCTATTCATTTAATATAAGTTGAATAACGAATATTATAGTGAGGGCGCGCGCTGCTGAAAGTCGCAGCACGTGCAGCGCCAGGGGGGCGTCCTGTCGATTTTCATCCGATAGCGCGACAGCAATTACCGGGAATATTGGCTCGTCTTGACATGGGGGCACAGAAGGGATGGCTTTAACCTCGGAAATGAGATCTTCCGGCGGGATCCGCATTTCCATCGAAATCGCGATTATTTATCTAGTGGTGGGGGCGCTCTGGATCTCGTTTTCCGATAAGCTGGTTGGAGTGATCTTCCGCGATCGGGAGCTGATCACCGAGATTTCGATGATCAAGGGATGGGGCTTCGTTTTGATAACGGGTTTCATGCTCTATGGACTCATCGAGCGGTGGACTTTGAAGCTGGAGCGCTCGCAGCGGGAGGCCCGCTACAGTGACGCAAAATACCGGGAAATCGTCGAGAGCGCCCACAGCATTATCCTCAGCCTGGACACCTCCTGTAATGTGACCTTCCTAAATGGTTTTGCACAGCAATTTTTCGGCTGCACCAAAGACGAGGCGATCGGCAGGAGCGTGTTTCATAGGATTTTTCCCCCTGTTGACACAGACGGTCGGGACCTCAGGGCTTTGGTCGAAGATATCGCCCTCAACCATGGTGCTTGCTGCAGTTACGGTACGGAAAATATTATTGGAAGTGACGAGAGGGTCTGGGTCGCATGGACCGTCAAACCGGTCGTGGCTGAAGACGGGCGGACCGGAGGGATCCTTTGTATCGGGAATGATATTACAAAGAGAAAGAGGGCCGAGGAGGCGTTGCGTGAAAGCGAGGCGAAGTTCCGGTCCTATGTCGAACACGCCCCTCTCGCCGTGTTCGTCTCCGATGGCG
>JBMFWU010000280.1:0-3808 GCA_049964955.1 Syntrophobacteraceae bacterium
GCCAGGGAGCAAAAATCGGTCATAAGACGAAATCCGTTTTGGACGCCCTAACCTTTGATGAGTTCTACCCCGATGCTACTTATACTATCACCGGGTTCGAAGATGTCGGTGCACAGCAGCATTCCACAGGTGCCAACCCGTATGCAGCTGCAGCCCTCTATTATCACTTCAGGACAGGCGGCATGTCGTCAATTCTTAATATACCGTCGTCGTATTCTGAACTACAAGTGAATGAAGCTTTTCAGGAGGCAATTTGGCATCTGATAGGCGATCCTAACTGGAACAACTATGCCACTCAACCTGACATATCCACTCTCGAGACGGATTTCGAAAACCAAGGCCGGAATTATGGTTGGACGAGTGACCAAAATGTCCGAGAGATCGTCTATGATGGGCGGTGCACCAATCCCGGGCAACCGGAGCTTACACTGGTTCCCGAACCCTGCACCTTCCTTTTGCTGGGCCTTTTTTTGCTCGGAATGGCGGTATGCAGGAGGAGATCCAACCGGGGCGCGGCCGCTTAGAAAAGTATCGCAGCGGTCATGGCCAGCATCCAGCCTCCTCATATCCCCCCCATAGTACGATGAAGGCCGTAAGAAGGGAAGCGGGGCACATTCCGCTTCCCTTCTTACGTTTGACCATCAGCGCTTCGTGTCCGCCAAACCGGGCGCTCCCCACGTCGATCGCGCCGCCTTCCAGTTTTCTCGTGTCGCAGGACTGCCGTCCGTAGATGTAGTAGATCCCCTCGGCATCGGCCGGACAGGCAAAGGAGACCGCATAATCGCCGTCCTCTTTTCCCATGGCGACCGTGGGCATGACCAGAACCCAGTGGGAATTGAGCGCCCCGGTTTGATGCGCCTTGGCCCCTCGCACAACGATTCCGTCTTCCCGCCTTTCAACCACGTGGACATACATGTCCGGGTCCTGCTGTCTGCAGGGCGGCAAACTCCGGTCTCCTTTAGGAGCGGTCATCGCACCGTCGACCGTAAGGTCCTCTTCCTGCATCAAGAGCAGAAATTTTTCGAATCGTCGATGATAGTCCGTCCCCAGCTTTGCATCCATTTCGAAGGTCACCGAGTCGATGGCATTTATCGCGTCCATTCCCACGCAGCGCTGGAAGCAGGCGCCGGTCTTCTGCCCCAGGAGGCGCTGCATCTTCCTTCCTGACGAGATCGTCCGTGCTTTGATGAAGGTGGCAAAAACGGTTGATCTTTTTTCCCGTGAGATGGGATACGGCCGTCATGAGATCTTCGTAAAGGGGGTCCCGGGCAAGGGCATAGGTCATCTTGTCCGAATTCATGGAAGGCCGGATGATCGGGTGATACCGATGCGCTCGCCCAATAAGTAGACTTTGAGTTTCAACCGCCGAAGGCTCTCTTCATACTGTTCCGATTGTTTTGAGCGGCAGAGCGTTCTCCTATCTATCTTTTTTACCTGTTTTGCGCGTGCCCGCAGGCAATTCCGCCTATGATCATCTTCTGGATGGTTGTTCCCTCTATCATCTGGAAGGCTTTCACGTCCCGGTAGAAGCGCTCGATGGGGTATTCGGTCGAGAATCCGCATGGAGGTCTGGAACTGGTTGGGCAAGCCTTTGTCTTTCAGGAATGCGGCATTATAGACAAGGAGTTGGGCCGCGCGATGTTCTGCGACCATTTCCGCAATCTGCGCGTTGACCAGCTGGAATTCCGAAACGGGTTGTCCGAACCGGCGCCTTTCGTTTGCGTACCGGATGGTGAGATCCACGAATGCTCCGCCAACCCCCAGCGCCCCGGCGGCACAGCTGATCCGGTTGTTTCCACGCATCCACATGCAGATGGCAAACCCCTCGTCCACCTTTCCAAGCATGGATTCCTTCGGCACTTCGGCGTTTTCGAAAATTATTCGATGCCCCGGTGTTTTTTGCTCTTGTCGGTGACGGCGTAGACGAGCCCGCAGTCGCCCACGGGAGCGTTACGGATCCACATCTTCTGGCCGTCCAGGACCCAGTGGTCGCCGGATTCGCGAGCCGTAACCGAAATGCTCGTAACGTGAGTCGGACCATATGGGAGGGGGGCTGGGATCGGGGCGAGCCGCAACCGGTTCGTTGCTTTAGGATCATGCCGGGCGTCATAGGGAAAATTCCTCTCTCAAGGGCGTCCTTCTTTCCTTTATACAAACCCATGCGCCTGGAAGAAATATCTTCGACCGAAATAGGCCCGCCTCGGACATTCACCGTGTGGAAGTTGCTTGCGTTACAACCGGGAATCACCGTCCGGCGCATTTTTTTGTTGGACCGCTGGAGGATCGATGAAAACCGCTTCAGCATGCAATTTCAAGCCCAACGCTCTTATGACCTTGAGGATCGTGTCAAAGCCGGGGCATCTCTCTCCAGACAGTGCCTTATACAGGCTTTCGCGCGACAGGCCTGCGGCCCGTGCCACCTGACTCATACCCTTGGCGCGAGCTATATCTCCTAGTGCCTTGGCAATGAATGCGGCGTCCCCATCAGCCTCTTCCAAACAAGCTTCAAAATATGCGGCCATTTCCTCCGGCGAACGAAGATGTTCGGCAACATCGTAGCGAGTGGTGATGGTTTTGGTCATGACAGACTCCTATAGGTTGCGGGCGAGGCGAAAGGCGGTCGCGATGTCACTGGCTTGGCTGTGTTTGTCACCGCCGGCCAGGAGAATTTACCAGCTCCCGCCCGTGCTTCTTATAATATACCCGGTAGCCGGGGCCATAATCGATTCGCAATTCCGAAACGCCTGCCAACGGGAAGATTTTCAACCCGGGTCATGACCGCCTCGCTGAAATGGGTTAATCGTCCAAATCATGCGACATATTAACGTATATGTTAAGAACACAAGAGACGCAATGCGTCAACGGCGACCCGATTCTTTCGGCCATCCCCGGCGAAATACGCCCCCGACCCCTCCCACATGGTTAGGACCAACGAGTATCCCCCAGTGGTTCGAGCGTGGAAACGGGTGCCCGGGCATCCCCGGTGGTTTCCGTCACGTAGTATCCCTTGGGGGGGGTGGCCAGCAAGCCGGCATAAACTCCACCGGCCGAATAAAATTCGGCGTTCTCTTTCACCATTTGGTCTTCCATGCTATATTTTCAATAAGTTCCGATGCAGTTATTTTTGGATCTTACTCAGGGGACGAACGTCATGGAACGAATAATCAACATCCACATCGAGAAACTCCCTGAGGGAGTGTATCTCGCCACATCCCGGGAGGTGCCGGGGCTCGTTGCCCAAGGCCGTACGGCCACTGAGACTTTGGAAATTGCACGAGATGTGGCTAGAAAGCTTATTGAGGCGCATAGGGAGCGTTCCGGCGATCCTGAGTTATCGAGTATAGGCGATTCCTTCGATTATCCCCTCATTGTGAATTCTTGAAGATGGGACGGCTTGCCGGATTCCGATACAAAGACATAGCGAGAAGGCTTAGAGCCTTCGGGTTCGCTTTTGATCGGCAGGCCGCAGGGAGCCACGAGATCTGGTATAACGAAAAAACGAACCTCTATACAACCCTTCCCAACCACCCGGGCGAAATGCCTGAGGGAACTCTCAGGGCGATTCTGAGAGAGGCGCGGATCGAAGTTAACGATTTTCTGAGCATTAAGTAGTTCTAGCCGGAACGATAGAGCCCCCTGACCCCGCATCGCCTGGATCCCTTGGTTTTGGAATCAGCCTGCCCGCCTGAGCACTCCCATATGATCCCGGATCATGGAGTACCCCCGGGAACTGGAGTGTGGAAACTGGCGGCTGTGGCATCCCCGGTGGTCTCCGTCACGCAGTATCCCTCAGGGAGCCCAGCTGAAT
>JBMFWU010000281.1:0-3765 GCA_049964955.1 Syntrophobacteraceae bacterium
ACCCTCCCGATTCGCCTCCGCTTCTTTATGGCGCTACGAGCGGCAGCACTCCGTTCAGACTCAATCTGCACGTTGCCGATGTAGGTCATACACTTATATTCGGGCCGACCGGGGCGGGAAAATCAACTCTTCTGGCCTTTATCGCCGCGCAATTCCGGCGATATCCCGATGCGACGGTGTTTGCCTTCGACAAGGGCCTGTCTATGTATCCCCTGGCTAAAGCCATGGGCGAGTTGCACTACACGATAGCGGGGGAACACCAGGAGCTTTCTTTCTATCCTCTCGCCGGGATCGACACGGATGTTGAGCAGGCGTGGGCCGAGCAATGGGTCTCGACACTCGTTGAGTTGCAGGGTGTAACAATCCTGCCCAAGCATCGAAATGCAATCCACCAGGCCATGAGTTTGCTCCGCCACTCCGAGGTTCGGACCCTTACGGAACTCCATGCGACTTTGCAGGAGCATGATCTTCGGGAAGCCATCGAGCACTATACCCTCGGAGGCGGGATGGGGCGCCTTCTGGACAACCAGGAGGAAAACCTGACATTCGGAGCGTTTCAGGTCTTCGAGATCGAAGAACTCATGAGCCTTGGCGATAAGAACCTGATCCCGGTGTTGCTCTATCTCTTCCATTCAATTGAAAAACGGCTTAAAGGGCAACCGTCCCTTCTGATTCTCGACGAAGCATGGGTAATGTTGGGTCATCCCGTATTCCGCGAGAAGATTAGGGAATGGCTCAAAGTGTTGCGTAAAGCCAACTGCGCGGTAATCCTCTCGACGCAATCTCTTTCCGATGCTGTGAGGTCGGGTATCCTCGATGTCCTGATGGAATCCTGTCCCACGAAAATCTTTCTGCCAAACGAGGAAGCCGCAAACGGCGGAAGCGGCGATGTGTTGGGGCCTCGGGATGTATACGAGATGTTCGGCCTTAATGAACGCCAAATAGAGATTATCCAGCACGCCACGAAAAAGCGGCAGTATTACTTCCTGTCCCCGGAAGGGAGGAGGCTTTTCGAACTCGGGCTAGGCCCGATAGCCCTGAGTTTTGTCGGGGCCTCCGGCAAAAATGACCTGGCGAGAATCAGGGAACTGGAGGCGCAATACGGCGACGGATGGCCTTTTGCATGGCTGCGTGAAAGGGGGGTGAATTGTGAAACGCCATAATCGTGTCATGGAAATTGGATTGGCCCTGGTGCTGATACTTGTTCTCGCCGGCGCGGGTCGTGCTCGTGCAGGCTCTGTCGCGGGCTTCGGCGGGGCGACTGAAGTGACGCAACTTCTCAATCATACAGAATTGATCATGCAGTACGAAAAGCAGGTCCAGATGGAATTAAACCAGGTGACCATGATCGAGAACCAATTGCATCAGTATGAGAACATGCTGATGAACACCACCTGCCTTCCGAGTCAGGTCGCCGGGATTTGGCAGGGCGCGATGGGTGATCTCACGGCGCTTCAGCAGGCGGTGGGGCAGGGTCAGGCTTTGGCCTACACATTTTCAAATATCGACCAGGCGTTCGAGCAGAAGTTTCAAGGCTACACGCACTTTTGCAACACGAATATGACCGGCGCCAATTATCAGACGCAGTACAGCCAGTGGTCGCAAGAGACCAACGATACGTGCCGTAGCGCGTTGGATTCGGCACACTTGCAATACCAGGATTTTACTACCGAGCAGGGAACGACGAAGGCCCTGGAACAGGCGAGCCAATCTGCGACCGGCAGGTTGCAGGCGATTCAGGCGGGCAACGAGATCGCAGGCCAGATGGTGGACCAGATGCAAAAGTTGCGGATGCTCACCATGAATCAAATCGACATGCAAGGCCAGTATATGGCGAAGCAGCAATCGGAAGAGGATTTAGACCGTGGACAGAAGGAGCAGTTTTATCAGGCACCAATGCTGCCCCTCGGAGCCGGTAAGGGATATTAATTCGAATAGCCCTGACAAGCTATGGGTCAACAAGGAGATGAGTTATGCAATGGATTATCAACAATGTGAAGATGTTGATTGCTCTTTTTCTTTTGTCGTTGATGCTAAATATGGGGATGAGCGCATGGCTGATCAAGCTGAATCGGCGTATAGGCCAGATGAATCACCGCATAGAAATTTTGACGAATATAGCAGTGCATAAAGAAAAGGAGCATGAAAAGACACAAGCTGCTGAACGAAAGTTTTTCAATGCCCCCCTACTGCCGCTTGGGAAAGGAAAAGGATACTAATAGCAATGATGAGAATTCATAGGAATAGAAATTCCGATCAATCATCATCTTTGCATACGTGGCTTCGGTGGTCTGTAGGGTGTGGAGTATTTGTACTGACGATTATGTTCGCGGTTAGTGCTAAGGCGGACATAGCACAACCAGGCAGCGTTTTACAGAGCATTGTAGATAAATTTCAATCAGCAACAGGGAGTTGGGAACCTGTATTACAAAAATATGCATTGCATCTATTTTGGATTCTTGCCGGGATAGAGTTTGCGTGGACCGGGATAAAGCTGGTTTTGGAGGGAGCTGACATTAAACAGTTTGCCGGTGAATTGGTACGTAGGATTCTTTTCATTGGATTTTTCTTAGCCGTTCTGCTCAACGGATCAACGTGGAGTAGCGCAATCGTCAATAGTCTTAAGCAAGCAGGGCAGAACGCGAGTAGCGCAGGTGGGGGAGTCACGGTTATTTCGCCAGATAACGTCTTTACTGCTGGGCTTGATGTAGCGAGTCAAGTTTCAAAGACAGTTAGTTTTTGGCATGCAGAATCTTCGCTGGCACTTCTAATAGCAGCATTAATCATAATAGTAGTCTTTGCTCTACTGGCAGCGATGCTGCTATTGGCCATCATCGAGATGTATATAGCCATAAATGCTGGAATCATTTTGCTCGGGTTTGGAGGGTGCAGTTGGACAAGTGATTTTGCCAAGAAATACCTGCTTTACTGTGTGTCGGTTGGCATGAAACTGATGGTGATTCAACTCCTCATAGGGTTGGGTCAACAAATGATCCTGACCTGGTGCAACAATATGAGTGCCATCCAACAATCCAACCAAGAGATCCTTGCAATCATCGGCGCCAGTATAGCCATGCTCGCCCTGGTAAAAAGCATCCCTGACATAATCCAAGGCTTGGTGACAGGAGTTACCGTAAACGCCCACAGTGGCCTCCTTACGGCTGCGGGTGCTGCTGCCGGCGCAGCGGCTGGTGCCGCGATGGCAACAGCCGGTACAGGAATGGCGGTAAAGGAAGCCGCTCTGTCCGGCTGGCAGCAATCAGGGGCAGGGGGTGGACTTGGCGGTTCTCGAATTGGCGGCGGTGGAGGCGGAGAGGGCAGCGCCAGCGGTGGAGACGGTACTCCCAAACTCGCCGGGGGTTTTTTCAAACGAGTGCCCAACGCAATGTACCTTGCCGGCAAATCATTGGGTAAAGCTGCTGCCAGCGACGTAAGCCGAAAAATCACCGGAGAAAACAGAGGATTCGGCTCCATGGGGGGCAGGATGGCGGCAACGATGCGGGAAGATCGCCTTGGAACTACGAAGAAGAGTACTGCGGGCAGCACAGAAGGTGATGGCAAGCCTGGAAATGGCGTACCGCCTCGTAGCGGCGGGAGCGGTAACATTTCTCGGGGTGAGAAAAACTAGCAACGCGGGCTCATAACGATAGAGGACGAGAGCGATGGCGGAAAAGGAAAAGGTTGAAGAGACTGCGGTGAAAACGGGGAGCGATTGGTATGAAAACGCTCGTCGAGAGTGGAACGAAAGATATGGCGACTATATCG
>JBMFWU010000282.1:0-3757 GCA_049964955.1 Syntrophobacteraceae bacterium
TCTTTGCGGCCGTCGAGATGTAGGAGCGAATCCGGACAAAGCGCGTGGCTCCCCTCAAAAATATTTTAAAATTGAAAGCAGATTTCGTCTTGATTTCTGAAAATTTTTCGTCTAAGCATGTCCATGATGGTGGTGATTATGAACGAACTTGAAACTGGTAGTGGGTCAATATCATCAAGCACTAATATAGATGTTTATTCTGCCAGAGAGTCGTTGGCAAATCATAAAAAATCGAAAACAAAATCTGTCAAACAAAACAACCCATATAAACTAATATCGCTGTTCAGTGGTGGCGGTGGTTTGGATTTAGGTCTTGAAGCCGCCGGATTCGAGACCGTTTTTGCCACAGACATCGATGCTCATAGCTGTGTAACTCTGAACCACGGAAAAGATGCTGCCGCAGACAAAAAACTACCATTCCTTCAGTCGGCGGTTGTGCAGCAAGCTGACATTCTTCATCTTTTGCCATCAGAAATTATGCGATCAGCTGGTGTTAAACCTGGAGAAGTGGCATTATTGGCTGGTGGTCCTCCATGTCAGGCGTTCAGTATCTTCGGGCGCCGGAAAGGAGTAAATGACTCTCGTGGGATGCTTTTCTATGAATATCTTAGAATTTTATCTGAAATTCAACCTCAAGCATTTATCTTTGAAAATGTTTTTGGACTTCTCAGCATTCATAATGGCGATACATTCAAAGAACTGTGTGAGCGATTGAATTCTCCTGGAAATAACGTTTTCTATGAGCTATCCGTGTTTAGGCTAAATGCTGCTGATTATGGAGTGCCCCAATATCGTGATCGCATTTTCATCATTGGCAATCGATCAGGAAAAAAACTGAGTTCAATACCAGCGATATGCAGTCCAAATTCTGGAAAATTAGGGAACAAACTTCCTCCTCATCGGACAGTGTTAGATGCTTTTAACGGCTTGCCTCCCCTGGGTAAAACCCTACCAAACCATACAGGCAGGAATCACAGCGAGAGGATCATTCAGCGTTATCGCCACCTTGAGTTTGGGGAGCGGGATTCTAAGACCAGAATTAACAAACTTCATCCCCAAAAACCTAGTTTTACTATCATTGTAGGTTCCGATAAGGGGGGCGGGAAAGGGCACGTTCATCCATTTGAACCAAGAGAAGTTTCTCCTCGAGAATCTGCGCGACTCCAAACCTTTCCAGATTGGTGGGCATTTTCTGGTACATCACGACATCCTATACGGCAAGTTGGAAATGCTGTTCCACCGGTAATGGCAGCAATTATCGGACGTGAAATAATGAAGCAGTTTTTTGGCGGCGAAAAACGCTCTCTAAAAATGATTCTTTCCTTGCTTGGACAAGAACACCTCTTCAAAGAGGATATAGATGCCCTATAATAACTGGACAAAAGTCGATAATGGGCGTGAGGGGTTGTGGAACCCCGATATTTGGCTAGGTGTGCTTCGGATTGCAAGCCATCATGAAGGTGAGTCTGTTTATGATGAAAACTCACCAATTTATTAAGAATTAGAAATGGAGTTCCCTGGAAAGGGCTGGAAAAAATATGAAGCCTCAAATGGAAAAAGGCAGTTTCGACCCCTCTTCCGGGATTACTCCAAGCAACAAGAAAGTCTGTGTTTTTCCAGCAAATCCAAACTCTTATTGAAGGTGTTTTCCACTATAATAGTGACTGCCCGAAATCGTTACCCTAGTCGGCGGGATACGCAGGAAACAAGTCCTTTGAAGTACCGCACCCCGGAGACTTTAAGAACAATCAGAAATCCGGATACGAGAACGATCGAGAACAGCCACACGTGTCGCTTTAGTGGCGAACAGAGATCTGGAAAACCATATTGGAGACCTTCTCCAGCACAGGGCAGCTCTGCCCCCAAATCGAGGACGGCTGTCCCGATAATGACCCAAGCGGAAACCACCAAGGCCCACAGCCCGAAGGCCAGCAGGGATACTAGCTTGATGGTAACTGCGAGAGTATTAGTCGCCTCAGCAATAGTCTCCGCATAGCGTTTGTTTTCTTTCCGAAAGTACTCGCAATCCGTAATCTCATGCCCCTCCACGTCAGGCTCCTTCTGTTTTTATCATGTTCGCAATGTGGCTCATCCGGCCATTCGGTACGAGATACGGGACGCGGTGCTCTCCGCAACCTCGGTGTTCTATTTTCAACGCCCCTCCTTTCTCTCCTCCTGTTTGCGTTTTTTTATTCCGCTCTTGCGGTCTCGACGACCGACAGGCACCGGTACTCCCCAATGTCCGGCCCCATTAGGTTGAACTCGGTTGAGTCACCCCACAGTCGCCCAAACGTCATACTCAACCATCGGCTTAGACTTGGTGCGCAGGAAGGCATCCGCCTGGCGCTTGCCATCTGAGGCAGATCCAGCATCCCTGATGGCAGTGATGCGCCAGCCGCTGGCACTGAGGGAACTCTTGATGAGGTCGAGCGGGTCGGCGCGCATGGCTGTGATGCCGCCGAACCGGATGACCATCTTGGCATCTTCCGCGCACACGTTCTCCGCGTTGCACCATACCTGACGCAGATCGGACGCAAAGTCCTCAGGGCTCGAATGAACGACCTGATCGCAGTTGCTGTAGTCGACAGCTTCAGGGCCGCCGACGAACCAGTTGCGGAGCCATTGGTCGGGGATGTAGGTTCGCATACCATAGTACGGGGGTGAGGTGATCACCCAGTCGAACCGAGCGTCCGGGGTTTCAGGCTTGAGCGCCTCGGCCTCCCGGCTGTCTGCCAATCGCACGGCTCCCGTGGTGTCGGAAGATGTGCCGTAGTAGCGTTTCGCACGCCGTTCAATCACGGCCAAGACATTGATGGGCTCAGGCTCAAGCCCTCGCTTCTGCCAGAAACGTGTCGCATAGGCTGGCTTGGGGGCATAGGTGCGTGGGCATTGGTTGGAGAAGTAGCCTGGGAAGGTCTTCTGCTTCGGGCCATGTAGCGCACCCAGAACGATGCCGCGGAGTGCGATGCGGGCGTCCGTGGTGCAGTCCTCCAGGAATACCTCTCGGAATCGACACAGCGCGTCTAGAACGGTCGGATGAAAGCATAAGCGCCAAAACTCATCGGTCGGGATATGACGCGCCTCACGTTCGGTCAGAATCCTGCGTGCTTCGGCAAGGATGTCATCAACGGTGGTCGTCGCGAGCTTGGAGGCCGTAATAGCTGCGGCAACCGGACTGGAGTCCACTCCCAAAGAACGGAGGCCGACGAGTCGTGCAGCAAAATTGGTGGTGCCCCGGCCACAGAAGGGATCAAGCACGACATCACCTGCCTGTGCTCGCCGCTTCAGGATGTTGAGCGGGAAATCGAGCGGAAACATCGTGAAGTAGGGGCAAATTCCGTTCAGGGCCGTCACGTGGTTTACGGTTGTGCTGAAGTCGAATATGGTTCGGATATTCTTCGCGAATTGAGAACAATCACCCATGAGTTGAATTTCTCCCTTCATCCTCGGCTTCCTTTGGCAGATATAAGGGATTTTTTTTGATCGAATCGCTTTCAATCATTCCTGTTCTTGTCGATCCCCAGGTGAGCCAGTGCCCGGGTTCCTTATTCGTGAAGAAGCCGGTACTCCCCCTCCCGTAAAAAGGGAAATGATTTCTTCCCTCCGATCCGCCCCTTCGCCTCGATACGGCGAAGAGATTCCGCCACCTCTTCGGGCGTCAGAGCCAAGAGCCGTGCCAAAATCTGGGGATCGACGAACAACGGCGAATATATTCGTAATCCCGACCGACCTCGGCATGGGATCCGGGTTTCGGTGG
>JBMFWU010000283.1:0-3653 GCA_049964955.1 Syntrophobacteraceae bacterium
GTGGGCGAAATTAGAGAACTGCTCGAGGGGCAAAACTTTGCCTCACTGGAAGAGGCCAATGCATTCTTGAATGAGCATATGGAACGGCGTAACCGGGCCCCCCGGGATAACTTCGACGGCCTCTCCTCCGAACAGATGCACCGTTTCCTGCATTTCCCCTTCGAAACGCCCGAACTGGTCAGTTTCCCGTCCCCTCTCGATATACCCCCTGAAGCCCCGATTCTTACCCTCTTCAACCTGCTGGTTGAAGCGCTTGGCGATGAAGGCGCAAAGGCGACTTCCACTGGTAACCTCCCGCGTAAGCTGTGCAGGGATATCGCTATGGCATATATGGGAGAGGAGAAATACAGAGAAAACTACCGCTTTGGCGAAATGAGATCGGAACCGGAATTCTTCGATCTGAACGTCACCCGGCTGGTATCCGGTTTGGCAGGATTTATCAGGAAGTACAAGGGAAAGTTTGTCGTCGGCGGAGAGTGCCGGAAGTTGATGAGCAAGCATGGGCTTACCGGCATTTACCCGAAGCTTATCCGGGAATTTGCCACCAGGTGCAACTGGGCTTTCAGGGACCATTGGCAGCAGGTGCCGCTGATCCAGCAATCCTTCCTCTTCACTCTTTATCTGATCAAAAGACACGGGAGCGACTGGCAATCGAGCCGCTTCTATGAGGACTGGTTCCTGCGCGCCTTCTCAGCGGTTTCACAGGAGGTGTCGCCTATTGGAGAGTATTACTCGGCGGAGCAGGTTCTGCGCAGTTGCTATTCACTGCGGTGCCTCGACAGCTTTGCCGGCTTCCTGGGCTTGGTGGAGATTGAGCGCGAGGCCGACAAACGATATGGCAATTTCCGTCTGAAAAAGCTCCCGCTTCTCGATCACGTCGTTCAGTTCCATATGTGAGGAAAGATATGGCCAAGAAGAAAAAACCAGCCGATCCCCTGACCGATTTGTTGGCGGCTGCCAGGCCGGAGACAGTGAAGAACTTAGTGGTCCACCTTTCGCATTTTAGCCCCGAAATGCGCCGCGAGTGCTTCGACTACCTGAAACAGCACGTCAAACTCACCGCCGAACAGGAAATCAACTCTGAAGGCGAGATTGTAATGGCGCTCTGGTGGGAACTGTACCCTGACCTTGAAGACATGGATAGCTATGGCGGCGGTGATGAGAAGACTGAGTATCACGTGGTCGGCCTTATTGACGATATCCAGGAAAAGCTTGCGGGCAAAAAAGTGGACGAAAACACTCGCCGGGAGTTGATCGAGGAAGTGATCCCATTCATTAAAAGCGGTAACGCCGGTCTGGACGGCCCTCTTTATGATCTCGCCTATGCCGCCTGCTACAGTGATGAGGACTGGCGAAGCCTCGCGGCCACACTGGAAGTCATGAACAAGGACTGGCCGACCGATCATGCCAGGCGGATCTACCGGAAGCTTGGCGACAGAGAAAAATACCTGGAACTACGCAGGAAAAAGTTGGTTTACGGGATGGATTACTACGACTTGGCCACATTTTACTGGGACGAGGGAAACCGCGAGGAAGCCCTTACAGTAGCAGAGGAAGGAAGGAAAAAGGGGCAGGGGCGCATCAACGAGCTGCGTAAATTTTTATCGGAAAGGGCACTTGAAGGCGGAGATCGGAAGCGGTATCTGACACTTCAGTTTGAGCAGACAATCGACCATCTTACCTTGGACACTTACAAAGCTTTCCAAAAGATATGCTCGGCCGAAGAATGGAGCGAGCATGAACCGCAATTGATGAAACGACTCGATCGCGCCTGGGCTCAGGAACGGCTCAAAATCCTCATGCACCGTAAAGAGTACGAAAAGGCCTTAGCGGTGCTGCTCAAGGAGAACTATCCGATCAAGACGTGGGGCCCGAGTGATGCGCTGAAAACAGCGGAGCAGTTGGAGAGCCACTTTCCCGAAAAAATCCTCTCCTATTATCTTTCCGGCCTCCGCAATGTGAACAGCAATGGAACCCGTAATGAATATTCTCAGCGGGCCCGGGTAATGCTCAAGATGCGACGCATCTTAGTGGATATCCAGAAAGACGAGAATCGCTGGAAGACCTTTGCGGGTAAGGTTAAGGAGGATAATCTCCGGCGGCCGGCTTTTCAGGAGGAGTTTGCCAAGGTAATCCCGGGGTGGCGGGAACTGGTATAAAAAGCCCTGGTCCTATGACAGGCTATCTCCTCGTCGGCTTTTTCTGGATTCTCTGAGTCCCCGGCGTTTCCTGACCGGACGGGACCCAACCTTATAGAGCGTCAATGCCTTATCGTTTCAACTCCCGGAGGGGTTGGCAGGGCGACGACGGGAGCGTTTGCATCAAGGGTGGGACCCAAGTTTTTGCGAAGCCGGCGCGGGGGACGCGGTTCTCAAGCCGTGGTCTTTCTTCTCCAAGTCGCCTGCGTTGATGACATTTTGCTTAGTCGGGTGGACACAGCCAGCCCTTTCGAGAATTCCTGTTTTCAAGGTGGTCGCAATTTTCGACCACTTCGACCCACCATGTCATTACTCAGGGGGGCAAATCATCCAAGTCTCCTCAAATTGCCTTCATCTTTTTTTTGACCCTACCGCAAAAAAAATCGGTCGTTCGGTTAAAAAAAATTCCCTTCACCGTATAGAGAGGCACGAACCGAAAACTGCGGTCCCAAAACAAAAACAGAGGAGATGCGTTGTGACAGGCGTGAGTAGAGACAACACGGCGGGGGAAGACGGGGACTACAGGGTTGTTGGAAACCTGGACTATTTTGACGAGCATGATGAAGCAAAATTCCGCGGCATTCTGAAAGACATCATGCTCTTAAAAGCCGATATGAACGGAGTCGAATTCGAGCCTGAAGAGATTGGAGAAGAATCGGAGCTTCCGGATGCTTTCAAAGACCCCTTCGATGAACTGTTTGATGACGATGACCTTCTTGGCCGGAATTCACGGCCGGTGGACTACCTCGTGCTTTGTGAATTAATGGGGGAGGAGCCTTGTGAAAATCCCCAAACCTGTGCGGTGTGCGGCGCTCACGCACTGGATCAATGCCCCTGGGCCTGGAACGAAAATACTGAGGAATTCTAATGAAAGAGAGGGTGGACGTGATTGATATCGATTTGTTGTCCAAAGAGGAGCTGATCAAAGCTCTTTTGCACGAGTTCGGCTGGCTCAAGAAACAGCAAGAGCGAAAACGGTTGTTGGAAGAGCTTAAAATGCGAGAGTCCGGCATTAATCGTGACGACTCAAAACCCTATCTGCGATATTTCGGTTTGCTGCGAGCCGCCGGGCACATCAGGGAAGATATTTATGCGGCGGCGAAAACAAAAATTGAAGCAATCAAAGCCATTGATGATATGGACAAGTTCAACAGCGATACAACTCCGTAGACGTCCGCACTCCAAGTCATTCCTCATCCTCGGCAAGAAACGCAAGAGCCGCTCTTGCGACTTCTTCTGTAATTTCCGCGCCCTTAAGTATCAACAGATTCATATCGACGGGATATTCCTCTTTGAGCCTACCCGCGATATAAAGCGGCCAAAGATCGTGATTTCCCGCTATAACATGAGGCGCCCATACTCGATAGAATTCTTTTTCTTTTTCGATTTGTTCCAAGATCGTAATCGTTCAGGTCCACCCCGCAAACCTTGATTTTTCGCGTGCGTTCACAGGAT
>JBMFWU010000284.1:0-3631 GCA_049964955.1 Syntrophobacteraceae bacterium
GACACGATGGAAGCATGTGGCCTAAACATCTTGTGGCTCCCTCTCTACTCTACCGCCTCCGCGGTGGATTTTTCGCTTTTCGGCTATAGAACAAATCTACCCTGGCGGCGCGGCGCCGCGGGCGGGCGAAGAAGCAGGAGGTGGCGCGTTCTTTCCCTAATGCTGGTAAACAGTATCCAATCGTCGGGGTACGTAAAAGCGCGGGGGCTTTCGCCCCCGCACCCCCACGCCGCTGGGCGGCTCAGTTGGCTGATATTGGTTGAGCACAGCATCGCCTAACCGACAAAAGGTGCGCAATGCATCTCTCTTGTTTTGCCTACAGATAGGACATATAATTGTACGCAAAAATATAACGTATAAGGAGGCGCTCATGAATTCGCCAATTTTCGCCAGGCTGAATCTCAAAATCCCGTTGGAGCTTGTTGACGAGATCGAGAAACTGAGTGGGCCAAGAAAACGAAGCAAATTTATTGTCGAGGCAATTCGGGCTCATATTGCCGCTGTCAAAAGAGAGCAATTGGCAATGCTGATGAAGGAGGGCTACCTGGCGCGGTCCGAGGAGGCTGCCAAGCTTGCGAGAGAATTCGAACCTCTTGATATGGAGGGATTGGGTGCTGATTAGAAGAGGCGTCTTGTATCTTGCTTCGCTCGACCCGACGGTGGGACGCGAAATTTCCAAGACCCGCCCGGTCGTCGTCGTATCGAATGATGTTGGAAATGAATACGCTCCGACCGTTACGGTCGTTCCGGTAACTACGGGGAACTTAGACAGAATATACCCGTTCGAGGTGAAGTTGTTAAAAGGTGAAGGCAACCTCGCCGTAGACTCCAAGGCCAAAGCGGATCAGATTCGAACCATAGATAAGAGCCGCCTCGTCAAATTTATCGGAGATCTCACGCCACGGACAATGGCGCAAATCGAGCAAGCAATGCGACATCATCTTGACCTTCACTGACTTACAGAAATGCCCCATCGACCCATTTCAGGGCTTCCATATAGTTTCGCGAAATTTCGCTCACGTCTATTTTAAATCGGGAAGTCGATTCCAGAATCGATTCCCAGTGGGCCTTCTCATAGCAGACGACAAGGTCGAAAATATCTTTGTGCTCGTTGGGTTTTCCGAGCAAAGCGGCTTTGGGTGCGGCTTGAATCGGAATTTCTTCGAGAATTTCCTCCATCGGTCTTCCCAGAAGGACATCCATCAGCGAAAACAATCCCATGAGGAAAAATGAGGATCTATCCTCGCCGCAATCGAGGGTGTCTGCGAGCATTTCACACAAACGGGCCCTCAGCAGGGAGAGTCTCAGAAGCTCGAGCGGCTGGTCTCTTCCGAATTCCATGACAACCGCTATCGATGCCCACTTCTTTATCTCCTTTTCCCCCAGAATCCCCAGGGCGCGCTTTATCGAGGTAACCTGTTGCTTCATGCCGAAGTGGGCGGAATTGATGTATTTCAGAAGTTTGAAGGCAAGGGCCGGATCATGCGAAATAATCTCTTCGATCGATCTGTAATCCAGATCCTCGGCGCCAAGCTCCTTCAAAATCCTCAGGTAATTGATCTTGTACCCGGGAATGTCCTTTCTGGAGATGATCACCGGCTTGCAGAAAAAGTAGCCCTGAAAAAGAGTGTAGCCAAGCTTGATCGCCTGATCCACATCTTCTCTGGTTTCCGTTTTTTCGGCAAGCAGTCTTACGGTTCCCTTCTCCAGAAATTTTTTGGCAATATCCTCCCTTTCCTGCACTCCCGCCAGTCTGAAATCCACTTTGATGATATCTACGAGATCGAGGAAGGGGTTATTCTCATTGCCCCTCAGAATAAAATCGTCGAGGGCCAGCGTATAGCCTCGCGAACGAAGCAGTTTGAGTGCCTCCACCAGTTCGGGGCTGGGCTCGATGTCTTCCAGGATTTCCACTACCCCGATCGTAACGGGAAGAAGAGTCGCCATTCCCCGAAGGAGAAGATTTTTTGTAAAATTGACAAAGGCTTTGCCTCCCCCGGAAATCCGCTCCGTTCCGATGACAAGCAGGAAGTTTCTTATGACGGCAAGCGAAGCTTCATCGCCATCCACTCCGGTAAAGGAGTTTTGCTCCCCGGATCTATAGAGAAGCTCGTAGCCGTAGACTTCCTGCTTGACATCAAAAATCGGCTGTCTGGCGACAAATACGTCCACGGTTCATTCCCTTTAAAATGGAGCGGGAAGCAGGAAGCGGGAAGGAAACCGTCCCGTCCCTTTTCCTGATCCCCGCGGGGACATTGAAAAACTGCTCGGGATCGGATTACTAGGAAATTCCCTTCGCGTTCAGATAAGGGCCATACTTTTTGTCCGTTCCCATGATGTGTTTTTCCACCCACTGTTCGAGAAAAGACATCACCTCGATGGTGATAGTAGTCTTCCCCTCTTGATAGTCTTTGTAGATCGCGGCTACCCGGTTGGTCATCCAATCGTGTTTTGCCTTGTGGTCCTGGTAGTCCGGATAACCACCGGATTTCATGATCCGCTCCTCGTCGGCAAAATGCGTGCGAGTATACTGGATGAGGTCATACAAGACTTTTCCCAGGGCATCCTTCCCTTTGCCCTGGCGCATTGCGCTGTTTAACTGACCGACCAGCCCGATCAGTTTTTTGTGCTCTTCGTCGATTTCCCTGATATTGACGCTGTATTTTTCATTCCACTCAAAGACTCCCATGAGTTCTCTTCCCTTCCGTTTCGATTTTTTTCATCGGGCTCCGCCCACCTACTCAATCGGCTTCAGCATAAGTTTTCTGAAATGAATTTCGCAAGAGGCGCCGGGGCACGTTCAGTGAGCAGTGATCGGCAATCCGTGAGCAGGGCTCTTGTCTTTGATACTTTCAGGTGCTGAGTCCATCGAAGACGATCCGGGTCGCCTCCCGCAGGACATCCGAGCGCGGAGAGGCGTCTCTTTTGCTTTGTGTATAATAGAGCGCGAGTACATAGGGACGGCCGGAACTCGGCCATATCACACCAGTATCATTAGTTGTGCCATACTCCCCGCTGCCGGTTTTATCCGCGATTCGCCGGCCGGCGGGTGCGCCCGCGCGCATTCGGTCGTGTCCGATCCTATTCCTTATCATCCACTCACAGAGTTCATTCCTTTGAGGGTTGGCAAGTATCGGGCCTAACGCCAGGCGTTTAACGCTCCCGGCCATCGCGATGGGCGTTGTGGTGTCCCTGGGGTCCCCCGGGATGGCCGTATTGAGGTCGGGCTCCCATCGATCGAGTCTAAAATGCGGATCACCGGCAGTGCGCGCGAAAGACGTTACCGCTTCAGGGCCGCCAACCAGCTTCATGAGCAGATTCCCCGCGGTATTGTCACTTAAATCGAGCGTGCTGCAAAGAGGAAATCTCTCGTTTCCGCGGTACGTCACAACCGTCGACGCTCCATGCAACACAGCAACACCGAGCCGGCCGCCGGATGCGGCTTCCAGGCTCTTCAAACGAACTGCCGCAGTGACTGCGCCCGCCTCGTCCGCCACGCTGCTCGCGAATGCGACAAATGGCAATGCGAAAACCCCCAGGAGGAAATCACGTCGAGTGACGGAGCCGCCCATAATTTTTCCTATGGTCACAAATCTCAGTTGGATCGTTAACTGACAACGAATCGCACGAA
>JBMFWU010000285.1:0-3476 GCA_049964955.1 Syntrophobacteraceae bacterium
GGCGGGGAACCGGCAAAAAGACCGGCGCAGGGGAAAGCGCCGACGGCCATGAGGGGCCGAAAGAATCCGGGACCGCAAGCAAGCACCGTGGCATGGGAACGCGGGAGTGGCACCGGGAGGAAGGGCGAGGAGGAAAAGGAAATTGGAGCATGACTGAGACAGACCACCTGGAAAAAAGGGAAGCCATGAGTGAGCATAAAACACCGGAAAAACGTGAAACCCCGTTCATGACCTATGAGGTGGAGAACGGACTTATCAAAAACGAGGTGGGAAAGCCCCTCAAGACCGTTTACGACTATCTGCGCGGTAAACTGCGGGAAGACCATTACGCCCTGTGGGAAAGGCTGGATTACTTCGATCCCGACGCCGTTACCGAGCGAAGCAACCCCCCCTGGCCTTTTGAAGACCGGATTGCCTGTTTTGCCATACCGGGGGCTTCCGAGGGGTATTACGTTCACGTGGAAGGCCCGGGAAAAGAGGGCAGGCGCAGGAACCTTCTGCTGGGGAAGTGCTGGAGTTGGGATGATGCATTGGAGCTCTCGAACGTCCTTACGCGGCTGATCTATTAAAAAAACCCTCTCCTGAACGCCAATTCGGGAGAGGGCCGAACAACAACCCCGAACACCGGAACAGTGAAAGGAGTAGTCGCATATGAGTATAGACGAGAGCTTGGAGAATATCCATACAGGAGAGGAACCAACGGGAGATTGTCTGCGTTGCCGGTATAAGAAAGGCGTTGCCAATCGGGCTTACCACGGTTTGATGATTCCGGGAGGAGCGGGAAAATGCACAAGGCCGGGCGGTCTTTGCGAAGTTAAAGCGGGGGAGGGTGCGCGGAGCAAAGAATCCGAAGAGGCGAGCCAAAAGGCCGATATGGTCGGAGTAGAGGCGGCGGAGTTGGCCGATGGCGAAACCGTCCACCTGGTCCCAATGTCCACGATTCGGCCGGCGCCGTGGAACCCGCCGGGAAGGATGGACCCGGAAAAGGTAAAGGACCTGGCGGATAACTTCCTCCAGGTCGGTCAGCAAGAGCCTGCGTTGATACGCCCTGTTGATGCCGAGGCCCCGATAAAGTACGAGATCGTTTTTGGCCACAGACGGGCTGGAGCATGGAATGTTCTTTCCGCGAGATCGCCTTTGCCGTCCGTAATTCCGCCCGGGGGCGTGCCGCTGCTTAAAACTTACATACGCTCCATGTCCGAAGCCGACGCGATGATTTTGAGCGGCGTCGAGAATCTTCAGCGGCAAGGATTCTCCGACATCGAGGAGGCCGAGTTTTTCAGGGCCTGCGGGGAACGCTACGGCCAGGCCGCGGTCAAGATCCTTGCCGAAAAGATGAGCGTCTCGGAGCGATACGTTCGCAAACGCATCGAAATTCTGATGCTGCCCGAATGCGCCTTGAACCTGTGGCGTGAGGGCACTTGGCATGTGGGGCATATGGAGCAGCTACTTCGCATCGGCTCCCCCGAAGAAGTGGAAACCTGGCTGCAGGAAGCACAAACACGCGAGTGGGAGTGGAAACAGATCCTGGGTGGCCCTGTTTTCCAACTGCGCGACCGCATCGATCGGATGGCGATCCCGCTATCTCATGCTCGCTTCGATAAAGAGGGTTGCAAGGTTTGCCGCAAGAATACGAGCGTCCAACTGTCCCTTTTCGGCGGCGAAAAGAATAAAACCTCCTGTCTCGACCAAAAATGCTTTATTGGCAAACAGCAAGCCTGGCTCGATTTGCATTGGGCGGATGGAAGCTGCAAAGCCAATAAAGAACCTACCCGGATGGCCTAACCCCAACATTCGTGCGACCAGCCGCAAATTAGCTAATAACCGCAGGATGGTCAAAAACCCCGCGAGGGGATGACCCTGAAAAACTGAGGGCTGGTGCGGATTTCAGGAGATACTTTGACTGTGATCAAAAACAATTGTTTTTGGTCATCCGCCCCCAGCTGCCGTTTCGGTCTTGCTTTGATAAATATTATTTATGCAATAAATTCAGCAACATCTAGTTGAATTGCGGCTGGTCGCACGAATGTTGGGGTTAGGCCTGTAAGGAGTAAGCTGGTTGAACTGGAGTCGACAGCTCAAACAGTCGGTCAAGAGCCTTTCTGGATCGATTGCTTCGATTCGCTCTACCAATCGACTTCCCATCTTGACGGAAACCTCGTGAAAATCACGCTTGAAACCCATGATGCCGGCAATGCCGCAGCAATGGAAAGAGCCATCGATCTTTTCCAGGGAGGTCGCGGGTACCAGTCGCAAAAGATCGAACCATGGCTCTCCGATATTTTGTTCTCTCAAGTGGCAGGGAGGATAGTACGCCATGGTTCCGGCGACCGAGCCAAAACAGGTGTCCAGTTCTCCGCAAAGATGCAGTCCCCTCAGATATTCCCCCAGGTCATAAGTGTGCGATGAGACCTCTATGCGCTTTCGCGGGTCTATGGAGGCAAAGTACCCTTCATCCCTGAATAAACCATTAAATATGGTTTTGCCGCGAGCTCCGATTTTTTTCCCGATAATTTCCCGTCCATCCGCAATGCTTTTGCGGCCGGTTTCAGGCTGGCTGAATATTGCCGCATGACCAGGCACTTCCCCGAACACGCTCTTTAGCATGTATCCACACGTCGGGCAGGAACACACGATATCATAGCCCGACTCCACGGCCTCGCAAAGGCGCTCCACGTTGAACGCTGCAAGCTTTAGCGTGAAATCCCGGTCCCCTTCGAGCAGGCTCGGCATGCCGCAGCACTTCAGTTCCGGACAATTGACTTCGACGCCGTTGCGCTTAAGGACATTCACCGCAGCGATGGGAACATCGGGAAAGAGGTAGCGCCCTGTGCAGCCAGTAAAGTAAGCTACTTTCCTTCCCTTGGTCTCCCGCCTGATATCAAGCCCTCGTTTTTGAACCCATGCGGGGAAATTTTCCTTCGGAATGGCCGGGAAGTTCCTTTCGGCATGAATCCCGGCCACCCTCTTTATCAAACGACCGGTAAGCCCATTTCGCAAAAGGACGTTTGACAGCCGTGGATAGGCGCCGCAAACCGTTGCGACATACTCTACGTCTTCCAGAAACCGGATGGACGGTTTCATCCCATCCCTTTCGATAAACGCATTTTTGGCCTTCATGAGGTCTGAACGTACGTTGGGACACGGACAGAGCGCACAGAAATTGCATAACTCAACCATGCTCTTTAGTTCGTCGCAGGTGATGCTTCCTTTCTTTTCGACTTCTTTGTCGAACAATCTATAAATCTCCGGGAATACCAGGCAGGAGGTGTCTTCCATAAGGTATCTACAGACGTCACAGTCTGCGCATCTTTCAATGACTGATCGCGCCATGCTTTCGGGTGAATTGTTCAGCATTGCGTCATCTCCAAAATCATACTTCACTCCGCAAACCGATCCTTCTGCCGAGGTCCGTAACTGACCTCGAATACGGGCACTCAATGCGGCTGCAGACACTTTTTTACCTGTTTGGCCAG
>JBMFWU010000286.1:0-3433 GCA_049964955.1 Syntrophobacteraceae bacterium
GAAGAACTGCCGGTTTTCGTCATTTTCATAGACGCCGTCCCCGACGGGACGGCGTCTCGCCTTTGGCCCTTCTAGCCCAAGTTTAACATGCAGGAAAAAATAAAAAACAATACCAATAAGCTAGGTCTCAAAGAGGCCGCCAGTGGCACTGCATCTTAATCATTTATCAAACAACCATTTTGCGCCCCCCTGGGCGTGGCCGTCACCCCGAGAGCATCATAGAGTTACAACCCATCGCTACGTCGCAGCAGACACCGAGATGATGCGACGCGGTCTGAAAAAGGCTGCTATCCAAGGCACGGAGGTCCCTCGGTTTCAACCGAAGGATGCAGTGCTGAACTGGAAAAGCGGCACCTCGGTCCTAAAGTCAATGTGCAATTCCATGCACAGACGGCCCAGGAGTTGCGCCGTCTGTGGTCAGATAGGACAGCAGCGCTGTTTCCTGCCTTTCCCGATAAGTCGTACTTGATAGGGTTTGCTGAGCTGAGAGATATTTCCATCGAACATTCTGGAACTTCGGACAAAGCCGCTCCCGTCCAAAACCTGACCGAGAGTCACTAAGGGGCAATCGGCGCTTTTCTTTGGAGTGTCCCTTGCGCGCCTTGGGATTTTGAGCCATTTCTCCTTCAAAACTAGCATGATGGATTGCGAGAGCAACCCACAGACTGGGCACTTTGAAACACACAGCTCCGAGTGGTCAAAATTTGGTTATCGGTAGTCAATTTCGGGTTGTCATTACGAGAGTATCGGGAGAAGCAAAAGCTCATGAAAATAAGCTGTCTCAATTGATCGGCATGTTTCAATCGGAGCTTCGGGGAGAGGCAATGGGAGTCCTTCCCATCTTTGTTATGCTCTCAAATAGCCGAAGCGCTAACTGCGCCCCTACGATCGCTCCTCACCCCGCTCTAGCGCGAGATGGAAAAGTAATAGTGATAGACATCGCCCTGCCCTGCTATTCCGGATAACTGTATCCTGTAGATTTCGCCTCCGTATGCAAAATTTGCCGGCATCCCGGTCTTCAGGCACAGCTTCTCCCTGCCGGTCCCGCTTTGAATGTCGCCGACGACCGTGCCCTTTCGGCACGTCCCTCCCGCCGCCGGCTGACGCAGCACGATTTTCAACTTGCCGCCAAAAAGGGTGAGAACCTTGCCCGCACCGACCCATAGCGGCCCGACAACCGGGCCGGCCGGTTCCGTTTGTTTCGCCGGGGCCTTTTGTTCCTGCTTCGGTGCGGCTGCACCGGTCTGCGTTTGCGCCGCGTAGAGCCGGCCGTACTCCTGCTCGATCCGTTGCAACGAACCGAGTAGTTCCACATTTCGGCCCGCCAGAACCTTTTGGCTGTTTCGAATGGCCCCGATCTGGAGGTCTTTTCCGGCAAGCTGCCTGCTGAATTTCAGGCGCGCCACCTGATAGGCCGCCAGGGCCGACAGCCCGACCAGACACACGAAAAAGACACCGAGAATCGCCGCGCGAGCAATTGTCTCCCTTTTCGTTTCGTCAGTCACCATAACACAGCTCCTGGCTTCGACTATGGGCCGGTTCGTGCTATTATAGTTAGGCGTTGCAGGGCGAAATGTAAACGTTTGAACCCTTCTTTTCATCGGCCGGGGAGGTCCTTAATGAACAGACGTTTGCGTCTTCTTCACGTCTTAACGGTTCTTGTGGTTTTTTTCGGTCTCGTTTCTTCCGGCAGATCCCAGATGATCGAGTCCCGCAATTACGTGATCCATTGTGTGATCGATCCGAAACAGATCGATTATGCGGAACGCCTTTTTAAAACCCGACTTGTTCAGCAGGACCCCGAGGCCACTCTGCTCGGGTGCCAAAACCTCACACGGGTCGACCTGGAAGGCGCGAGAGATTTCGCTTTGGGCGCGGCATGCGCCGTTCGGATCGGGAACAACCTCTTTTCAGCGCTACTGTGCGAAGACAGCCGCTATGGCAGGCTGCTCTGCGCAAAATCCAACGCAACGAAAAGAGATGACGTCATACGGTATATCGAAGCCAACTGCATCCCGGCAGGCAATCGGTAACGGACCCGGTTTGCCCGCACGCGCCAAAGTTGGTGATTTCCGACTGAAACTGAAGAGGAAAAATGAAGATCCGGATTACGCTGTCGGCACTGTTCGTCGTCTTCCTTTGGGCGCCTTTTGCGCACAGCGCTCCCGGCGATGCCATTCTTGGATTCTGGAATACGAAGAATCGAAGCACCCGGTTCGAGATCTACAGATGCGGGGCTGAATACTGTGGAAAGATATCCTACATGCGCCACCCGAACTACTCCCTCACAAACAAAGAGGGCCTCGCGGGTCGCCCCAGGCTCGACAGCCACAACCCCGATCCCGCTCTCAGAAAACGCCCGATCCTGGGCCTCCCGCTTCTTTCGGGATTCCGCTACATGGGCCACAACCTGTGGGAAGGCGGCAAAATCTACGATCCCGACGACGGCAAAAAGTACAGCTGCAAGATCTGGCTCGATGGAGCAAACCGGCTGAAGCTGCGGGGCTACATGGGGATTTCACTGTTTGGTCGAACGGAAACCTGGGTGAGGTAGCCAAAAAATATTGCCTGATCCCCTTCCGAAAACCTCCCCAGCCTGCTGTCCGACCATAAGGAAAATTTTCGGATCAGGGGCTTCAGTTGACATAGCCGGTTGGATTCTGAAAATTTTCGAGGATCTCTTCGGCCTTCGCCGCCTCCATCTTGCTGTCGGTCTGCACTTTATAGGAGTCTTTGAGATCGGTTATCAACCCGTTCAGTTCGCAGACTTTTTTCTCGATCATAAAGGCAAGCGCCTTCAATCGATTTTCAGCCCCCACCGTCTTCGAAAGGATCTGGTCTATTTCATCCTGGAAAGGTTGCAGATCGGGATGTTCTTTTAGAAATTGATCCCTGGCTTCCAGGGCCGTTTCCAATTCCTCCCGATGGTCGACTTTGCGCTTTGTAGATTCATCCATTTGTCAAATCCTCCATGAATTGGCAACCGCGCCATGGAAAGCCACCCTATTTCATAAATATTGGCGTAATTTCCTTTTTTTGTACAGGGGTATTCTGCGGGGTAGGCATCGGGTAGTCCGCCTACCCTATGCCAAAGTCCCGGTCGCCACAGCCCCTTCCGCTGATCGGGTGGCAGCAAACGGATCTTGCCGGCAAGTTGGTAATTTATCCAACGCGAGTGCGTGCCCCGGCTTGAGAGGCGGCATCTCTCAAGTGGAAGCAAGGGTGTCCACTTCCATGCCCCTGGCCACGATAGACATCCTGAGGTTGAAGGCAGAGTCGTTGCCGACTCCGCCTTCGTACCGGAAACAGGAAACCTACACTATTTTGTGCGGGGGAAAGTATAGGTGACATACTGATAGGTCAATGCCGTTGCGACGTATTTCTGTGTCTGATCCGGAAGCAGACGCAGCTCGTACCAGACCGTAACGGTATC
>JBMFWU010000287.1:0-3433 GCA_049964955.1 Syntrophobacteraceae bacterium
CTGGTGCTCATCTCCGCATTCATAACGTTTACCGATTTCACCCATCCACCGGCTCTCGCACTCACCGTGTTTTCCTACCTGACACACGATCAACTCGCCTTCATGGAAGCCTCTCTTCTTGCCCTTACAGTGATCGTAGCCTCTTCACCGATAATAAACCGAATACGGGGAAAATGGGGCGGGTAGCGGCCGCAGAGGCTCCTCTGCGGCCGGGACATCGGTATCTTACTCTCTCACCCCAGCTGGGTGAAAAAATCGTTTCCCTTGTCATCTACGAGAATGAATGCGGGGAAGTCGACCACTTCGATCTTCCAGATCGCTTCCATGCCCAGTTCGGGGTATTCGAGCACCTCGACCTTGCGTATGTTTTCCTGCGCAAGAATGGCTGCAGCACCACCGATCGAGCCGAGGTAGAAGCCGCCGTGTTTTTTGCACGCATCGGTCACCTGCTTTGAACGGTTGCCTTTGGCGATCATGACCATCGAACCGCCATGCGACTGGAACAGATCCACGTAGGAATCCATGCGGCCGGCGGTCGTCGGTCCGAACGAACCGGAGGGCGCGCCCGCAGGGGTCTTTGCAGGCCCGGCGTAATAGACCGGGTGGTCCTTTATGTATTGGGGCAACCCCTCGCCCCGGTCGATTCTTTCCTTGAGTTTGGCATGCGCGATATCTCGTGCGACCACTATGGTCCCGGTAAGAGACACCTGCGTCTTTATCGGGTGCTTGGTCAACTCGGCCAAAATCTCTTTCATCGGCCGGTTGAGATCGATTTTTACGACCCCGTGTTCGTGTTTGCCGCGATATTTTGCGGGGAGGTATTTTGCGGGGTTCGCTTCGAGTTTCTCCAGCCAGATGCCCTCTTTGTTGATCTTTGCCTTGATGTTTCTATCCGCCGAACACGACACTCCCATCCCCACGGGGCAGGAGGCGCCGTGGCGCGGGAGCCTGATGATCCGAACGTCCAGTGCGAAATGCTTTCCCCCGAACTGGGCGCCGTAGCCGGACTTTCTCGCCGCCTCCAGCACCTTTTGCTCCATTTCGAGGTCCCGAAATGCCCGTCCGCCCTCGTTTCCACGCGTGGGAAGATGGTCGAGATAGCCGGTAGTCGCAAGCTTTACAGTCTTGAGGCACGCTTCCGCAGATGTTCCGCCGATGACGAAGGCCACATGGTAGGGCGGGCATGCCGCCGTCCCCAGGGTCTTCATTTTTTCCACCAGGAATTTTTCGAGGCTCGCCGGGTTCAAAAGCGCCTTGGTTTCCTGGTAGAGCATGTTCTTGTTGGCCGATCCACCGCCCTTGGCGATGAACAGGAACTTGTATTCCGCACCCCCCGTCGCATAAATGTCAATCTGGGCCGGAAGGTTGCACCCCGAGTTTTTCTCCTCGTACATGGTAAGAGGCACCGTCTGCGAGTAGCGAAGGTTTTCTTCGGTGTAAGTCTTGTAGACCCCCTTTGACAGATGTTCCTCGTCACAGACCCCCGTCCAGACCTGCTGGCCTTTTTTGGCGACAATCGTAGCCGTGCCGGTGTCCTGGCAGAGCGGCAGGACGAACCCCGAGGCCGTCTCGGCGTTTCGAAGCAGCGCTATGGCGACTCCCCGGTCATTGGGTGAGGATTCGGGGTCCTCCAGGATTGCAGCCCACTGTTCGAGCTGCTTGGGGCGCAGCAGGAAGGAGACCTCGCGCATGGCCCTATTGGCCAGAAATTCCAGCCCCGCCGGATCGACCTTCAGGATTTCCTGCCCCTCAAAATTGGACACAGACACATAATCTCGGGTTAAAAGCGTATACCCGGTATCGTCTTTCCCTGTCGGAAAAGGCTCCTGGTAACTGAACTCGGCCATCTTCAACTCCTCCATCGATTTAGGAAAAAAGATCATACTCGGGAAGCTCGAAGAGTTCCCGCACAAACATATCGAGCGTATCGGGCAGATAGCGTCCCCACAGCTTTATCGGGACCTCCGTAATCTGCGCCTTGGGGCTGAACCCCACGGCAAAAAGATATTCGAGCAGAAATTCCACGTTTGTGGGGATGTAGCCCTTGTAGGGTTTAAAGTCTCGCTGCGAAATCATTCTCTCTTCATGCAGGCTGCTTCCCAGTTCGGATTCGACCAGCGCTTCCGGGGTACAGAGCATCAACTCCATGCTGATCCGCTCTTGAGCACGTTCCAGCATGGGTTCGAGACCCTTTCCCAACTCGGAGGACTCGATGCCGCGGTTTACAAACCTTTCCCACGCCCTGCCGTCCCGATATTTTCTACAAACCGCTTCGGGGTCCCAGGGGACCTCTAAAATCACGCTTGCAGCTTCGTAGTTTCCATGAAAACTCTGCCGCTCGCCCACCCCGATGCGCGGATCGCTCCTCAGTGCATTTTCGATTCCGACGAGTTGTTCCTTCGAACCAATGACCTTGATACCGCCCACATCGTTTATGGTGATAGACGCCCGGTCGAACCGAAGGTCTCCCTGGCGAAAGCTTGCCGCGATGCTTTCCTCCGCCTCGATGAACTCCCTCTCCATCACCTCCGGCGGAGTGATCATGTGCTCGAGCGGCACCCCGGACTTCTCGGCGCGCCCGCGCGCCATGCCGCGGGCCCTCTTTTGAACGGTTTCAAAAATCCAGCTCGCGATGTGCCTGTTGGCCTTTTCCGCAATCCTTTTGGGTCTTTTGATCCTGTAGGAAGCAATCAACCGCTCCCCTTCGCCCAGGCAAAGGACTCCGCTCACCGGGGTCTGATAAAAATAATACTCCGGATTTTGCCGATAGAGGCCAAGGAGGTATTCAATCCTCGCGCTCCGTTCCCCGCCGAGGTGGAACAGCGCATTCCTCAGTTCTCCCTTGCTCCTGATGCGGACCCGTCTGAATTCCTCGCCGTGGCCCTGTTCCACGATCTCTCCGACCGTTTCGTCCAGAATCTCTCCCAAAACATAGCCGTCGCAAATGAAAATCCTTGTGAGCAACGCCGCGTCGTAGGCTTCGGGTCGGCCGCAAAGCCACCTTTCGACGATTCCGAGCAACTCTTCCCGATGAATAAACGAGGTCAGGTACAAAACTTTTCTCACTTCTTTGCTCAGGTCACTTGTGAAGGTTTTCTTCATATCACGTTTCCAGGCAAAAGAACAACCTCTGCGGGATTACAGGATTCACTGGATCGGGATTTCTCGAAAGGTGGGATTTTCCGGCAAGGATTTGCCTCTAATCCTGTGAATCCTGTAATCCTGTCCGAGTCTTTCGCCTTTGCCGCCGGGAGGGACAAAAACTTTGGACAGGATTACAGGATTTACAGGATTGGAATTTTTCGAAAGGATCGGACCTCTCGGAAGAATCTGCTCTTCATCCTGTCAATCCTGTAATCCTGTCCGAGTCTTCCGCCTTTGCCGCCGGGAGGGACAAAAACTTTGGACAGGATTACAGGATTTACAGGATTGG
>JBMFWU010000288.1:0-3415 GCA_049964955.1 Syntrophobacteraceae bacterium
GGATGGTTTCTTATCATTGTCACAACATTCCGACCGGCTTCGGGCTGATGTGGGTGGCCGGAGCGCTTTCGGGTCTTTTGGGCATCGGGTCCGGGGCGGTCAAAGTGTTGGCGATGGATCAGGCCATGCGTGTCCCGTTCAAGGTTTCCACGACGACGAGCAACTTCATGATTGGAGTCACGGCGGCGGCCAGTGCAGGCGTTTACCTCGCGCGCGGCTACATCGATCCGCTTTTGGCCATGCCGGTCATGCTTGGCGTGGTTTTCGGCTCCTATTTCGGTTCCAAGGTGCTTGTCAACTCCGAGGTCAAGATGCTTCGTGTTGTCTTTGCGGTTGTCATCGTGGTGCTCGGTGTGGAAATGATCTATAGCGGCATGACAGGGAGGCTTTAGACATGAGCAATGAAAAGACCATAAATATCTCCGAGGGCGCCGGCGCTATCGATTTCCAGCCGGGCGAAAAGAAACCGCCGGTCATTACGGATCAAATGCTCGATCAAATTGTCGGCAACCTGCTGCGAGTGGGTGTGATCGTGGCGTCGGTAGTCGTTGCCATTGGCGCCGCCGTGTTCTTTACAAAGCATGGATTGAGCCATGAACATTACCACGTTTTCAGGAGCGAACCGGGGCCGTTGCGCAATGTCATCGGAGTGGTGAAGGACGCCTGTACGCTATCCGGTCGAGGCATAATGCAACTTGGCCTGCTCCTGATGATCGCAACTCCTATCATGCGGGTTGTCTTCACGCTTGGCTCTTTCATAGTCCTTAAGGACAAGGCCTACATAGTGATAACGATTATTGTTCTTACCGTGTTGCTGATAAGCCTGACAGGGGTGCGTTGGTAGGGTTGCTGGACGATTAGAGGTTTTTGTCGGGGCGACTCTGCAGGCGCAGAGTCGCCCCGACTGCATTATCCGGTCTTTTAGACAGCGGGGCGCACTGCCCGGCGATCAGGAAAAATAGGGTCGTCCCTTGACCGTCTCCAGGGCCTTCATCCTGACATCTGTAACCCCTGGAACGGCTTTTACCAACTTCTCGACCTGCTTGTCCAGGCCGTCTTTTTTTTCATCAATGGATACCTTCATCTCGACGGTTACCAGGCCTTCATCTGCCTGTATCTGCGCATCCGGCTTTATGCCGACAATGGCCGCACCGACCTCGGCCGCGAGAGCCTTATCCCTTAAGGTCTTCTGTGACTCCGGCGTGGTGCGAAAACGAGCCGACATGGCGACCGCACAGATTATCTCGGCCGCACTCTCTACCGTAATGTCCCTGATGTGAATGACGATATCGTAGAGGCCGGGATCGGCGGTGTCGATCCCATAGAGGTTCTGACTCCATTTCCTGCGTTCCTCATCATCGGTTTTCAAGACACGCAAGGCTTCCTCCCGGGACACGTTCTCCCGTTCCATTTCGGTCTTTACCCGGTCTTCCATGTCGGAAATAATCCTCACCTTCAGTGCGTGAGCCACTCCTTCAAGGAAAAAGTGTCCGGCCAAGCCATGGTAGACCACGTTGTCGGACACCAGCTGTTTCAAGAAAGCAGCTCTGAAAAAACCAACGTATTTTTCCTTCCCGTGCGTGAACCTTTCCAGTATGGACGGGGCGTCATGAATGGCGTGGACGAGTTGTACTTCAGGAATATTGAATTCTTTGCAGGCGTCGAGGACCACCTCACGCGCAATACAGCGGTACCCCAGCTTCCGGGCTACCAGCGCGGCGACTTCTTTCCCCTTGCTGTACGAGCCTCTGGAAATCGTAATAACCGCCATGAGCAACTCCTCCCATTTTCTCAAAGTGGCCGATCTCGTCCGGGCCACTGGAGGTAGAAATGTAAATTAGAAAAGCTACACTTTGTGGAAACCCGGCACAGAATCTATCTATTTTCATGTCGGGCTACACCGCCGATGTGATTGCCCCTCACGGCGTTCTCGAAGCCGGGATCGATTTCCTGCAAAAGCCATTTTCCGTAAAAGGCCTGGTCGAAAAAGTCCGGGAAGTGCTCGACGCATGAAAAATCAGCTCAGCACAAAGACCGCGAGCGTGCGGGCCTGCAGGTCATAGGAGGCGCCGGATTTAACCTCGGGGTGATGGGCCGGGCCCTCTGCGGCGGTATCGAACTCCAGGCGCCAGACGGCTTCGAAGGAATCCCACTTTTCGGCTACCCTGGAGGGGGGCATAACGAAGGAAATCGGCTCCCAGTGGGCGTTTATCAAGAGTAGCATGGTATCGTCCGAAATGGAGTTTCCGCGGTCGTCGAACTCACTTATGACATCTCCGGCGAGAACCATGCCCAGGCAGCGCGCGACAGGGTTGGCCCAGTCTTCGCGGGTCATTTCCTTCCCATCGGGGCGAAACCAGGCAAGGTCCTGGAGGTTTGGGTCCCGCATGGATCTGCCCCGGAAAAAACTCCGCCGTCTAAAAACCGGATGCTCTTTTCGAAACTGTATGAGCGATCGGGTGAATTTCAGAATGCTGCGCTGCGTTTCGTCCATGTCCCAGTGCATCCAGGATATCTCGTTATCCTGGCAATAGGTGTTGTTGTTGCCTCCCCGGGTCTGGGAGCTTTCATCGCCGGCAAGGATCATGGGCACCCCCTGGGAGAGCAGCAGGGTGGCCAGGAAGTTTTTCTGCTGTCTTTCCCTGAGCGAGTTTATCTCTTCGTCCTCGGTCGGCCCTTCGGCCCCGCAGTTCCAGCTCATGTTGTTGTCCGAGCCGTCCTTATTGTCGTCAAGATTGGCTTCATTGTGTTTGTGGTCGTAGCTGACCAGATCGCGCAGACAGAAGCCGTCGTGGGCAGTGACGAAATTGATGCTCGCATAGGGCCGTCTTCCTGTGCTTTCATAGAGATCGCTGCTGCCGGTGAGCCTCCAGGCGAAATTGCCGAGTTGCCCCTCGTCACCTTTCCAGAAACGCCTGACCGCGTCGCGGTACTCGCCGTTCCATTCGGTCCACAGCACGGGGAAGTTGCCGACCTGGTAGCCCCCCTCGCCCAGGTCCCACGGTTCGGCTATGAGCTTCACCCGGGAAATCACGGGGTCCTGGTGGATGATATCGAAAAATGCGCCCAGCCTGTCGACTTCGTGCAGTTCGCGGGCAAGCGTTGCAGCCAGATCGAACCGGAAGCCGTCTACGTGCATCTCCTCGATCCAGTAGCGAAGGCTGTCCATTATGAGCTGCAGGGTGCGGGGATGGCGCATGTTGAGCGTGTTGCCCGTGCCGGTGTAGTCGAAATAGTATCGTTTGTTCTCATTTACGAGCCGGTAATAGGCGGCATTGTCAATGCCCCGGAAGGACAGGGTCGGTCCCATGTGGTTTCCTTCCGCCGTGTGGTTGTAGACCACATCCAAAATGACCTCGATTCCCTCGCGATGAAAGGTCTTGACCATGGTTTTGAACTCGTCGACCTGCCGGCC
>JBMFWU010000289.1:0-3413 GCA_049964955.1 Syntrophobacteraceae bacterium
AACCACTACTGGTTTGTGCGGCAACCAAGTTACGACCACCTATTATTATCAGCCGCAAATCACGTCGGCTCCCGAGCCTTCTTCTCTGTGTCTTTTAGGCTTTTCCCTTCTCGGATTTGCGCTTTGTAGACGCAGAAGAGCGGTAAAAGAACAAGACTGAGATCAAATATGAAATTTTGAAGAGTCCCGGACGTCAGTTCTTTAGAACCGTTATTTTTTATTATCGCAAACAGGGAATTCGAGCGCCCGCCCGGATTCCCCGCCTTCCGGATAAGCGCTCCAATATCCCGGAGCCATCATCGTCATAGAGAAAAAAGCCGCCGACTTGTTTGGACGCCGAGCCTGGAAACATCGTTGCCGTTGCGGAGATTTTGGCGGGGGGAATAGGGGCAAGCCGGCGGACGGTCCTTGGAAGGTATGCCTCCGGTTCCGAGAAGAGACCGACTTTGTTGCATGGCCACAAAAACGTCCGGGGTGCCTCTATTCGCGGATATTTCACTCGAAAATCCTGGAAGCTATTGATTGCTATGAAATCCAGTGTGGCGCAATCGATCCTCCGACTACCTGGGAATCTCGATGCAAAGTCCTTTGAGACTCATGTCCAGGTGAGCGTCGGCATGAGAGTACAGGGCTTGACGGGTATCGGACTGATTGCTCAAGCTTTTTCGAATAGCGGGTCGATATCGCCGAACCTTTGTACGCTTTCCATCTGAAATCGACTTGCACCGTCGGGTCATTGCCGCCCGCCGGTCGCAATCTCCTCGACTTCCAGTAAATGGTGTCCAGCAGCTTCGGGGGCGGATCTGACTGTGATGAGCAGATTGGCCCCGAAGGGGGCGAACTTAAGGCCGTGCACAGATCGATGCCCAAGCTCGAATCCATTGCGTATTCCTACGATTCCGGCCACCGACGAGGGAAAGCGGCCACAGATTCCAAGCGAAGACCCTACCGATAACGGATATCCCCCCGGATGGGAGCAACGACCGGATAATCAGCTCATCTGTTGCCGGTTAATTTTCACAGGGAGATAAAGGTGATAGCTCGCAAAACAAAGAAGGAAAAACTTGAAACTGGAATGGCGCCGCTCTAAGAGGATAGAGTTCAATTTGAACCGGCAGGAAAAGATGTTTTTGCGCTATGGCATCGAGCTGTCCCGCTCAACCATGGCCGAATGGATAGTTAAAGCGGCCGGGTGGTGCAACCCCCTCATGGACCTTCTGTATAAAGAACTTCTTGTCGGTCCACTGATCAATGTTGATGAAACACCGATCCTGGTTTTAAACGAACCGGAAAGAGCGAACACCACAAAATCATATATGTGGGTATTTCGGGGCGGATACCACGATAAACCGTTACTTTTATTTGAGTATTCGGAAACACGTTCGGGCGCGCTCCCCCGTGATGTGCTGGCCGGCTACCGCGGTTATTGCCAAACCGACGGTTTTTCAGGCTATGACGCCCTCGAGGCTTCAAATCCTAACATTCGCTTGGTGGGTTGCTTTTTTCATGCTCGTCGAAATTTTGTAAAGGTCATCGATGCCCGAGGGAAAGTGGCAAAGAAGAAGCCGGGCAGTGCCGAGGTCGCCCTGGATTATATCGGGCGGCTCTACAAGGTCGAAAAAATTGCCAGGGAAAGGAAACTCTCGGCCTGGGACAAGCTCATCCGTTATACCGAAAACGGCTACATCACCCCCGATGACACTATGGTGGAAAATGACATCCGGCCATACGCCGTGGGAAGTAGGAACTGGCTGTTCGCCGGGCATCCGAACGGCGCCCATGCCTCAGCTACTCTGTACAGCCTGATTGTAACGGCCAGGGCCTGTGGTCTTGATCCTTATCAGTACTTGCGTTTGCTTTTTTCAAAGATTCCCCATACAAGGACCGAGGATGATTTCCGGGCTCTAATGTCCCAGAACCTGACTTCCGAGATGCTCTCCTGCTTCCTGTCCAGCTTATCGTTCCTATAATCTGCCGCCCCGCAGCCGCCGGCAGATAGCCCGCGAGACTGCCACAATAATTTTGTCCTGAGAAGATGCGGTTTCCCGAACGCTTACGGAGATAAGAGGTCTTGCCTTCTCCAGATCGTCCTTCATCGATTTTTCGCTCTCTATCGTTCGCTTTGCGAATTCATCGCGCAAAGACGCGGAGGGAGAGAACCTCGCTCCGCATTGTGAAAAGTATCGGTATGCCGGGGATTTGCGTGACACTGAAAAGTATCGCGCTTACTGCTGATCCATCCTCAGCAGTGAAATGCGTAACGTCGTGTGGGGAAAAGGTTTACCTATGACTTCCGGGAGACGGGAGACAGGATTTTCTGGTCGATGGGACTCGACGGCGCCCCCGGATCTGTGGAGGAACGCCGTCGATGCATAGATCAAAGAATGCGAAGAGTCAGGTCTCTAGCGGATCCATTTGCCAATCCGCGACCACCTCACCTTATCTGCCCAGCTGCTCGCATCGCCGTTCCAGGAAAAATAGATGAGGAAAGCCTTTCCCAGCACGTTTTTTAGCGGCAGTGTCCCCCAGAATCGGCTGTCTTCGCTGTTGTTGCGGTTATCTCCCATGACGAACAGCGCGTTTTTGGGAACCACGATCGGCCCGAAGTTTTCTACCGCCTCGATAAATCCCGGAGGCTCTTTTTTGCTGAAGTAGCCCCAGGGATCCTGTATCTGTTTATTGTTTATGAATATTTTCCCGTTTTTCACCTGAACCACATCCCCCGGCAGGCCGATGACCCTCTTTATGAAGTCTTCCGAGGTGTTTTTCGGGTAAATGAAGACAATTACGTCCCCCCGACTGGGGACCTTGTGAAAAAAGAGCCTCGTCCCCACGAAGGGAATCCGCACCCCGTAGATGAATTTATTGACCAGAATGTAGTCTCCGGGTAAAAGAGTCGGTTTCATCGATCCGGAAGGAATGAAAAAGGACTGGAC
The DNA here is from genome assembly GCA_049964955.1 of Syntrophobacteraceae bacterium. GTDB lineage: Bacteria > Desulfobacterota > Syntrophobacteria > Syntrophobacterales > Syntrophobacteraceae > SbD1. The sequence continues at coordinate 2,937 of JBMFWU010000289.1, forward strand.
GATGAAGGTCCGGATGAAAAGAGCAAGTATTATCGCTATGACGATAGCTTCGAGATTCTTTATTGCCTCCTGCTTATTGAACATCTTCCCTTCCTTTTTTCGATCAACGAATATGCCGACTCCCCGATTTCCCGGCCGCGGCAGCACCGGAAAAACGACAAAAAGAGTGACGCTTGCCCAAACTTGATGTGGATAATAAAGCAAATGACGGTAAACGCAACCCCAATGACGCGAACGGCAGGTCTGCGGCGGGTCGCCGCAGACGGGTCGCCTGGCCCGGCCGCACGGCCAATTCTATATGCATGATGACCCCGCCGCCGCTAAAGGCAGCGACGCTTCGGCTTGGCAAGCCGGCTGCGGTGCCTCGCCGCCGGCTTGCCGCCCGCTCTCAGGGGCGGCATGGAACGGATACCCCCTTTTCCAAAGCTGGCAATTAGACACACTTGACCCCGTGGGCGATTTGTGCCATAAATCCGG
>JBMFWU010000290.1:0-3399 GCA_049964955.1 Syntrophobacteraceae bacterium
GCCTTCGGGGTGTGCTTCGGAGGCGAGGACATGCGCGAGGGTGTTTCGGCTTTCCTGGAAAAACGCAAAGCCCGGTTCACGGGCGGCATGACACGATAAATAACATGGAGATTGGGATATGAATTTCGAGTTGACCGAAGAACAGAAAATGATCCAGGACATGGCCCGTAAGTTTGCCGAGCGGGAGATCAAGCCCGTTGCCGCAGAACTTGACCGGCTGCACAAACACCCCGCGGAGATCTGCGCCAAGATGGGAGAGCTTGGCCTCATGGGCGTCGCAATCCCGGAAGAATTCGGCGGGGCGGGCATGGACTACATCTGCTATGCCCTCTCGCTGATTGAAATATCGAAGGCGTGCGCATCGTGCGGCGTGATCATGAGTGTTTGCAACAGCCTCTACGGTTTCCCCGTCAATGCGTACGGCACCGTAGAACAGAAGCAGAAATACCTGCGACCGGTCGCAAGCGGCGAGGCGCTTGGCTGCTACGGACTGACCGAAGCGGGCGCAGGATCGGACCCGGCAAAAATGCTCACCACCGCGGTGCTGGAAGGCGATGAGTGGGTCATAAACGGAACCAAGCGCTTCATTACCAATGGAAACGTTGCGCGCTACTGTGTTCTTGCCGCGGTTACCGACAGGGCGGCCGGCTACAAGGGTATAAGTTCCTTCATAGTGGATTTCGAAAACACCCCCGGGTTCCATGTGGGAAAAGTCGAGGAAAAACTTGGGATAAACGCTTCGGGAACGGCGGAACTCGTCTTCGAAGACGCCCGCATTCCGGCTGAAAATCTCCTCGGAAAACCGGGGGAAGGCTTTAAGCAGATGCTTACCACACTCGACGGCGGACGCATCGGGATCGCTTCGCAGGCGATCGGAATCGGCAGGGCCACCTTGGAGGAATCTGTCGATTACAGTAAGACCCGGGAGCAGTTCAATCAGCCCATCGCAAACTTTCAGGCCATCCAGTGGAAGCTCGCCGACATGGCCACCCAGCTCGATGCCGCTGAACTGCTGGTGCTTCGCGCCGCGTGGCTGGAGAGCAACAAGAAGCCCTACGAAAAGGAAGCGGCCATGGCCAAACTTCTCGCTTCGGATACGGCGATGTGGGCGAGCGTTGAAGGAGTGCAGATTCTGGGCGGATACGGCTACTGCAAGGAGTACCCGATGGAGCGGCACATGCGTGACGCAAAAATCACCCAGATTTACGAGGGAACCAATGAAATCATGCGCCTTGTGATCGCGCGAAACGTCCTCAAAAACAGGTAGATTCCAATGAGCACAATCGGAAAAACGATCGAAGAGATTCGTCTCCACGAAAGCGCCGAGTTTTCAAAAACGATTTCGGAATCCGATGTGTACCTCTATGCGGGTGTGACCGGGGACCTCAACCCGGCTCACATCGATGAAGAATATGCCAGACAGACCTTTTTCAAAACGAGGATCGCACACGGCATGCTGGCCGCCGGGCTCATTTCCGCCGTTTTGGGAACGCGTTTTCCCGGTCCGGGGACGGTCTATGTCCGGCAGGAGCTGAGTTTCCTCGCCCCCGTCAGAATAGGCGACACGATCACCGCCCGCGTCGAGGTAATAGAGATACTCGACGAAAAAAAGCAGATCCGGCTAAAAACCACCTGCTCAAGACAGGACGGAACGTTAGTGCTCGACGGCGAGGCAATTGTGAGCCCCCCCAGACCGAAAAAGGTCCAGGCGGAGTAGTACCGAGTATACCGACATCTTGCTGCAATGGCGGCCTGCGTCCCGCAGGCAAGCGGGACGCAGGCCCCTGCCCCATCGGGCGTCGCCCGGGAAAGGCAAATCCAGCGAATTTTCGAAAGACTTACCGCCCCGACCATAGCTTGATGAAACTTCCGGTATGGTTGGTCCTGACTTATACGACGGTTCTAGCATCCGCCGCCCTGAGGGGGCGACGTGAGCGCCCGCCAAAAAGTTGGCGGCCGTCGCGCCGTGCGTTATAATGATGAAGTCGGAGGAACTCATGCGAAATGAATTTACCGCTATCCTGGAACGCGATGGCGACTGGTTCATCGCCTACTGCCCGGAGATCCCGGGGGCAAACGGCCAGGGCCGCGACGTCCCGGAAGCCCTTCACAGCCTGTCGGAAGCCATCTCGCTTATCCTGGAAGATCGGCGTGACGATGCGCTGCGCGGCATGCCGCAGGAGGCCATCCGCGAAGTAGTTGTCGTCCAGTGAAAAGGTCTTCGCTCTTGCGCCGCCTTCGGAAATACGGCTGCTATTTAAAAAGGGAAGGTCGGGAGCATTCTCTTTGGTGCAATCCGGCTACCGGCCATTGCGAAGCTATCCCCCGCCATACCGAAATCCCGGACCGCCTCGCAAACATGATTTGTCGCAACCTTTCCATTCCGGAACAAACCAGATGATGTCCAGATCAGCGGCGGGTTTCTCGATGCGCTGAAAAATTGGAAGAAGCGGACAGAGCAGCCCTGGAGAGTGAAAACAACCTGGAAATGCTCGCCAAATCTTCATGCAATGGCAACGCTCGACCTCAAAAACGGGGCGAATCTAAAGGAACAAAAAGTAAACGGACAAACCATGCAAGAGCAGACGCTGCGGTCTGGATCTCCACGAATGGCACCTCCTCAAAAAGGCAGTCTAAAAGGCGGAACGCATCCAGGTGAAATTACCGCCGGGATGGCTATAAAATACTGGATTTACAATCTGTATGGGCTGGAGTAGATTTATACAAAAGAATACTCGATCTCTTTATTGGAAACATCGATTCCTGGAGATTGCAACCTCCGGCACCGTTTGACGCTAAAGAGACAAAAAATGAACGGACCGACCTTGCAAGAGAAGACGCTTATTGAAAAGATCCTGAGCCTTCCACCCGAAAAAGTCACTGAGGTTGAGGATTTCGTGGATTTTTTGCACCAGCGCGACGAGAATCGCCGCATGGTGAACGCGGCATCGAGACTCTCCGAAAACGCCTTTCAAAAGATTTGGGACAACCCCGACGATGCCGAATACGACCGACTATGAGTTCGGTGATGTCGTCCTGATTCCATTTACAGATCAGACGGTTTCAAAGAAACGCCCCGCCGTCGTTGTAAACTCGAATGCCTATTCCCGGCAGCGGCCTGACCTCATTCTCATGCCCATCACCGGCCAGGTGAACTCTCCCACCTACTTTGGCGAAGTTCCCGTGAGCGACTGGCGACAAGCCGGGCTGATAAAGCCTTCCGTGATCAAGCCCATCTTTACAACGATGGAAAAAGGTCTGGTTTTAAGAAAGCTTGGCCGCCTCTGTGAAAAGGACCGCACTGCCCTGAAGGAAGCCTTGAAAACTCTTGTTGGCGACGGGGCTTAGGTGCTTTCTATAATTAAAAGTACCTCTCAATGCGGCAAAATTAAAATGTCG
>JBMFWU010000291.1:0-3352 GCA_049964955.1 Syntrophobacteraceae bacterium
CGCAGATCGCGTTCGTCTACGAACCGCTCCATCCGCTTCAACACCCGCTGCGTGGTGGAGCACCAGGGGGCCATCTCAGGCATGAAGGCACATCCCTTGAGCTGCCGCCAGTGGTTGAGGGTTGCTTCGATCTCGTCGCGGGAACGAACGCGCACGACATCGCCGGGTTTTAGCTGCGCGGAAGCGATGGCCGCTGGAGGGGCGGCCGGTTTTGCAGGTTTTCCCACGAAACCGAAAAACCTGTTCAGAAGATCGTTCGTAAAGTTTTTGAGCGAACGTTCGGTTTTGGGGTCCATCCTTCTTCTGAGGAAAAGTTTGGTCTTTCGCAGCGGGGAAGCCGACGGACAGGCGGCCCCTCCTTCCGTAAAACTGCGCATGGAAGGAATCTGGCAATTGAGATTGGTTTCCCGAAGCTCCATGGTCACACCTCCTGCATGTGCATGCGTAAAAAGGGAGACGACTCTTGTGCGACATCGCCGATCCGCTCGGCAATGGGATAGATTTTAGAATTCACATGTCTCGCTTTCATCCCGGGTCCGGTTCTCTCATCTTTGGGAGGCACAAGGTGTTTCGGGGAGCCGAGAACTACGGTTTTCAGCAGCCTTCGAAACGCTCCCAGGAAAGGGGCAGGGTCTGTGAAATCAAACCAGGCACATTCCTTCACATCCTTAACGGAGCGTATCCATTCGGCAAACCCGAGGGTGTCTTTTCGCCAGCAATCAAACGAGGACATCAGGTCTGCGTCTTCGATAACCCATCTTCTGCCTTCCTTCGGCATTATGGTTGGAACGTTTTGCCCGGTCAGATCGAGGTATGACAATTTAATGAGATCCATATCGTCGTGTGTCGCAAACAGCCTGAAGAGTTGGCCGACGCGCGGATTGATATCCAGGACCTTATAGAGCCCATCGCGCGGGTCCAACCGGTACTCTACGTCCACAACACCTCTGTAACCGATGGCTTTGATGAATTTGGTCGTGACATCGGCCACCGCCCGATTTGTTTCGCACACTGCGAGGCAGGCTGCGCCGAAATGAGGTGGAAACTGCCGGATCTTTCGTCCGGTCAACGCGCTGAGACATTCCGATTCGCGATTGAAATAACCATTGAACAGATACACCTGGTCGTCCGCTCCCGGGATATATTCCTGGATCATGAGATTCGGGTTCTGCGGATCTTCCAACAGCTTGTATTTTTCAATCAACTCTTCGCAGGAATGGACTATTTGCATCTTTTTGCCCGTCCTGCCCTGGAGGCGATTGCCATAGATGCCTTTGAGCACCACCGGAAACGTCAGGGACCGAGCCAGTGGTTCGACTTCTTCGAACATTTCGGGAAAAAGAGTGCAGGCGGTCGGAATAGACCACTTCGATGCGGTTTTAAACATTTCCTTTTTGCTCGCAAGCGACTCGACCAGAGCGAACTCGTTGCGAGGGAAGATGAAATAGCGACTCAGTTCTTCGCTGTACCGAGCGACAAAAAGAGCCGTCTCATCCGAGGTAGGGATCAGGATCGACGGGCGGCCGATCTTTTTACCGATCCCGACCAGGTAGTCGAGAAATTCTCCGGGACGCTCTTCATCCAAATCCCTCGGGAACCTTTCCCGGCAGTACCTCGAAGTCATGGCGGGAGCACTCAGGTCGGCATCCACCGCGTAGACCGTGACCCCCATTCTTCCCAGACTCCGCATTATTGCGAGACCGCCAAGCTGGCAGCAAAGAATGACAACCGGAACGGAGGTGTCCTGTATCTTCATGTTCTTACAAGCTCCCTTTGGATTGAACGGGTCCATAATTTTCGAGGGAGTTTCCCTTGTTTGCCAATGCAGCTGCAAACAGCCTCTCGAATTGTTCCGCGGCAGACTCCGGAGAATGATATTTTTGGGCCCAGCAAAGTCCGTTTGCGCCCAGGCGGCTTCGCATTTCTGCGTCCCGCCTGAGTGCGAGTATCGAATCGGCAAGCTCTTTCGGACTTTCGGGCGGAACGCAGATACCGGCCCCGGACGATCGCACGAGATTCCACGGATCGCTTTCTTCGTCCACACTGGCCAGCACAGGGCAGCCACTGGCAAGAATGGAAAAGGTTTTGGAAGGGATAGAGGCCGTTCCCACCCCCTTCTGCAAGGTGACCAGGGAAACATCGGCGGTTGCATGGACCTCCGGAAGGCGGCCGCGAGGTTGAAACGGGATGAACTGCACATTTTGTAAATCATGCTCGTCGGCATACTTTCGCAGCGAATCAAGACCCGCGCCTTCCCCGACAAGGACGAATCGGATATCTTCCCGGTCTTTCAAAAGGTCTGCCACAGCAAGGACATGCTGGAGCCCCTGCGAAAGGCCGAGATTTCCGGCGTAGAGCACGACAAATTTATCCGCAAGTCCGTGCTCGCGCGCAAAGGCGTTGTCTTTTGGCATCGGGCGGATAAGCTCCATGTCAACCCAATCGTAGACCAGGGCCATCTTGGAATCCGATACTCCAAGCGCGCGCACTCCCGGCCGGAAGGATTCCGAAGAGATGCGCACCGTTTTTGAGCGCTTCATGCAAAAGCGTTCCATGCCCGCTACGGTCCGTATAACGAACCGGTGGCGAAATATTCCGAGAGTTACACCCACGTCCGGATACAGATCATGGACCGAATAGATTGCCGGTTTTCCCCGAAGCGCCACCAAACAGGCCAGTGGAAACCAGTTGACCAGACTCGGCCCTCCAACCAGCACCACATCGTATTGAAGCCCCAAACCCGCCACGGCGGCCATCGCCTGATAGCAGGCGAACTGCACCAGACGATTCCCGAGCTTTGCCCGGTCCAGCGAGGGCAGCGGAACTCGTATCACCTCCACCCCCTCTTCGAAGGTCCTGCGCATTTTCCTCCCCCGAAAAGGCGAGGGAACCGACCCGGAAGGATAATGCGGAACGGTGGTTATCACGCTCACCCGATGCCCGCGTTTGGCCAGTCCGCTACCGAGCATGGTAAACAGAGGCGCGCTTGGCCCAAGATCCGGAGAATAATGCAATGCCAGGATAAGGATATGCATTTCGCTCAGGCTCCCTTCATTAAATTATGTATATATACCATTACGATCGACATACCAGTAATTTGATGCAATATGTAAACCTGTCCGTTTGCGCGGTCTTATGATATATGCGCTTTTTATTTACTATTATGAAATTTGTATCTAGATTTTTAGTAAATAGTGCTTATTTACTAAACCGTAACAGGCTCCGTATGCTTTGAGCTACTCAATAGCATCAGATCAGTACCTATTATATGCCCTATTGGACTTATAGGACATATAGCCTTCGGCACCCTTATCACCTTGCAGTTCATGTTTCATTTCATTACTGGAATGTT
>JBMFWU010000292.1:0-3335 GCA_049964955.1 Syntrophobacteraceae bacterium
CGGAACTCTTTCAACTCGGCGGCAAATGCTAGTTGATAGAGCCGCAGGAGACCGGCCTGCGAGGCCCTGGCCGCACTTGCCGGGTCGGTAAAAAGCCGCACGGCGACCTTGCCGTTTTCGTCGACAAGACCCGGCCAGGCGAACCGCTCGATGCCCAGCGCGTCGGTTCCGATGACGATGCGCTCGGGCAGTTCCCCGAAATCGAGACCGGAGATCTCCTCGCGCTCGTAGGCTTTCCGGGCCTTTCGCCACAGGTGGTCCTCGTGCTTTTCGACCGATGAGGACCTCAGGTCTTCGATGTCGCGGCCGGAGGCCAGAACGTCTCCCGACGGGCCGACCACCTCGAAGCGCATCCGCAGATGGTCGGGCAGTTGGGCGGTGTCCCAGATGGCGGGGTCGATCCGGGCGCCGGTGAGGGTGAAAACCGCATCGGCCAGGCGCGTGTAAAAGTCTCCCTTTCCATAGGCGAGGTTTGGCAGGATGCGCCGGGCCGTCTCCCCCAGGGGCGAAAGGCGCCTGCGTATGTCCTTGGGGAGGCTCTTCAGCAGCACGGCCACCTTTTCGGCCATCATGCCGGGCACGAGCCATTCGAAGGTTTGGGCCGAAAGGGAGGGCAGTGTGTGAACCGGTACGGTTAGGGTTACGCCGTCTTCCGTTTCGCCCGGGTTGAAGGCGTATCGCAGGGGAAGCTCCGCGCCGGTCGCCCGGAGGGTGTCGGGAAATTGCTCGGCAGGGTCGAAATCGGGTTCGACACGAAGAAGCTCTTCACGTTTCATTTTGAGAAATTCGTCTCCGCCCCTGTCTTTTATCAGTTTGTCAAACGACCTGATGTCGCAGATCTGCGGGATGCGCGCATCGTAGAACTCGTAGAGGGCCTGCTCGTCGGCGAGAAGGTCTCTTCGGCGCGCCTTGTTTTCCAGCTGCTCGATCTCGGAGAGAAGGGCGAGGTTGTGGGCAAGGAATCCGTACTTCGGGGGAAGCTCCCCTTCGACCAGGGCCGAACGGATGAAAATCTCGCGCGCCTGCACAGGGTCTACCCGCTCGAAGTTGACCTTGCGCCGCTCTATTACGGTCAAACCGTACGCCGTCGCCTTTTCGAAGGCGACCACCTGGCCGCGGTTTTTCTCCCAGTGCGGTTCCGACCAGCTGTATTTGAGCACATGCCGGCCTACCTTTTCGATCCATTCCGGGTCGATATTTGCGGCCGTGCGCGCAAAAAGCCGGCTTGTGTGCACCAGTTCGGAAGAAACGATCCAGGCGCCTCCCTTGTTGAAAATGGAGGAGCCCGGAAAAAGCATCGCCTGGCTGCCCCGGGCGGCCGTGTAGAGGTTTTTCTCCTTGCGTACCGCCACCTGGCTGAGATAGCCGCTAAGGATCGATCTATGAATCGCGTCGTAGCTCGCAGGCTCGGCAGTGGCGCCACGCCTCTTCGGTCCAAACCCCTCGATCTCGCAGACTATGGAGCGAATCTCTTCGAAAATATCTCGCCATTCGCGCATACGCCGAAAGGAGAGGAAGTGATCGCGGCAGAATTTGCGCATCCGGGATGTGGACGCATCGGGTTGCCCCCAGCAGGCCTGCCAGATTTTAAGAAAGGAGACGAAATCGGAGCGCTGATCGCGAAAGACCGCCTGTGCCCGCCGGGCTTCCTCTTCGCGTTCCAACGGCCTTTCGCGCGGGTCCTGGATACTCAGTGCCGCCCCGATGATCATGAGCTCCTCAAGGGCCCCCTCGGTTTTCGCCTCGATCAGCATCCTCGCGATGCGCGGGTCGAGCGGCAGGCGGGCCATCATCGAGCCGCTCCGGGTGAGCTTGTGATGCTCGTCGATGGCGCCCAGTTCGCGCAACACGGCCAGGCCGTCCTTTATGGCCGTCGGGGAGGGAGGGTCGAGAAAGGGGAAGTCCTGTATCCTCCCAAGCTTCAGAAAGAGCATGCGAAGGATCACTTCGGCGAGGTTCGAACGCTGGATTTCGGGCGGGGTATAGAGGGGCCGGTCGAGATACTCCTGCTCGAGGTAGAGCCGTATGCACACGCCTGCTTCCACGCGCCCGCAGCGGCCTTTTCTCTGGTCGGCGCTTGCCCGCGATACGGGCGCCACGGGGAGGCTTCGGGTCTTGGAGCGCGCATTGTAGAGGGCCGTTCTGGCAAGCCCCGTGTCGATCACGTAGCGAATTCCCGGAATCGTGATGGAGGTCTCGGCGATATTTGTAGCGACGATGATCTTCTGCTGCGAGGTCGAACCGAAAATCCTCTGCTGGTCGGAGGCCGCCATTCTGCCGAAAAGAGGCATTACGACGACGCCCGGGAAGGATTTGCCCTCGAGCCGCTGGACCGTCTCCAATATGTCGCTTTCCGTGGGCATGAACAGGAGAATGTCGCCCCGCTCGCGCCTGCCGGATTTGAGAAGCTCGACCGCATCCACCGCCTGGTCGATGTAGGCGACTTCTCCGGATTCCTCCTGCTCGCTCCGCTCTGAGGGAAGGTAGAGTACTTCGACCGGATACATTCGGCCCGAGACTTCGATGATCGGCGCCCCGCCGAAGGCCGTGGAAAATTTCATCGGGTCGATGGTGGCCGAGGTGATGATCACCTTGAGGTCGGGGCGCCTTACGAGCGCCTGCTTGATGATTCCGAGCAGAAAGTCGATGTTGAGGCTTCTCTCGTGCGCCTCATCGACGATGAGGGTGTCGTAGGCGCGGAAGTTTTTATCCCTCTGCGCTTCGGCGAGCAGAATGCCGTCGGTCATGAATTTGATTCTGGTCGTGCGGGCGGTGCGGTCCTGAAAGCGGATCTTGTGGCCGACAAGTTCTGTCCCGAGCGGGCCGAGTTCTTCAGAAACGCGCACAGCCAGGCTTATCGCGGCTATGCGGCGCGGCTGCGTGCATCCGATCATCCCCGAGACGCCCCTTCCGGCCTCGAGGCAGAAACGGGGAATCCGGGTGCTCTTACCCGAGCCGGTCTCTCCCGTAATTACAACTACCTGATGGTCCCGGACGGCCGAAATGATCTTTTCGCGCCATTCCATGATCGGCAGATCGCCGGGGCAGGAAGGCGTGAGTTTTTCCGAAATATCGGAGACTGTATCTGTAATGGAAGAGTTCATCATTTTAACTATAACTTGGTTCCTTCCGGAAAGCGCCCTTTTCCGCTCGTGCGTTCAGAATCGAGAATAGCCCAAGGGGGCGACAAGAATCTTTACAAAAGCCGTGGCTTGTGTCAATTGTCGAGTTGTGTCCTTTGCGGACTCAGCCTTCTCCGGGTTAAAACCTGAATCCACCGTCGGCTACAAGCTGGGATCTGTGACGGGTGAGGTCACGAAGCTCCCTCTGCGGTT
>JBMFWU010000293.1:0-3333 GCA_049964955.1 Syntrophobacteraceae bacterium
CTTATCGGCAGAAAAACCCGCGATTGGCTCCGCGGATTGGACGCGAGGCTCGTTTTCGAAGGGGCGCTTTTCGTACACGGCTCCCCCCCGGACTCCCTTACCCGGTATCTCTTCGATTGGACCGACGCGGAGCTGGCGTCTCTTTTTCAGAGATTGGAGCAGCGGCTGTGCTTTGTCGGCCACACCCACACCCCGGGGGCCATAGCCCATGAGAACGGTCGAATCGTTCACTATCGGCTGAAACAGGGGATTTTTACGTTGCAGGGAGCGGCCGGATACATCATTTGCGTCGGGAGCGTCGGTCAGCCCCGGGACGGAATCAACAATAACGCCAAATACGTGATCTGGGATACGCTCCAAAGCACGGTGGAGGTGCGATTCGTAGCCTACGACGCAGCCAGGACGGCGGAAAAGATTATCGCTGCCGGTCTTCCGGAAGAGCATGCGAGGCGCCTCCTGTAAAAGACCCCGCCTTGTCTAAAATCCCCCAAAATCCCCCCTCAAAGGGGGACTTGGGGGCGAATCAGGTTAGAACATGAACCAGGCGAGAAGATAGAGCGTGTTGTTGTCGGATGCTCCGCTGGAGACACCGTCGAACCTGTTGTACATGACATACTGCAGCGAGAACTTCGCAAAGCCGCACCCATCCGGTCCGTAGTTGTGCCAGGCCGGCATGTAGTCGAGTTCAAGTATTTCTCCGTCACTGTTCGGACTTCCGGCAGGATTCGAGGTATAGACCAACGGATCGTTGCTTCCGGTTGTCGAAAAATAGGAAACCGTACCTCCTATTTCCCCGCAATGGAGTGTTCGATAATAGCCGTTGCCGTTAATCCGGAAGGTGTTGATATGATCCGAGGGGTTGCTGGACCCCTGGTTGCCGGCCAGGTCCTGGTCCTCGTGAATCCAGGTGCCTTCCAGCGAGTAGATCGTGTTTCCGTTGATGTACTGGTATTCCCCGTCGATGGCCGTATCGAGGTAATTGTTCGTCGGGCCGCCGTCGTAGCCGTTAGCAAATTCGTTTACCGACATTCCGTATGTACCGAGTTCGAACCAGTGCGGGCCATAATGACGCGTGAGAGCAATGCGCCAATAGGGGATGGCGCCCTGTACATAGGTGCCGAGAGGATGGTCTCCCGCGGAAAAAAAGGAAAAAGGCCCGTTTAGCGCGCTGCGGTATACCGAGACGGCGGCATAAAGCGTATCGTCCCAGTAGCCGTAGACACCGCCGCCTCCAACCAGGGCGGACAGAGAGTTGTCTATCACGGGGTCGGCCGCGGGAGTGGGTTCGATGTTCGAACTGGCATAGGGAAACCCCCAGGCAGGGGTCGAGTTCCAGACGTCTTCCGAAGACGGGTTGTTGTTGAACGTCAGTCCATAGACGAAATTTTTGCCACAAATCGGGATTGTGTTCGCATAGCGAATATCAGCCATATCCATTCCCGGCAGGTTTCCGCCATCATTTGACCAGGTGGCCTGGACCAGGGCGCCGACTTTCCCGTAGATCTGCCCCCCGTAGAAGATGCTTATATCCTGGGGCGTGTTGAGAACGTCGTTTTCGGGGCTCATGTTGTGAAATGCCCACGTGTTTTCCTGGAGGGAGTTGACCGATTTGTTATCGGTGCGGGTGTACGAAGCCTGCACCATGCCGGCCAACGGCAGTTCGCTCGGATGTTTGGCGCCGGTTTTGTTCAATACGTACCCGGTTAATTTAAAGGTGCGTCCGAAGGGGGTAAGTTCGGGAAACATTGTGTGGCATGCGGTGCATGCCATGCCCGTCTGGCGCGCAAAACTCGGCACCGCTGAGGCTTTCTTTGTCGCAAGGACGCACAGCATGCCGGGCACGATCAATAAAAGGACGAGTCTGCTCCACCGTCTGATGCTCATGTTTTTCCTCCTCAAGAAAAACGCCCGCTATCCCGGGCTAAGTGGGGGAAATCCTTTCTATTCGGGTTTGAACGTGTGTTCGATGTACTGGACAATGGCTTGAATGTCGCCAATCGAAAGAGATGGAAACTCCGGCATTTGCCCCTTACCGTTGTTAATGACATCGGCCATTGTCTTCTCGATACCGGATCGGTTCACCTCCTTTCGGTTGTATCTGGAGGCGCTGTCGAGTGGAAGTCTTTTCCCCACCGCTATCGACAGGCCCTCTCGGCATGAATTTACACCGCATGCTCCCATCATACAGGAACACAGACCATACCGGTATTAAAAAACGATCTCCATTGCCTTGTAAGGACAGGTTGCAATGCAGAGCTCACAGGCGATGCATTTTTCATCGAGGAAGGCGACGCGCATCTCGGGACGAATCAGAGAAAGCGCCCCTGTCGGACAAATGGAAGTGCACGCGCTACACTCGATACAGCGCTCCTCGCGCCAGCGGATGTCCTGGGCGAGCGGTTTTACCTCAAGACCTATTTCTTGTAGAAAATTCAACCCGGCATCGAGGTTCTTCTTTTTGCCCGTGATTTCCACCACGAGCCGCCCTTCCTCCAGGGGGGTCACCCTGGCGCGCAGGATATTCACCACCAGATCGTAATCCCTGGCCAGACGATACGTTATGGGTTGGTCGATCAACTGCGGGGGAAAATTCAAGGTTAGACGTTTTACCGCCATGACTTTACTCCTTTTGCGAGAACCCGCGTTCGACGGGCCTCTCGCGCATAGGCCGGAAAACCGTGCCCGAATCTGCCGAAGGCAGCCCGGCAACTGGCTCGGTGAGTAGAAACGAGCCGGCCTGAATCCAGTCCTTGAGGATCCCGGCGATTTGTTTGGCTCGCGCATACGAGGACAAGCCGGCGGTCGTAACCTTCTTACCCGTGACACTGATGGAGCCGCTTTTCAACTGGGCATAGCTCACCTCGCCCAGGCTCCCGGCCCGGCAGTTCGGATACGCCTCGCTGTAATCGACCACCTGGGCGAAGATCTCTGTGTCGGATACCGCGGTATGCAGAAGGATTTCCTCGTCAAGAATGGGGATAGGCACCCCCAGACCCACCGCCAGGGTCACCCCGTATCCTGCAAAGGATGCCCCGCGCAGCCATTGACTGCTCATCCCCTTGAGATTTCCCGTGACCGAAAGTGTCCCGGCCCCCATCACGGGCACTCCGTTTTCACCCCGGCGGACTCCAGGGTTGTGCTGGGTGCCGCTTCCTGCCACATAGCCTATCCCGCCGCCCAAGAAGATGCGTGTTCCCATGCCGATCGTTCGGTAGAAAGGATCGTTAAGAAGCGGGCTCAACTGGCCGGCGCTGCAGTAGGTCGCGTTGCGCATCCCCGGCTGCAGCACGCCCATGTAGGTGTAAATTACCCGATCCGACAGATTTACCGCTA
>JBMFWU010000294.1:0-3327 GCA_049964955.1 Syntrophobacteraceae bacterium
GCGGGATCAAATTACTCGGGACTGTTCAAATCAAATATTGTGGGACGTAGCATTTGGGGTTTCCGGGCGGCATTAATTAGACGGCTCATTTTTTTGCCGTGAACGACCGCAGTGTGGCCGGAGCCATGACTTGGGGGGGGCCGCGAAATGTCTGTCGAAGCCCGCAAAGCGGTTATTTCTCTCCGTTCCGGCCAGGCCATCCCGGCGGTTCTACCGCCCCGCTTCTTCGCGCACGATGTTCAGTCGTTTGATTTTGCGGCGCAGAGTGTTTTTATCTATCCCGAGTTCGCGCGCCGTGGCCATACGCCGCCAGTCGTTGCGGTCGAGGGCGTTGAGGATCGTGTTGCGCTCGTAGTCGACCAGGGTGAGCCCACCGATGTGCGCAGGGGGGCAGGAGTTTTTTTCGTGCAGATATTCGGGCAGGCACTGGTATTGAATCATTCCCTGCCGGCACAGGATGAAGGCATATTCGATCGCATTTTCGAGCTCGCGGATATTTCCCGGCCAGTCATGGCGCATGAAGACTGCGAGGGCTTCCTGGCTCAGCCCCGCGACCTCTTTATTGCGCATGCGGTTCAGCCGCTCGATGAAATGGGCGGCCAGGAGCGGAATGTCTTCTTTTCGCTGCGCAAGCGGCGGAAGCTCCAGTTTTACGACATTGATGCGGTAGTAGAGATCTTTTCTGAAAAGGCCTTCTTCGACCAGCCGGGAAAGGTCTCTATTGGATGCGGTAACTATTCGGGCATCGGTTGTAACCGTTTTGGAAGAGCCAAGCGGCTCGTAGGTGCGCTCTTCGAGAACCCGCAGCAGGCGCACCTGCATGGCGGGGGAAATGTCTCCGATTTCATCGAGAAAGAGAGTTCCTCCCTCGGCCATTGCAAACCGTCCGGCGCGCGTGCGCTTTGCGTCGGTGAACGCGCCGGCCACATGGCCGAAGAGCTCCGATTCCAGGAGCGTATCGGGAAGAGCACCGCAGTTTACGGCGACAAAGGGTTTGGCGGCCCTGGGGCTCAGGCTGTGTATGGCGCGGCTCACCAACTCCTTTCCCGTGCCGCTTTCCCCGTGAATCAAAACGGTGCTCTCACTCTGGGCCACTTCGGGCAGAATGGAAAAAAGGCGCCTCATCGCCGGGGATTTCGAGATGATGTCCTTAAAGCCGTATTGACGGTCGATTTCCTTGCGCAGGGTCTCCACAAGGCTCAAATCGCGGAAGGTCTCCACCCCGCCGATGATCTTGCCCGACTCATCGCACAGCAATGCGCTGCTGACGCTGATCGGGACTTCCTTTCCATCGGCGCGAAGAATCAGGACCGGGCGGTTTACGACGGGTTTTTTCGTCTCCATCGT
The DNA here is from genome assembly GCA_049964955.1 of Syntrophobacteraceae bacterium. Lineage (GTDB taxonomy): Bacteria > Desulfobacterota > Syntrophobacteria > Syntrophobacterales > Syntrophobacteraceae > SbD1. Next base: position 1,348 of record JBMFWU010000294.1, read on the forward strand.
GGATTTAAGCGCACAGACCGACTCACAGATGCTCGCCCGGAAGACCTCGCAGCAGGGACGCCCCAGCGCCTCTTCGGCCGAAACACCGGTGATCTTCTCTGCGGCCCGGTTGAAAAAAGTCACCCGCCACTCGGGGTCGACGGTAAACACCCCGTCGGCGATGCTGTTCAAAATGATTTCCGTTTGAGGCGACAGTGCGGCTTGCGCCACACTGGAATCGGCTTTTCTCAACTCTCTTCGCTCCCCTGCGGGATTCTACCGGCTTTTCCCACGGATAAATCGTGCAGCGGGATCAGGATATCGGCCATCTCCCGGATTTTCCGGGCCGATTCCCAGGCCGCGATCGCATCGGTGTGGACCCCGGAGGGGACACTCGGAGCATTGGGTGGAAAATTCAGCCCGTTGCAGCAAAAGCCAGTAATAATCGCCTTTCCGCCCGCCGTATGCACCGCGACCGACTGGCCTCCGGGAGTATGGCCAGGAGAGAATATCAGATCGATCCCGTCCATGAGATGCGTATCCCCCTCGACCAGTTCCACATTCAAACCGTCCAGAATGTCCGAATAGTAGCGGTGATCGAGGGGATGAGGGTTCCGAAAAAAATCGTACTCGGCCCGTTGCACGATGATTTTCGCCCGTTCGCACTTGGGGTCGTTTTCACAGTGGTCGTTGTGCAGATGGGTGTGGATGATGATGTCCACGTCTTCGGGCCGCAGTCCGTGGTCGCCCAGCGCTTCCTCGAACTCCTGGATCTTCAGGCCGTATTCCCGCCCGACATGCTCGGGCACAACGAACTGTTCGAGGCCGGTATCCACCAGGACAACCTCTTTGGCCCCCTTTATGAGGAAAGAGTAAATCGGTAACCAGATGCGTTTGCCGTATCCCCTCAGGTAGGTCATGATCCCCTGATCGGTTTCATTGGCCCCGATCACCAGAGGGTAAATTACGTATTCTCTCATCTCCGGCCTCCTTTCCCTCTTTGGAAAACCTCACCTCAATGAGCGCAGCCTCCGCCGCTGTGTCCCGCGCAGACGAAAGCGGGATCGAATTCAGGCAGGACCTCTTTACGAATCAACCCGGTGTTTTCTTCAACCGTACCCATTGCCGCCCGGTACACTTTTACGCCCTCGGCGCGCAGTTTCATCAGGGCTCCCCTTCCGATGCCCCCGACCACAATCGCATCGACCCTACGCCCGCCAAGCGCCTTCATGGGCTGGCACATGCCGTGCTCATGATGAGCGTCTCCATTGTTGATTTCTTCGACGCTGTTCGTATCGGTATCCACTATGACAAAGCCGGGAGCAGATCCGAAATGGCCGAACACTTGGCTTTCCAATCCCTTGAGCAATTCAACCGGAAAACAAACTTTCACTTTTCATCTCCTTATCCGCTCGATCTCCCTCGATACGAAGGGCGAGCCCTTTTGTCAAAACCATTGCCACCTTGCCCCGCGCCGACTCAAGTATCCTTCCGAAAGTCTGGCGGGAAATCCCCATCTTTTCCGCGGCCTGCTCATGGTAGAGCCGCTCCAGATCCGCCAGCCGAATCGCTTCGAACTCGTCCATGGATAAAACCACCTCCTCAAGAGAGGACATCGGGATCCCGATGGGCTTAAATATCCGACAGTCGGGCTCCGAATCGATCCTGCGGCAACATTTGGGTCGAGCCATACGTTTCCCTTTCGCCGGTAATTATGAGCATATGCTCATAATTTGGCAAACAAAAAATAGCCGCCCGGCAGGTGGTCGAGAGCCGGCACCCGGCGATTTCAAAGCCGTGTTGGGTGAGCCTCTTGCAAAACTTTCTGTGGGCAGGCACGAGCGGTTCTTTTTCTTCCCCCTTTTGCAAAAGGGAGATCGATGGGGATTTCGCGCACTTAGGCTGGCGCAGAGAATTAAAATCCCCCCTTACCCCCCTTTAAAAAACTGGCAATTAGACACACCTGACCCCGTGGGCGATTTGTGCCATAAATCCGGGGCA
>JBMFWU010000295.1:0-3271 GCA_049964955.1 Syntrophobacteraceae bacterium
GTCGATGTGCAAAGTGCGGCCGACCAGGTAATGCGCGGCGGCCAGGAGCTGAGCGCGAGTGCCGAACAACTCTCCCAGGGAGCAACGGAGCAGTCGGCGTCTGTAGAAGAGGTGTCGTCTTCCATGGAGCAAATGGCCGGGAACATCAGGCAGAACTCCGACAACGCGCAGCAGACCGAAAGAATTGCGCTTAAGGCATCCACCGATGCGCGCGAGGGCGGTAAAGCGGTGGTAGAGACGGTGTCGGCGATGAAGACCATTGCGGCAAAGATCTCGATCATTGAGGAGATCGCGCGTCAGACCAATCTCCTGGCGCTAAACGCGGCCATCGAAGCGGCTCGTGCCGGAGAGCACGGCAAGGGGTTCGCCGTGGTGGCCTCGGAGGTGCGAAAGCTCGCCGAACGCAGCCAGGAGGCCGCAGGAGAAATCAACGAACTGGCGCTTACCAGTGTCGACGTAGCCGAAAATGCGGGCACCATGCTGGGAAAGATCGTTCCGGATATCCAGAAGACTGCCGACCTGGTCCAGGAGATCAGTGCCGCGAGCAACGAGCAGAGTACGGGGGCCGAACAGATCAATAAGGCCATCCAGCAGCTGGATCGGGTGATCCAGCAGAATGCAGCCGGATCGGAGCAGGTCGCCTCCACGGCCGAAGAGTTGCTCGGCCAGGCGGAGCAACTCCGGAGCACCGTCGCCTTTTTCAAGGTGAACGGCGCCGCGGCGAGAACCGAGTTGGGGAAAAACAACGGGCGTCCGCTTGCACGCGAACCCGATAGAGAGAGAAACAGGCGCGAGAGTGCAGGGGGGGCCCCATCCGGCATCGCATCCCGGAGGGCTACCGTGAATGGCGGAAGAAACGGTGGCGTGATCCTGCAATTGGGAAGCTTATCCGGTGAAGACGCGGAAGACGCCGGATTTGAAAGGTATTAGCGGAAGTGAGGAAATGCCATGCAGGAAGAGCATTCCGGAAAACAACCCGGGATTTTTCTGGTCGATGACGATGAGAGGATTCGCCGTTCTCTTGAATTCTATTTTCGCAGAAAAAAGGTCCCATTTTTTTCGTTCGCCAGTGCGGAAGAAGCCCTGGAGTATTTTCGTAACAACAGACCGGAGCTGTTGCTCATCGATTACCGTCTGCCGGGCCTGAACGGACTCGAACTGGTGCGGGAGCTCAATGGGTTCTATCCGGGCTGCATGAAAATCCTCATCACCGGGTATGGGAATCTGGATATTGCGGAGGAGGCGATGAGACTCGGAGTGCATGATTTGATTCAAAAGCCGTTCAACACCGCAACCATCCAGTCGGCTGTGAAGGCGCTAAAGGGGAGGGCGCAGCAGGGTTTGCAGGGCTTTTGGGTGGACGGGAAGAAAGTGGAAGAGTCGCAGGAGTGGGGCAACTGAAATTGCCAAGCAAAACGGGCACGAGTGTCCCTCCGGAAACCTTGGAATGCGTCGGGCGGTTCGAACTCAAGTCCCCCTTTGAAAAAGGGAGATTTAGGGGGATTTAGGGGGATTTGTCAAATAATTCGGTTGCATACTCCTTAAATCTCCCCCCGGCCCCCCTTTGATAAAGGGAGCGGTCTGGTCCGCGCCTGAGGACGAGTTCCCGGATGGCGACACGAACCAGGGGCAAAACGATCCTCCTCTCACCCCTGTTCGTTTTCCAGGTATTCTTTCAGACCGTAATCGTTCATCTTCTTGCGCAAAGTGGGTCTGGTTATTCCCAAAATCGCGCAGGCCTGGCCGTAGTTTCCTCCAGTGTGCCGGAGGATTTTCAAAATATGCTCCTTCTCCACCTCGCTCAGACTCTTGAGTTGGGAATCCTCGGGCTCGGAAATAGCGGGGGGCACGGCCTGCCTGGGTTCGAGCCAGCATTGGTCGATTTCCAGCACTTCGCCCTTAGACAGAATCATGGCCTTTCGGAGCATGTTTTCGAGCTCCCGCACATTTCCCGGCCAGTCGTAAGCCACGAGCGCCTTTATGTATTCCATGGGAATGCGTGTGACGTTTCTGTCGAGCTCCCGGTTCATTCGGGAGATGAAGTTTTCGGCAAGCGGGATGATGTCCTCCGTCCGTTCTCGTAAGGGGCGAATGTGGATTTCGAAGACTTTTAGCCGGAAATAGAGGTCTTCGCGAAAGGCGCCGGCGCGGCTCATGCTTTCGAGATCGCGATTGGTGGCGACAAGAAGGCGCGCCTTGAAGGGAATGTCTTTCAACCCTCCGACGTGCTGAAACTGTTTTTCCTGGAGCACGCGCAGAAACTTCGCCTGGATTTCGAGGGGAAGCTCCCCCACCTCATCGAGAAAAACCGTACCGTTGCCGGCGATTTCCAACTTCCCCGGCTTTTTCTGGACAGCCCCCGTAAAGGCCCCGCGCTCGTGTCCGAACAGTTCGCTTTCCAGGAGATTGCCCACGATCGCCGCGCAGTTGATGGCCACAAACGGTTCGTTCGGAGCCCACTGCTGGTGGATGGTCCTTGCGACCAACTCCTTTCCCGTACCCGTTTCGCCGCCTATCAGCACCGTTACCGGTGAGGCGGCTACCCGGGCGATGTCCTTCAGGACTTGGAGGGTCGCCTGGCTTTTGCCGATGATCTGGTTTGGCTTGGAGCTCTCGGAGATGACATGGCTCAGGCTCTCGATCTTTTCGCGCTCCTTTCGCCGTGCAAGAAATTTTTCGAGCAAAACGTCGAGGCTGTCCAGATCGAGCGGCTTGTAGAGATAATCGGCGGCGCCGTGTTGAATGGCGGCAAGGGTTGCCTCCATGTCCTGAAAGGCCGTGATCATGATGACATCGCCGGAGAGTTCCTCATCCTTTGCCGTTTGAAGGGCCTGCGTGCCGTCCATGCCCGGCAGCTGCACATCGAGCAGCACAATGTCGGGCTCGTGTTTTCGCCACAGCTGCAGCCCCTCGCGTGCGTCAAAAGCGGCAAAAACCTGGTAGCCCTTGCCGCGAAAATAAAGCTCGAGGGTGCGGACAAGGGAGACTTCATCGTCTATCAACAGGATTTTTTTCATAGGAGAATTTTGATCCATAGTGAAAGAAGGGATAAAGAGCGCGGGGGCCGGTGGCCCCCGCACCCCCACGCCGCTGCGCGGCTCATTTGGCCTTTGCTTCCGTGGTCTGGAAATGTAAGCCGACGATAGTGCCGGCCCCTTCCTCGCTTGCAATCGACACGCGAAACCCGTGCGCCTCCATTATTTTTTTTACTATGGTAAGCCCCAGGCCCGTTCCTCCCTTTTTTGCAGTGAAAAATGGCTGGAAAATGCGC
>JBMFWU010000296.1:0-3157 GCA_049964955.1 Syntrophobacteraceae bacterium
CTTCGCTAAATCTGAGATTATGGAGTCAGGAATCCTGACCCGCCTGGCCCACCTCGGCCCCAAAGGTGTTCCATGGCATTGAAGCGTTACATGTGACACCGTAGACATTGCGCTCCCGGTTCCCTGTCCTTCCTCTCTCCCTGTAACTGGCACTTTACTTCTTCTTGCGGGATCGGTTGCGTCTCGAAAAACGTGAACAGCGTGTCTGCAAGAGATACGTACCGAGCAGACGCAACTTGCCAGGGCGCATATTCCAGGGGTCCGACCGCACCGGAGGAAATGGGCACGGCCGGTTTCTAATGGTCTTAGTGACAATCCTGCCATCGCGGCTACACGGGCTTAGCATCCGTGTGGGAACGGCTGGAGGCTCAGGGCACCGAGGCATCACCCGAGTTGCTCAGCCGGCGGTTCGACGTAGAGGAGTCCGAGATTGTCGAAATGGACCGGAGGCTCAACGGCGGGGAGGTATCTCTCGACAGCCCCCTGACGAAGGACTCCGAGGAGACGTACAAATCTTTTCTGCCTTCGAACGACCTGCCCGTTGACGACCAGATAGCCGACCGGGAAGCAAAGGCAATCCTCCACGACAAACTGATGCTTTTCGGAGAGCAGCTCAGAGGCAAGGACGCCGCGATTTTTGATAAGAGGCTTCTGGGCCGGGAACCCATGACCCTCCAGCAAGTCGGGGATAAGTACGGGATCAGCCGTGAACGGGTGCGCCAGCTCGAAAGCCGTCTCAAAAAGAAGCTGAAGGCCTACCTGGAAGAGGAAATCACGGACATAGACCTGCTACAGGAGAACATGATTGAAATGTAACCTGGTTGGGTAAGCCTTAACTGTCAGGCTTATATCTTCAGGTAGTAATATGTCCCCCGAGGAAGACTGGCTGGACCTGGCGAACTTGGCGCGGGTGGAGCTCTCTTCCGAGGATGCCTCACATCCGATCGAGTCGGCTTTGAAACTCGGCGCTGGAACCGGGCCTGCAGACAGTCCGGCTGTTTTTTGACAAGCCGTTGCGGATCAGGCGTATTCATCCGGCGTTTCACGAAGATGAGCAGCGGCGCACGCACGAGTTCCTCCTGCGGTGGTCCTCCGACAGCGGTGGATCGTACCGGGAAATCGTGCGCCGGCAGTATAACTTCAGCCCTCCGGACAGTATCCGCGAAATCGAAGACTATGCAGTAGATCTCGTCGGGTTGACAGTGCTCGAAATAAGCGTTTCCCCTGACATCAGCGGGGAAGGCGCACGTGCATCGATTGCCGAGCTGCTCCTTGCATGATCATCCCTGGATGACGCCATCCTCGGTCAGCATCAACTCGACGCAACGGGCGGGCGCAAGATCGCGACAGGGCCGTTGGACTCCGACAGATGACAAAGACCGGGAAGCGGATGGTCCCGGAAAGGCTCTGTGAGCAACGTTGTCGCTTGTCCGGGGTGCCAATCCGGGTCTTTGGAAGCGATGCGAATCCAAGGAGACGCCTGAGGGATGTCTGTTTCCCCTGCCCTGTCTTTAATTTGGTTCCCCGATCGACACTCCTTCTATCTCCCCGTCGATGATTTTTCGCGCGTAGATGATCCCTTCCATGTCCGCCATTTCTTTGGTGGCAAACGTCTTTTCTAAAGAAAAAGTCTTCTCTTTGGCTTCACCGTCTTGAGCGTTTTTGGGGATGACGGCAACTTCCAAGGTCCAACGGTCCGTTTCGGAGTGCTGAGATTTCGACCTCAGTAAATACGTCTTATAAAAGAACCCCATTGGTATACACCTTTTGAACCGACAGATTTGCTCGATTCCATATCGTTGTTCTGAAACTTTAATGACAGGTCCAACTCCCACTTTTCAGTAAATACGGCACAGCGTCAGGCGCGGTCTCAACCGATGTCACAGTTTTCTCAATTTGAAAATCCGTGCACGAGAACTTCCCGCGCCAATGATGCGGCTGGGCTCTGTCACTGGTGTTCCCGTTGAATCGGAATTCTAATGCCACCTCGCACCGCTTGGCCGGCCGCCAACATCGTTATGGTCGCGCCGTGCTTTTCTTCCGCGGCCGCTGTGACTCTGATTCCCCTTGGTATCGTAAATATCGGTATCGTTATCTCTGTCATCCAAACGATACGATACCGACCGGTTTGCTGACCACGAATTTGGTGCTCTTCGGGGGCTGGTCGGGTAGTCGCCGGCTCCGCGCTGTATTTGGCCGGAACCTGATCCCCTGGGTCTGGCTTCGTTAACCTTGAGGGCAAAGCCGTTCAATTCCTTTCCATTCAAACTGGTGACCGCGGCGTTGGCATGTTCTTGCACAGGCATTCGCACAAATGCAAATCCACGGGATTTAGAAGTTTCATGATCCGTAATTATTTTTACGGAACTCACTTCACCAAACGCCTTAAACTCACTTTCCAGTTCCTGTTCCGTCGTCTGAAATGAGAGATTCCCTATGAAAATATCCATTTTAGCCCTTCTTGATAGATTTGTACTGATTTTTTTACAGTCCTCATAATGGTTTCTTATAATATCAGTCGCATAGCCGGGCGCCTATCCCTCGATTTACATATCCCCCATCGTGCAAAGCGCACCACCTTCGTGGGGTCGATTACACCCTCCTCGACAAGGTCACCGTATTTTTCGGTTTCCGCATTGAAGCCGAACGATCCCCGGCCGTTTTTTTTCGTAACGAGTGGGGAACCCCACGGTCTGTCCAACACAACGTTGCGTCCCCTGGGGCCGAGGGTGACCTTCACCGCGTTGGCAAGTGCGTCCACCCCTTTCATTAGCAAAACTCCGGCTTCGCTGTCATACTTGATTTCTTTTGCTGACATGATCATGTCCTTCCGGGTGCGCCGGCACAGTTTGCGAAAAGGCGAACGGATAACTTCAGGTCCGATACAGAACCTATCCTTCTATCTTCACAAAAGCAAGTTCCATGCCTGGCAGGTTGGAAAGCCTAGCGTTTTGCTTTTGGCTAATAAGCATAGACACTTATGGACTGGGCGAACCATTCGTTGCTGTGGATTGAAGAGAGTAAACAGTTCCATGCAACATAAGTGTTGCGTTTTCTCTATGCCGCATGCAACGCCTTGACGGGAGGCGCTCCTCGTGTTTGCACAGCAATTCCCGGAACTGAGCATGAAGAAAGCTCACCTACTGGCACGAGTGGT
>JBMFWU010000297.1:0-3134 GCA_049964955.1 Syntrophobacteraceae bacterium
GCCCGGAAAGCACTACCAGTCCTGGATGCTCGACCAGATCGAGGCGCTCGAATCCGCTCTGGGGTCCGGCGTGACGGAGGGGGTGCAATGAGTCCCGAGGTCGCTGATCCGCAGAAGGTCCCCGTTTTTTTGCACGACGTCCGGATATCTTTCGGGGGGCGGATAATCCAGAACGAGATGAGCTTTACGATCGAAGACGGGGAGTTCATCGCCGTTTTGGGGCCAAACGGCGCAGGAAAAACGACGCTTCTGAAACTCCTTCTCGGCCTGATTCGGCCCGAGATTGGAGAAATCCGGATTTTTGGCCGAAAGCCTCGCCGAGGCAACCCTGAAATCGGCTATGCTCCCCAATTTCGGACGTTGGATGCTAATTTTGCCGTGCGCGCGCGGGATCTCGTGGGGTTTGGCCTCGACGGCCACCGTTGGGGGCCGGGTTTTCCCAGCCGCAAGCGCAGGAGGCTCGTCGACGAAATGCTCGAAGAGGTCCGGGCTGCCGACTATGCCGATGCGGCCGTGGGAGAGCTTTCCGGGGGGGAACGGCAGAGACTTTCCCTCGCCCAGGTGCTGATCGCCAACCCCGGGCTCGTTCTTCTCGATGAGCCGCTGGCAAATCTTGACATCGCAAGCGCCCAGGAAATCATCGCTCTTGTGGGCCGGCTCTGTGTCTCCCGCAGGGTGGCAGTCATGTTTGTGACCCACGACATCAACCCGCTTTTGCAGCATGTGGATCGGGTCCTCTACATGGCGAACGGCAGGTCAGCCATAGGCTCGCCGGAAACGGTGATAACCAGAGAAACGCTCAGTTCGCTCTACAACCATCCGGTGGACGTGGTCGAAGCGATGGGGAAGAGGTTTGTCCTGGGAGTCGAGACCTGATGCTTCACTCCATTATCGCCCTGTACCATTTCGAGTTCCTCCGAAACGCGCTCTATAGCGGCATGTTCATTGCCGTGGCAGCGGCCCTTGTCGGGTATTTTCTCATCGGCGGAGGGTATACGTTTGCGGGGCATGCGCTTCCCAATATCGGCTTTGCCGGCGCGGCCGGCGCGGTGCTCTTCGGGGCAAGGCCCGTCTACGGCCTTTTCGCCCTGACCGTTCTGGCCGCCGGGGCAATGAGCGTCGGGGGCCGGGAGCTTCGCGAACGGGACATATCCATCGGTGTCGTAATGTCTTTTGCGCTCGGGTTGGGGCTGATGTTTCTATCGCTCTACGGCGGGTATGCCGAACGCGTCTACAGCATTCTCTTCGGGACCGTTCTGGGAATAACGCGCAGCGATATGATTCTCACCGGCCTGATGAGTCTTGTGACTGTCGGGCTGATTCTCGTATTGTTTCGGCCACTTCTTTTCATCACCTTCGATCCCTTTGTGGCGGAGGCCAAAGGAGTTCCTGTCCGTCTTCTGACCCTTCTTTTCCTGCTGGCTGTCGCCGTGATCGTATCTCTTGCCGTTCAGGTGGTGGGGGCACTTCTGGTGTTTACGCTCCTGGTGGGGCCGGGGGCGACCGCGACCCGCCTGGCCAGGCGGCCTGCGCACGCGATCCTTCTTGCCGCGCTTCTCGGGATCGTCTACATGTTTGCCGGGGTAACCCTTGCGGGGCTTAGCGGGGACTGGCCGGTAAGTTTCTTTATCGCCTCGATCTCCTTTCTCGTGTACATGCCGGTAAGGATATTTTGTGGCGAGAAGGGGTGGCACCCGACGGCTGCGATGGAGCCAATCGCCGGACACGCCTCGCGGAATTTTATGAATAACCACGACCAATGCAGGAAAACGGAAACGCGATGCCTGGGCAGCTTTTCAGTTCGGGAATGATGGCCAATGCGTTTCTCGGCGGCGCCATAGTGGCGGTTGTCGCCGGAAGCGTCGGCTACTTTTTGGTCCTGCGGGCGCAGGCTTTCGCCGCGGAGGCTTTTACCGACATCGGATTCGCCGGGGCGACGGGCGCGGCCCTATTGGGAGTGCCAAGCCTTGTCGGAATGATCGTGTTCTCGCTTCTGGCTGCCGCGGGACTGGGCATTCTGGGAAACCGGGTGCGGGGAAGGGATGTTGAGATCGGGATGGTGCTCTCGTTCGCCCTGGGGCTCGGTGTGCTTTTCCTCAACATCTATTCGCGCACGAGCGGTTCCCACGCCATGAGCGGCATAAATATTCTTTTCGGCTCCCTTTTGACCATAAATTCGAAAGACATACTGCTGGCGATTGCGACTTGTGCGACAGCCCTTGCGGCGCTAGCCGCCGTACACCGGCCGTTGCTCTTCGCCTCCGTTGATCCGGCAGGCGCCGAAGCGCGCGGTGTGCCCATGCGCACCCTTTCCGCCGCCTTTTTGGCCATCCTCGCCCTGACAACGGCAGCCTGCGTACTTCTGGTCGGCATCCTTCTCACAGCCTCTTTGCTCATCGCCCCGGCAGCGGCGGCGGTAAACCTTACCAACCGCCCGGCTCGCTCGATCGCCCTTTCGGTCCTAATGGCGGTCGCAGTCACCTGGCTCGGGCTCGTCGTGACATTCGCCGGGACCATCCGCCATCTTCCGGCGGGCTTCTCTATTTCGGCGCTGGCAACGTTGACATACTGCGCTTCTCTTGTTCTGCGAAAGCGTTTTCGCTCGGCGCGAGCCCTGAAACACCCTCCCGGGTAGAGCTCCCCGGTGAGGTCAACAAGAAGGCCTACATGATGAAAAATGAATCCCGTCAACCTCCACAGTCCTCATCGCAGACCTGCGCCGACTGCAGCGATTCGGTGCTCGACGCGGTTCGCCGCATCGAGAATGCCTTTTTCGATCTTAGTCGCCCCAACACCGCGCCGCGGCGCATGCTGGTGGAAAAGCTCGCCGAACTCGCAAAGACCGGGGAGGCCTTTTCGACCGACGACCTGTGGCAGAGATTGCGCGCCGTTCACGGGAAGATCGGGCGCGCGACCGTGTACCGCTCGATAGAACAGCTCGTTGAAAACAAGGTGCTCGATCGCGTCGAACTCTGCGACGGCTCCCACAGGTACCGCGTGTGCGGCGGCTCCCACCATCACCATCTCGTTTGCACCTCCTGCCATCGCGTCGAGGACTTCCAGGACTGCCTCTCCGAGCAAAAATTCGAAGAAATCGGACGACGCCACGACTTTTCCGTTGAAGATCACAGGCT
>JBMFWU010000298.1:0-3090 GCA_049964955.1 Syntrophobacteraceae bacterium
CTTCAAATGGGCCGATGCATCGAACTCGAAGTCTACCGGAGCCGCAAAGAGAAAAGCGAATTTTTTCGTGAGTGCAGTGCTCAACTGACTCTGGACGAAATGGAAAGAGGCCTGATGGTGCTCGACGAGCACGAGATCATACGGCGGGCCAATCTCAAGGCGGTGGAATATCTTGAGATGGAAACCGATAACGTCCTGAACAAGAGCTTCGAGCATTTGCCCATCCCCAAGTGCCCGAGAAGCTCCAAGAAGGGCGAAGGGGAGTTTAGCCTGAACGGACGAAAGATCCGCATCGAGCGAAAGCCCCTCATGCATCAGCAAAACTGCATCGGGACCCTGATCTTTTTGGAAAATCTATCCTGTTCAGACAAGAGCCCGCGGGGGGGAATCCCTCACCCCAAGAGCTCAAGAGGTCCGGTCGGAGCGTCGTCCGCCTTCCAACGGGTCCTGGCGATTGCCGACAACGCCGCCCGGTGCGGCTCCAATGTTTTGCTCCAGGGGGATACGGGAACGGGTAAGGAAGTCCTTGCCCGTTATATCCACGATAGAAGCTCGCGCGCGGCCAAGCCTTTTGTAGCCATAAACTGCGGCTCGATTCCCCGCGAGCTTCTGGGCAGTGAGCTTTTCGGCTATGAGGCCGGCGCCTTTACCGGCGCGGGGCAGAAGGGACATCCCAGCAAGTTCGAAATTGCAAATGGCGGGACTATCCTTCTCGATGAGATTTCCGAAATGCCGATCGATTCACAGGTCTATCTTTTGAGAGTCATAGAGGAGCGAACGGTCAACAGGTTGGGAAGCTCGCGATCCGTTCCGGTCGATATCCGTATTATCGCGACCTCGAACAAGGACCTGCAGCGGGAAGTCGAAGCCGGGCGGTTTCGGGCCGACCTGTTGTTCCGGATAAACGTTCTTCGAATCGATCTGCCTCCGCTAAAAGAGAGGAAAGACGACATACCCCTTCTGTTGAACCATTTTTTCGGGATCTTCGGGGATGGCCCGGAGAGCGGATCCATCCGGATAGATACCGACGCATTGTCTGCCCTCACTGCTTATGAATGGCCCGGAAACGTGCGGGAACTGAGGAATACCATAGAACGGGCCCTGGCTCTGGCCCGGGGAGACCGGATAGGGATTGAAAGCCTCCCGGAACCTATCCGGATGGCCTGCGTCCCCTCAGGTCCGGTTCGAAAAAATAACCGGGACCGCTACGACGATTTTTTAAATGTCTATCACGAATATCAGGGAAATATTTCGCAGATATCGAAGGTACTGAGAGTGTCCAGGCCCACGGTTTATGCCTGGCGAAAGAAGCTGGGAATGGGTTAGGCCCCCCCAAACGCCGAAAAAGCCCCTCCTCGCCCCGGGCGCCAGGGGGCTTTGACAAGTGCCCGGAGGCAGGAATCGACACTACAACGACACGGTTTGTCCGCCCAGATAGGGGCCCCCAACATTCGTGCGACCATCCGCAAATCATTGGGGTGCCCCCTAATATTTTAACCACCAGCCGCCAACCAGGCTCCAGCAGTCTCCTCAAAGGGAATCCGAGCATCCATGTCCAGGTCAAATCAGCCGTAAGAGTTAATGTGCAGAGTCAGCGAAGGGCTCAGGGCAGCCGGATCGCGGATTGTCATTCGATCCAACCATTTTGGATCACCGAGAATCTCCTGAATCATGAGTGTATTTATATAAATCAGGCTCGCCTGCAGGAGGTGAAGGCACCGAAGACTGATCTCCTGGTTTTCCCGGCGGTTTGCGGCGAACTCGCCGGCCTTCCCATAGAAGATGAACCCATTTGTGCTGTTCCAGCTCCCCACCACAGTGAGACCTTCCTGGACTTCCTGCCGCAACTCCTCGGAGGGGCAACCCCATATCGATCAGAAAAACTGCCAGAATTGCTTTCGGTTATAGGTGCAGGTAATCCGCTCCCAAAAGGATATTATCTTGAACAACGCAGACCGACGTTGGATCGATAGAGCACCGGCCGGCTATCGTTTTTTGGCCAAATCCGGTGGCAAATTGACCAGGATTGTCGAACCAGTCCGCCTTGAACGGCGGCTCATCCACCACCACGAAGCGATTACGGATATAGTCGTAACAACGGCAACTAGTGGCTTTGCAAACGGAAGAAAACCCGCCCCGAAAAGGCTGATATAGACTCCAAGCATGGGGGAGCCGCAACAGCCCAGCAGATAACAACCTGCAAACGCAAGGAAACCGGAGAAGGTCAGACCGCCAACCGCAAAACCGCCCGCTGAACGGAGACGTTTTTCCCGGTAACTCCGGAATGCAACCGCAGCGAATGAAAGAGCCAGAGCGTAGGAGTAGCCGAGAAAATAGTCTTGCCCCTGGATGTAGCGGCTCGCCCTGCTTTACGGGAAAACCAGCCCACTGGTTACGGGGGCGGACACGTCATGACCAAAGGGGTTGAACATTTACATATATACGCGACTCCTGCAGCCGCTTATCACACGGCCGCATGCGGCAGCCGTCGCCTTTTTCTCTGACACTTGCCGCCCGGGAACGCAAAAATCATCTCGACCCAGCTGCGGCCCGCTGCGGAAAGATCTAATGTTTTGTCCTCAGAGCGTTAAGCAGCCTCAACCTCAGGTTTAAAGAGCAGCCCGGAATACAACCGACACCTTCTTGCCCCGAATCTTCGCCGGCGGTGTGGGGAGGAGACCGATCGACGGCACCGGAAAACGCGGCATCCACAAGCGGCTGATAATCGAATGCGTCCTGAGGCTGCGAACCGCACGTTTTCGCTTCTCAACGCCAGCCTTTTCGTCTCCCGCCGTTCTTTCCTCTCTTACATATTGGTGATCTCCCGACTGATACCAAATTCCCGGACCGGTTTCGCCTTGTGCCCGCCGGCGGCGGCTCGCTGACGCAGCTCACCTGCCTTTTCGACCGAAAGTAGCATACTTCGATCTGGCGCGATAAGGTTCGTCAGTTATCCGTGTGCCTGAACAATTCCTGAATTACTTGAATGGCTTTGTCTACATCGTTATCATCTATATCTTTATGACATACCATCCGAATGGACGCCTTGCTTGTCTGAGCCATCAGGACATCTCTATGGCGGGCGTTTTC
>JBMFWU010000299.1:0-3089 GCA_049964955.1 Syntrophobacteraceae bacterium
GCGAAAAGAATAAAACCTCCTGTCTCGACCAAAAATGCTTTATTGGCAAACAGCAGGCCTGGATCGATTTGCATTGGGCGGATGGAAGCTGTAAAGCCAATAAAGAACCGACCAGGATGGCCGTTGTCGGCGGCTATGAGACTCCCTGCACCGGCAAATTCGGGTGGCAGGATCGAGGCGGACAGGTTCAGCCCGGGGAAAATTGCGGCGATTGTCCAAAATATGGCTCGATCCTCAATTATAAGTGCGAACCTTTCCATGAAAGGGTCTGTTTCGGTGACAAGGTATGCTTCGACAGTCTAAAGACGAAGAGGGGGTCGGAAGGCGGTGGTGCGACAAGCGGTGGGGCGCCCGATAAAGACGGCCGAAGCGGGCCCCGTGTCGAATGGCACGGCGAACACTTCCGCCAGGAATTTTATACGAAAGAGGTCCCCGGATTGTGCGCCGGCCTGCTTACGGAAGACCCGAGGCGACTGCATCTGGCTTTGGCGGCATTTTGCTACCGACATCGTTCCCACTTGTCCCAGTGGCTGTTCGAGCGGACCCTCGCCGGTACCCCGGAGGAGATGGACCGGGGCTACCAGCGAGGTCATACCATGGGGCAATTCCTTCACGGCGTAAAAAAGCTCCGTCCCCTGGAAGTCGAGCAACTCATGGCTGAAGCTGTGATCATGGTCGCGTTCCATCGGCACGGAAATTACTCGGATGAATTCCAGGATGAGGACCGCGCTGCGATCGCTCATTTTCTCGGGGTCGATTTCGGGAAATGGGAGCCTACCGACGAATGGTTTGCGAAAAAAACCAAGGGCGAGCTGCTTCGCTATATCGTTTATGAGTCCGGATTGATGGAAGAGGAGGCATTCCGGAGTTATGCCGGAAAAAGAAGGGGTTTTGACGGGTATGAAGAGAGTAAGGGAATCATATCGGCGGAGAAGCTCGCTACCGAGAAGAAGGCGTGTCTGATCGATCTGATCAGGAACTGCGGCGTCGATCTGTCGGGTCGGTTGCCGGACGAAATCGGGAACAAACCGGGTTTATGCCGGGAATGCACGGAGGATTCCAATGCGGCGTCTTGATCCCCATGTAGCAGCAAAACGATTGTATGAGATGCGCCAAAAACGCGAAACAGCCGACATCAGGCAGCCGGTCACGGGTGCCTTGATGGCGCCCCCGGAGTATCGGTTCCCCTTGATCGGGATGAAAAACGGCGAGGTCGGAAGCGGGAATAACACCGGAGCAAAAGATGACGTCTGACGCCGAGACGTAGCGGGAAGTCGGCCGGGGGGGCACGCCAGCCCCCCGGTTGACTGTTCATCTGTCATGAGGAGGTCGATCACGAACGCACTGTGAAGGAAACGATCGAACCCATTTCAATGGTCGCCCGGAATGTCCGGGTAAGCGGAACGGAGGTTTTTAAGATGATTTCATACCAGTTTTCGCGGGAAGAGCTTTGCAAGGTGCTTGCCGACACAATCGAAATGTACCTCGAGTACGTGGGCGGACGCGGTATGGACCCTGTGCGAGGGGCCATGGCCGCAATTGACGAAACCATCCAGGGCCTGGAGGCGGAAAAAGAGCTTGAAAACCTTGGCGAAGCGAGGGCTTTTAATCAACTTTTGATATGAAAGGGGAGGGCGGGTATGTCCATGCCTACTGTACTGAAACTCAAAGGGAAACTAGAGACCGGCGAAGTCTGGATAAACGGGAAGCCTCTATCTCCTTCAAGGAGCCTTGAGGTTCGTAGCCACAGCCCCACGGGATTTTCCTGGGGGTATCCGGGGTCCGGGCCAGCGCAGCTCGCCCTGGCCATCCTGCTCGCCTATCTGCCGGAAAAGAAGGCGGTAGCCTTGTACCAGGACTTCAAGTTCAAGTTTATCGCAACTCTTCCCGAGGAAGATTTCGAAAAGGAGATGGATATTCGAGAATGGGTTGCTGAAAACTGCAGCGTCAAGGACTGATGTGAAAAACGGGGTAACACGGTTCCATTCCCGTTATGTTTGGCATGAAACAAAAATACAAAAAGGATGTAAAAATCAATGCCGGAGGATATCACACGAATCACAATTCGAACCCCGAAAGAGCTGCACGACAAGATAATGGATGCATCCTATCAGAGTCGTAAGCAGGGGGATTATAAATCGATCAACTCTATCGTTATAGAGGCGCTTGAGATGTGGGTGAAGGCTCATGCCAGTTGCGGGAAGACACCGAAAGGGGAGGGTAGGGGGGAAATGTGATCAATTCGGCCGCCAGCTCCTTGGATCATGCCGAGGAACCGGCGGCGAAGATGCTGCGGGAGGCCAGGCTGCCACGATTGATCGAAGCCGGCTCTTACAGCGGCGTTTGCGGGCATATTCTGTCAGTGCAGAAAGTTTACTTTTTGCACTGCAGCCTCGGCAAGTATTCCAGAATTCAGAGAGAAGAAGGCCCTTTTTTAGGACAAAATGGAGCAATATTCCAGTGCCAATTTGATAAAGAGAAGTTTTATTGGGTGAAAACGCAGCTATGTTTTCATTGGCCCACCTTTTTGAAATAGGATGCTGATGCCCATAAAAAAAGCTCTCCCGGTTTTCTCGGCAGGAGTCTTGCTTGTCCACCTCACTAACTCCTGCCGGCAGGCCTTTGCCCGGACAGGAGTCATCAGCTCTAATCAAACGGGGTTATGTGCACTATATTCGCTGGAGCTTCACGCCAATCAGCTCCCAGTTCCTTTCAGCATACCAGCGCCTCTCGGCTCTCCGGCCTTCTCCCAAAAGCAGGATGGGCTCGGTGAACGATCCTGAGGCTCTTGGGCTGGAGGCAGGGAAACCACCTTCAGAACAAGCCTGTCGGCTTGCCGGTTTTGACATTCACATCCACTCTCCGGAAAGCCGGGTTGGAACTGGTGCCCGGCATCAGGCTGATGGTACCTGTACATGGGCAGATGTATTTTGCGCCGCTATAAAGAAGAAAATCCCGCACCGCAAGAGACCACCCCTTGGGCACACCCTTTTTAGTCGGATCATGGCTTAGGCTCAGGTGCGTCTTCACCATCATTGTGGCGTAATCGTTGTACTTGGGATCGGATTCGAAGCGTTTCGCCTTAGCCT
>JBMFWU010000300.1:0-3048 GCA_049964955.1 Syntrophobacteraceae bacterium
TTCGGCATCGCCATAGCCGGCGCGATAATGTACAGCCTCGCCCCCTTTACGACCAGAGGGCATATCGGTCCCTTCACTCCTCCGGAGTTGCATGCTTTTCTGCACGGCATGCACTGGGCTTACGTAGCCGGTGCCGCTCTGGCGCTTTTTGCCGCCTCGGCCGCCTTGTACGTCACACCGGAAAAACCGCTCGAACTGCAATCGGCACCCGCGGATTGACAATAGCCAAGTTGTCTTTAACCTATGCGATGAAAGTACACGAACATGGGATAACCCTCTTACGGGAACGCCATGCCCCCTCCTGCCCCAACTCCCGGAACCCTGCGTGGAGTAGCCGCTCTTTTCGACGCACATCAGCGAAAAGACCTTTTCCGCAAATACTTCTACTTTCTTTGCTGGATCGAACTGAGAATCCTGCTCACCTGCTGGCTCTATCAGCTGGGCGAAAGCGGCAGCTACACGCACTCCTTCTTTCCGTGGCGAACCTATTTTCTCCTCGCCTTTATGTCCCCCGTAGCGATCACCTTCCTCATGGGAACGATCATTACGGGTTTCAACAAATACTTCGGCGAAACGGAAACAGGAAAATCCCCATGCAAAACGACTTCACTCGTCCCGAGGAAACCGCCGCGAAGGTATCGCCGCACTGGAAGTATGCCCTGGCCCTTGTCATTTTCTGCGGAATGGCCGTTCTTATTCGCATGTCCCTGCGCTCCTACGGGGATGCGCCCCCGGTGCCCGCAAAGGTGACCGGCCCAACCGGGCAGGTTGTCTTTACAGGCACAGACATCCGGGCGGGGCAGGAGGTTTTTTTGAAATACGGCCTGATGGACAACGGCACCATCTGGGGACACGGCGCTTACCTCGGCCCCGATTTTTCCGCCGCATACCTGCACACACTGGGACTCGACGCCTTCAGGCAAATCGCATCCAAGTTGTACGGAAAAACTCCCGAGACGCTAAGCCCGCTCGAAAAAGCGGTCGCGTCCGAAGAGGGAAAGCGGTTGCTCAGACAGAACCGCTATGACCCCAAAACGAATATTTTGGCCTTCACCCGGCCCGAAGTCGACTCTTTCCAGTCGCAGATCGCCCGGTGGACCGCTTACTTCAAAAATCCGGATTTCAACGGGGGTCTTCGGGCAGGGTATATTTCGAATCCCAAAGAAATCCGGGAACTCACCGCCTTTTTTGCCTGGGCCGCATGGGCCAGCGTCGCCGACCGCCCCGGCCGGACCTATTCATACACGAACAATTTCCCCTACGATCCCCTGCTTGCTGGCAGCAGGCCTCCTTTTCTGGATATTCCTTATCTATCGTCAAATCGCTGCCGCACTGAAAGATCCCGCGCGCCGGGAAATCGCAACCCTCTTTCTCCTGGGTGCTGCGACCATTCCGATCTTTTACCTTCCGGCCTTTTTCTTTAACTCCGTATCCAACTATTCGGTCGTCGATACCTGGCGGTTCTGGATAATTCACCTCTGGGTCGAAGGGTTTCTCGAAATTTTCGTGACCATCCTGGTCGCCCTGCTCTTCGTGCAGTTGGGGCTGGTATCCAAGGTGGCTGCTACCCGGATCATTTACCTCGACGCCATTCTTTTCCTGGTCGGCGGCATTATCGGCACCGCCCACCACTGGTACTGGACCGGCCAATCGACAACCACGATAGCTCTTGCCGCAATGTATTCGGCGCTCGAAGTCGTGCCGCTGACCCTTCTTACCCTCGATGCGGGCGATTTCATAAAGCTTGGGGAAAAGAAGTGCGACATATGCGGAAAACCTGCCGCAAACCCGCACAAGTGGGGCTTTTATTATCTCATGGCCGTGGGGTTTTGGAATTTCGTCGGGGCTGGCATTTTCGGGTTTCTCATAAACCTCCCGATCGTAAGCTATTTTGAAGTCGGTACGATTCTCACCCCCAACCATGGCCATGCGGCGCTCATGGGCGCCTTCGGAATGCTGGGCATGTCGCTCGTCGTCATAGCTCTACGGCAGGTTTCCACAGACGAACAGTGGGTCAAACCCGAAAAATATGTCCGGATTTCATTTCTGGGATTAAACATCGGACTCGCACTCATGGTCATTGCAAATCTTTTCCCGGGCGGCGTTTTCCAGGTTCGAGACGTCCTGCAAAACGGCTACTGGCATGCAAGAAGCCTGCACTATCTCAATCAGGCGTTTGTGCGAAGAATCGAGTGGGCGCGCCTTCCGGGAGATTCGATTTTCATCCTGTTCGGCGTCCTTCCGATGGTCATTGCGGCCGGAATGGTCTACTTCAGACTCTGGTTCCAGCCGGCAACAACCACCGCCCCGTCCCTTACCGCCGAGGAGAGCGCCCCATAGAGGAAACTACGTTCTCATAACACTTTGAAATCCCATCGGAAGGTGTTACACTATTTTCGTACAGCACAGGAGATTCCATGGGAAATCTTACCATAACGAGCGATGATGAATCGCTTAGAAAAGCCCGTATACGCGCGCTTCAGGAGGGGACTTCAGTCAATGCGCTCCTGAGGGATTTTTTAGATTCCTACTCGGGCGTCCGTCGGGAACAGCGGGAGGCGGCCAACCGGATTGTCGTTTTATCTCGCACCTCCAGAACCCGGCGCGGCGGAGTGAACTGGAGCCGGGAGGAACTACACGGTCGTGACTGATGCGCGTTTTTTTCCGTTGTTCGCGACCTTTCCCTGTTGCCTATTGTTCCCATAAATGTCGAGAGAGTCCTGGCCGCTATCCTCAAAAGCCGCCAGCTGGGGTTTTCTTTTTGGGATGCCCTTATTGTCGAAGCAGCCTTATCAGGCGGTGCGGAACGGCTGTTAAGCGAAGACATGCAGCACGGTCAAGTTATAGACGGTCTGGTGATTGAAAACCCATTCCACAGATAAGTATTTTTGTCAGCCATCCGCCAAAACTTGACCCTGCCGATTCAACTCGTTCCAACTCGGTAAACCCTCCGTTAGTCGTGCAAATTCTTTCCATACTCGTACAACTGCTGCGCCTGGGCATCCGAGATCACGGCCTTCGGAAAGGGAACCATGGGGTAGCGCGGCG
>JBMFWU010000301.1:0-3044 GCA_049964955.1 Syntrophobacteraceae bacterium
TTATCCTGCCAGATCTAATGAATGAAGCAATAGGGATCCTTTTCTTTAAACGGGTCCAGTCCAAAACTGCGAGCCGTTGCAAGGCATCCTCCGCATACATGTCTGATTTCACAGGATCTGCATTCAGCGCAGCCGGCGCGATAGAGGCGGGCAGCTTCGGAGTCGTAAACAGCTGCGACGCCGCTTCGAACCACATTGCCGATAGGCGAATGGAATTTCCGGCAGGCATGGGCCTCACCGTCGGGGAGTACCGCCATGAAGTTGAAAGCGGCCCCGCAGCCGTATCCCGAACAGCCTCCGAAGAGCTCCAGGCCGCTCTTGTAACGAACCGCATTAAGCAGGTTATCCTTGAGACCGAGGAAGGGATTCTTTGAGGCCGCATCGTTATACCGGTATAAGAAGTTAATGTATTCTTCCTTTGTCGGGAGCTCGAGATTTGCGCCTTCCCCCATCAAGGAGAGCCGGTTAAAAGTGAAGAGGTCGGCCCTGTTCTCGATCATTTCCGCAAGAGGAAGCACCTGGGCGATGTTATGCCTTGTGAGGGTCAGCATGACAATGGAATAGACGCCGAGTTGGCGGAGCGGATCGAGGAATGAAATCGATCGGCTGAAATGGACCGGCCCGCGAATCCGGTCGTTGTGCTCGGGCAGACCCTCCAGGCTCACCTGAAAAAACTCCGGACGACGGATTGCGACCACTTCTTCCAGCCTCTCAACCGGTGTGGGATTCCCCAGGATTGCAAGGCCGAAGCCACGCTCGACTGCTGCCCGGTAGAGAGTGATAAAGTCCGGATGGAGAAAAGGGTTGCCACCCGTAAAGGATATTTGCCCCTTCACGTGACGGGCCTCGCAGAATCTCTGAAAATCCTCCAGCAGGACCAGCGCCTGTTTCAATTCCATCGGCTTTCTATCGCTTCTGTCGTAGCAATGTCTGCAATGGAGGTCGCAGGCCTGGGTGATGTGCCACTGGAGGGTAAAGGTCGAAGCCGAAAGGCTGCTCTCTTGTATTTCTGCGTGGGATGAAAAGATGGAAGGGTCGCGCCGGATTTTCGAAGCCGGCGCAAAGACCAATCCTTTCCGGACGGCCCGTTCGACAGCCGTTTCAAGCGCATGGACCGGTACCTGGCTTTCGGCGCTGACCTGCGAAGGCCTGATCTTTTCAACCGCCATTTTCAGAACCAGGAGATCCTCGTCGAGCGCAGAGAGAACCATCATCTCCCCGCTTGCCGGATGCCGCCACAGGAGCACTAACTCTTCACCTTTCTCCGGATGTGCGGCCGGTCGGCGACCCCGTGAGTTTAGAAGATCGGGCAGGTGTTTCCATGAGCACTGAAGGATGCAGAGAGTGGGATTTACGGTGATTTCGGCGGGAATGGCGAGCGATTCTGATCGTGATTCCGCGGAGCGGCTCTTCCCGACCGGAGAATTCGCTTCATGCACGGCCCATTCAAGACGGGCAAGTTCAGGTAAGTAACCGGGTATGCTCAGGTCCGCCGCGTGTGGCTCCAACAGTTCGGGAAATTCTTCCGGCTCAGGGGGCGAGGAGTGCGCGTGGAGCAGGTTCTCCCAAGCCTTGTGGCCCATATGAGCTTTAGATGTCCTGTAGAGCCTGCTCAACCTCTTCGCTTTGTTCATGTCCAATCCCTTTGCCAGTCCGGTCCCCGACCAAAGAGGCTCATGCAGGACCGATTTGCGGGAAGGCCTTTGCCCCATCTGTACGGGTGTGACGCGGTTTTTTGAATCGGCGGAAGG
This sequence comes from Syntrophobacteraceae bacterium, assembly GCA_049964955.1. GTDB lineage: Bacteria > Desulfobacterota > Syntrophobacteria > Syntrophobacterales > Syntrophobacteraceae > SbD1. The sequence goes on from JBMFWU010000301.1 coordinate 1,752, forward strand.
GAATTTTAATACAAAATCGGTATAGCCGGCATCCAGCGCTGCCCGGCGGGCAGCTTTTTCGCCGGTTCTTAAATGCTGTTGTCGATACCTTACGAGGAGGGTTTGGGCCGTTTTTTAGCCTTGTCGCCCTCGGATTTTTTTGAACTGCTTTTCTTGCTCTTTTCGGCGCTCCCGGCGCTTGGTTTCATGCCGCTTCAGCCCGCCAAGATCAGATTGCCTGAGCCGGACCGGCCCGCATCCTGCGATGATGCTGCCGTGACAATACCGGCGCCTGACACCAGACTGGCGACGCATAGCCCTGCCACCACTTTCTTAATGTCTGTGATGTCCATAGTCTTGTTCCTCAAGGGATGTGAAAGAAGTCTTCGTCCCGTCCGCCGATCAGCCAAGATATGGATGTGTATGAGACCTGTCAATGCGGGGACGGTAACGCGCCGGAGAGTCGGCCGGCGAGGGCGGCCCTCCGGGCGCTGCCTGCTCAGACGCCGTTTCAGATGAAGCTGTTTTTGACTTCTCGGGCCATGGGTAATATAGTTACGTATAAGTATTGAAGTGACGTAATGTGGAGCGGTGAATGTCGATTCGCGTTCAGGTTATTCTAGATGAGGAAGACCTCTCGAAGTTCAAGGCCGAGGCGGTGCGGGAATCCAAGTCGCTGAGCGCATGGCTGAGGGACGCCGGTAGAAGCGCTCTGGAGCGGAAGAAGAACAATCGCATGGTTGATCCTGAGGAGTTACGCATATTTTTTGAAAAACGGCGAGAGAAAGAAAAAGGCATTGAACCGGATTGGGAGGAGCACAAAAAGTTGATCGCCGAAGGCATGAGGGATGCCGGGCGGCAGATATGATTTATGTCGACACCAACGTGTTCATTTATGCTGTCGGCCGGGGGCAATCACCTTGAGCTTCGAGTGGAAGAGGGTGGCGTTATTATCCTCCAGCCTGTGGCAATCTACCCCTCGGTCCGGCTGAGCGAACAAGGTCTTGCAAAACTCCGGGAAGCCCGAGAGAGTGGTCCACGGGAGATGCCCTCCTGGTTCGAAAAAGAGATGGATGATGCCAAAGCTGATTCCAACCGAGAAATTTCTTGAAGATATCGAGGAATTTAAGTTTCAAAGGGAAATCCTCAAGAAGATAGCCAAGGCACTGAGCTTTCTGGAGGCCAATCCTCACCACCCGGGGCTAAACCTTGAGCGCATCGTTAACGACCCCACTGCCTGGAGCGTTCGCGTGGACAAGCGCTACCGGATTTCCTTCGATCCGGGTAAGTTGCTCGAAGCCGGGGCCCCGGACT
>JBMFWU010000302.1:0-3038 GCA_049964955.1 Syntrophobacteraceae bacterium
GTTTCTCGTGATCCGATGGATCAACGTTCTACACGACCTGCGGGAATTGCTGGAGGGCAAAGGCCACAGAGGATGTTTCGACCAAATCGATAACTGTCTGCACTGATGATGCGATTATCCCCGGGACGGAAGTCTGCTGCAGCTCCTCAACAACTCTGGACTTTCTTAAGCAGGCAAAATTTGATTTGGTCATCACTGATCCGCCATTCGGCGATAATTACTACTATGCGGATCTATCGGACTTTTTTTACGTATGGTTAAGAATCCCGTTGCTGCAATGGTATTTGGGCATGCCGGAACAGCGTCTCTTTGAGCCAGAACGTACGCCGCACAGTATGGAGGCAATCGACAATCCAGCGGAGTATCCGGATGATCGTGAAGATTACGAAAAAACGGTCTTTGTTGAATCCAGGCATGCTGATCGGATCAGAGAATTATCCGGCGATAATTCAGTAAAGGAAAAACAGCCGAATCCGTTATACCGGTCCCAACCTTCCAGTGATTTTTACAGACAGACCCTCTCGGCTTGTTGGAGCGAGGCCGCCCGCCATCTCAAGGACGGTGGCATCATGGCATTCACATTCCACCATAGCGATGACAAGGCGTGGATTGATGTTTTGGAAGCCCTGTTTAATGCAGGTTATGTTTTGTTACAAACCTTCCCCGTTATCGGTGACGAATCCAAAGGCGAGAGTGGTCAATTTGGTTCGAAGAAGATCGAATATGACATAATTCATGTCTGTCGAAAGCGTCTCGACGAACCCGATCCGGTCAGCTGGGCGCGAATGCGGCGATGGGTTAAGGAAGAAACAGTACGGCTGAAGGACCTTCTGGAGCACGCCCACGGAAAGGATCTGCCTGAATCTGATCTGAGGGTGATCCTGCGGGGCAAGTCGCTGGAGTTTTATTCCCGTCATTACGGCCAGGTATTTACCGGTGAAGGGCAATCGCTGGATGTAAGGGATGCCCTGCTCGGTATCAATCAATTGCTGGACGATGTACTGGAAGACAGCGCCCAGACTGTGGGTCTGCGACCGCCCGATAGCGCGGAGCCGGCCAGTCGCCTTTATCTCCGCCTCTTTAAAAACCGCAGTCAGATGGACCGGGATGAGCTCCATAAGACATTGCGCGGTACCGGAATTTCCCAGGCAGATCTTGAGGCGAGAGGGTGGATTCGTGTTTTGGGCAGAAGCATACATGCCGTGCCCATGCATGAGCGCCTCGCCTACTTTACCGAGCGCGGCAGGAATCGAAAGATCATAAAAAGTGATTTGGATCAGGCCCACTTCCTTGTTGGCATCGCACACCCCAATTCGGGCTTGAAGGTCGAAGCGGAGCTGAATAATCAGAACTTTCGCATCAAGAAATCGGTAGATGACATCCTGAAATGGATTGGCGAGACGGATCAAAGCGCTGCGGTACGTCTGGCTGCCAGAACCGCATCACAGCTTGTCGAACAATGGCGGGGTCATAAGGGCAAGCCGGAATTCAGGCAGATGACTCTATTTGAACGTTTGGAGAGTGATTGAACAGGTAGCAATGGAGGCCAACTGACGGAGCGATTCGATCCCGAGGGGCGGGTGAGTTTAGACGTCCCTTGGCTGTTGAGGAGCGCGGAGTTATTGCGATGGAGAAAATATCGAGTTCTGCATGGCAGAGAAAAGGTTCTTCTATTGTGTTTGATAAAAAGAGCCTTGGCGGGCTGATATCGGCTGGTGCGGTAATTTCTCTACGTGAAGCGCTGAGCTGGACAATAGAAATTCCCGCGATCTTTCCGGTTAGCGGTCGTACAATTCTTGTCTCCGGTCTGGAGACGGTCCTGGAAATCGCTGAGCCACAAGCGGCGGAGAGTTTTCTGAGCAACCGCATAACGCCGCTTCTTGTCAACCTGCAAAATCGCTGGACGGACTGCGGGATAGTCTTTGGCTTCTCCTCTCATGGAAAGGCATTTGAAGAGACTTCACTTGATGAGGAAGTACTCTTTTGGCGGCGCGATCGTAAAACAGTGAGACTCTCCAAGGCCCTCTGGGACGGAAGTAGCGCGCTGAATATGAAGCGCATTGTACGGGAAGCTGATAAGCCGGGAGAAGAAACTACCATAGGTTATCATGTCGCGAGAATATCCTGAAATGCGGCCAGGCCTCAGGGTTAGCCATAATGAGTTTGGAGACGGCGTTGTTATCGGCCGGGAAATAACCGGTTATGTCAGCGTTTTCTTCCAGAGCTGCGGGGAACGACAGGTCCCGGCAGAGTCCCTTTCCCCGGCAGCCGACCTATATGACCGAATTATCGGCGGGATGGTGCCGGCTGGGCCTGAAGGAGTGGAAAACCTGTGGCTGGCCATCGAGTCTGAAGAAATTCCGCTGATGGAGAGCGCGGCGGTCTTGACGTCCGCCAAAGTAGATTTATTGCCACACCAAGTAGTTCTTGTCCATCGTATAGCCAATGCGAGACCAAAGAGGTTTCTCATCGCCGACGAGGTCGGGTTGGGAAAGACAATAGAGGCGGCATTGATCCTCCGCGAGTTCGCATCGAGAGGCGAACTGCGGCGGGCGATCATGATCGTTCCGGCTGGCCTGGTGGAGAACTGGCGCATTGAGCTGAACGATGTCTTCAATCTTGATTTCGAAGTTTTCGGCAGTGAAGGCGATGTTACCGACAGAAAGTCAAATGCCTTTGCCAAGCACAACCGCCTGATTGTCTCCGTCGATACACTCAAAAGGAGGACGCGGGTCAAAAAACTGCTCGATGCGCCTCCCTGGGACCTTGCCGTCTTTGACGAGGCCCATCATCTTAGTGTTTACCGCAACGGCAAAAAAGTGAACAAGACAGAGAACTTCAAGCTCGCTGAAAGTATCCGGGGGCATTGCCGCGACCTTCTTCTACTTTCGGCAACACCCCATCAGGGCGACCATTTCCGCTTCTGGATGCTTATTCGTCTGAGCAGCATCTTCATAATCGATAGAAAAGGTCGGATTTTCGCTCGAGATAAATGATGGACCGGGGGCATGGTCCATCATGTTTTGTGATAAAGGTGG
>JBMFWU010000303.1:0-3025 GCA_049964955.1 Syntrophobacteraceae bacterium
ATAGAACCCGAATACGGTCTGCACCTGGATAGCGACGGTTACATCAAAACGGCTGAAACCGAACGGTTCGAGCTCTATCAGGTGCTCCCCACGGATAAATCCGTTCGGGTGCGGGAAGATGGAAAGCCCATGATCGTCGTTCCGCCCTACGTGCTTGGCGCCAACATACTTGCTTTTTTGCCCGGTGAGAAAAGAAGCTATATCCACGCCTTCGCCAACCAGTCCATTCCCACCTACATACGGGTGGTGAAGGATATCGCAAAAAATCCGGCTGTCCAGTTGATGTCGGGAGAAGACGACGCGCTCGATATGAAACATTTCAGCGAGGTGCTCGTCGCAAAACACGGAAAGCTCGTAACTTTGAACGGATATTGCCAGGGCGGGTTCATGTCCGTGATAGACATTCTTTCAGGACAACTCGACGGACTCGTTGACGCTCTGATCACCAGTGTCGCCCCGCTCGACGGTTCGCGCAGTAAATCCATGGTCGACTACATCGAACATCTCCCGTCCCGATTCCGGAACCTGGGATATGCCTTGAGGAGACTGGCAAACGGCAACCAGGTGGTCGACGGCAAGATCCTGAGCTGGGTATTTAAGCTCAAGAGTATCGAAAATGAAGCCCCGTTTCTGAGTTTTCACCGGGATTTGATGATGTTCGACCGGGGCGCCGGAAAGCCTCCCGTAATCACCAAGATTGCGGCGGCAGTCAGCCGTTGGCTTACAGAAGACATTACGGATATTCCCATCGCGATCACGCGGCTCAGTTTCGATTCCTATACGAAGCCCGTCTCCAAAGACGGAACACTGCCCGTGAAACTTTTTGGCAAGCCGCTCAATTTCAAACGAATTGCGGAAAAAGGGATCAAGTGGCTCATCTGCGCCGCGGAAAAAGACGACCTGGTAGACCTGCCCGCAGCCCTTGCGCCCCTGGATTTCATCGATGCGGAGGTGGCTATTTTTCCCAAAGGCCACGCCTCTATGGCCACTTCCTGGTCTGTGCCCGCTGCCGCTTGCAGCCTGGAGACCAGGGACATGTCGGAGTGCGATGTGGACCCGCAGCTCCGCGCCAAATCGGCTGGTGGAAAATCGCGCGGCCCGATCCGTTTCCACCTGGAGCTCGGGTAGCTTAGTTGCTGTTCGACTGATGATTTTCGGATTCGGCGGAAGCGCGCGGTTGATTGTCAGCCCGCCCGTATTAATTTTAAGGATTCCAACAGTTTGATCGAAACAAAACGCTGTAAAAAAGCGTGGAGAGATGCTTATGGAAAATGAAAGTGCAGAACAAATCCAAAGGGCAGGAGGGGAAAAACTTGGCTTCACCCCGAATGAGAAACTGCCGATTGAAGATTACGACAGCCTCACGGTAGAACAGGTGGTAAACCGTTTGGATACTTTATCCCGCGAGGAAGTGGAACAGGTGAAATCCTACGAGCGGGAGCACAAAAATCGCAAGACCCTGCTCGAGCAGCTGGAAAAAAGAGTCGCCGCTGGAGAGTTCTTTCGCGGGGAAGATGTGATCGGCTGGTTTGCTGCCTACCGGAACTGGATACTGGCGGGGCTTGGCGCCGCGGCCCTCGTCTGGTTGCTTCTCTGAAAGTCGTATCCGAAGATTTTGCCTTGGCTCCCCTCTTTCCTTTCCCCTTAAAAAAGCAACTCCGGTAGAATCTCTACCGGAGTTTTCAATAGTCAATCGCGGGCTTACCGGCGTTTAGCGAGGTTGCCCCTGTTGCTGTTGATTATGTTCCGGTTTGTAGCCGGTTTGACCGGGCTGAGGCGCCTGCTGACCCTGTGGTTGCGATCGGAAATTGGACTGGTTATTGGGCTGTCTCATATTGTTTTCTGCCGTCTGGGACTGGCCCGGCTGAAAGCTCTCGACCACTATGGCGTTATGGCCTTCGAATTGTGTCCTATAACCTTTTATAGTAACGGTCTGGTTGGTGAAGTGTCTGAGCCGCGCCGCCTTGGCGCCATTTAGACGGAATTTTTGGCCGTTTTGGGCAATAAGACCGCCACCGCTCGTAACTTTGCCCGTGATGCTCTGCATATTTTTCTGTTGCGCATTGGTCTGCTGATGTTGCTGCTGAACATTGGACTGAGGCTGTTGTTGCTGTTGCTGCATGTTAGGCTGCATATTCGGTTGCTGAGCGGACTGTTGCTGCTGGTTATTGTGGTTCATTTGCGGTTGGTGCATCGGCTGCGCCCCTTGAGCAAAGGAGACGCCCCCCGCCAAAAATACCGACAGGACCGGCACCGATAAGGTTTTAAGCAATTGATTCATTGTGTCTTCCTTCCTGAAACGATTTAGGCTTCTCAAAAAAAACCTTGGAAGCTCATACAAACATGGTAATCAGCATGTTGCCACATTTCAGCGGCCTGGACACAATCGGCGGGATAATTTTCTCCGACGCACGCGTTATATACCGATGAAAGAAAAGCTCTCCGAATTCGGGGTCCTAAGCCCAAAGCCGTCGGCGATGATGACGTTTGCGACCAAACGTCCGCACTGGTTGCTGAATCGCTACGTCCAGATCGGTACGTCATTGTCTTTTTCCGAGACGATCAACTCGCGGTCGATCCGTCCTGCCGGAGAAATCGGGAAGTCCGCATATTTCTCCTGGTTGCCGCCGCAATAGAGATATTTCAACTGCACCTGCAGATCCGCGAAGCGCGGCGCGAGTTTCAGAAAAACAGTGAAGATAGTCCCGGGACCATATACCCCGTCGCAAATCTGTATCTATCGGACAACACATATACAATATGATGGATGGTCCACTTTATATACCCAATTTCTACCTCCCAATATCCCCCTTTTCATGAGAGTTGGGGGGCTATAGAGTGCAAATCACGAGCACGATCGGAAATATTGGCATTGTTTTCTCTGGAGGCATGCTCGGGTGTCGGTTTTTTTTACACGCAGGTTTTAGGCCGTGGGATAATTTATGGCGCCGTTCTACGGGTTGAAAACAATGAGGGGCCTGGGATACAGTGTCCGAAATTTTTACATTTTCGGAGTCGAAGTCGA
>JBMFWU010000304.1:0-2981 GCA_049964955.1 Syntrophobacteraceae bacterium
ATGAGTCCTTTTTCCTGGATTTTTCGAACTTTGCCGACCAGTTCCGGAGTGCCGGGGCGGGAGACGATGCGCAGAAAGCGGCCCTTATCTCCACACTCAAAAGGGTTCTCGTCGATAGAATCGATACGCAAAAGCCCGACCTTTTACTCGGGATCGCCCAGTCGCCTCTATCCGACGGGACCCTTCTCGCCGCATTCAGACGCTCCGGTCTGATTACCGCCTACTGGTTTGTCGAAGATTTTCGAGTCCAGACCTACTGGAAGCATATAGCCGCCAACTTCGATATCTTTTTTTCGATTCAAACCGATAACTTCCGCACTGCAATGGCAGAAGCGGGGCTGAAAAACCACTATTACCTGCCGCTTGCCTGTGACATTCATCCGGAGAGTTTCCCCAATCCCTCGGGGTCACGCATGGCCGTATCATTTATGGGGGCGCCCTATCCGAACCGGGTGAGGATTTTGGGGAGGCTCGCCCGGTTTGGTGTCAAGATCTTCGGGGAAGGGTGGAACAGCCACCCGGTGCCGGGGGTCGTCCCGGGCGCCCGGCGCATCATCCAATCTGAGGCCCGCTCCATCTACAGAAATACCGACGTGAACCTCAATATTCATTCTTCCCCCGATCCGCTCGCGCTCGGCGGCGGCGACTTCGTAAACCCGAGAACATTCGAACTGGCGGGCATGGGCTGCTTTCAGCTGATCGACAACCGGGAACTGCTTTCCCCCCTCTATACCGAAGAGGAGATCGTACGATTCGGGAGCGAGGAGGAACTGATCGAAAAAATCGAATACTATCTTCACCATGCAGACGAGCGAAGGAGAATAGCCCTCAATGCGCAGCGCCGAACCCTGCGGGAGCATCTATACGAGCACAGGGTGGTGGAAATGATGAATGCGCTGGGAAAATTGTGCGGCTACCAGCCGGGGAACTCGGACCTGTTTTTGTCATGAGCTAAAGACGCAGTGCCTGATCGATTCTTTTTGAATCTTGGGTAACCCCTATCTCCCGACCATGCTCGACTACGTTCCCGTCCGGCGCGATTCACCTTGTACGATGGCCTCCAAGCCGGCCTTGCTCTCTGTTAGCGCCTCGGCCCGGGCAGTCAATTGCCTGGACGCCGACGCGGTTTCTGCAGAGGATGATGCATTTTTCTGCACCACTGTATTCATTTCCGCTACTGTTGCGGTTATCTGGGCTATGCCCTGGGCCTGTTCCTGAGAGGCCTCGGCGATTTCCGCCACCAGTTCGCCTATTTTCGAGACATTCATCGCCATCTCGTAGAATTCCTGACCGGTTTTTTCGATTAGAGTCGCCCCTCCCCTGACTTTGCTGATGGTATTTTCCAGAAGACTTGCCGTGTTCCTGGCCGCTTCCGCAGTGCGTTTGGCCAGGGTTCTTACTTCGTCCGCCACGACTGCGAACCCCGATCCGGCTTCTCCTGCCCGTGCGGCTTCCACGGCAGCATTGAGGGCAAGCAGGTTGGTTTGAAAAGCAACGGCATCTATGTCCTTGATGATTTTTTGAGTATCTTCGCTCGCCGAGGTAATCTCACTCATACAGATTGTAAGATCGAGCAGGGTATTGCTTGTCTTCTCCGCAGTCTGAGCGGTTTCTATGACCAGTTTATTCGCTTGGCCCGAGTTTTCTGCATTCTGCTTGGTCATCGCCGACAACTCTTCGAGTGATGAGGAAGTCTGCTCAATGGTCGCAGCCTGGCTGGAAGCTCCATCCGCCAATTGATTGCTAGCATGAGAAAGCTCCCTGGATGCCGAAGCCACACTTCGAGTGTCTTCATCGAGCGTTGCCGTCAACTGATCTATGGGGCGCGCGATGGAACGTGCCATGAAGAAAAGGACCGACAGGATCATAGCGGCAGCTGTAACGAGAAGAATCAGGGCAGTTTCGATCTCCGGGGAGTGGGAGGTTTTTGAAAAACAGCGGGTTATAAAGAATGTGCAACTCATTCCCAGCCCGACCATTGTGGAGGAGGATACCAAAATCCTGTTCCTGAGATTCATTTTCATGGTTCATCCTGACAATATGATTAGACCGGGTGCGTTCCTTGAGGGCAATGGACCGTACCCGGTACTCGCCCCTACAACTTAAGACTTTCCCCTTATCACGAGCATAGTGGAAGTCTGATTGATGTGGCCGATATATTGCTCCCCGTAGGTGCTGAAGCCGATGGTGGGGATGTCGGTGAATATCTTCCCATATGATTCCGTCTGTTGCTTATCCTCCAGTTCCAACGTTCTGAGTATGCAATGAAAATTGAGTATCCCGCTGATGTCGCCAAGTTCCCGCTTCTTCGTCTCAACGGCTTTCCTCGTATCATCGACGATATCCGTAGACTCGAGCACCGAAAGCTCCATGCCCTCATTGACCTTGCAGTAGAAGACCATGCCGCCGTCCTGCATCCTCTGGGGGCTTCGAACATAGGGCTCTCCTCCGATCATCAGTCCGACCGGGCTGTGCATGAAATGCTTGGGAGCGTCTTCGACACTTACGCCCCTTGCTTCCGCATAGGCCTCGGCGGCCGGTTTGCCGTTGAAATGGAGGACCTCTCTTTTGTTTTCATCAACTTTTGTAGCCTTGAGGACTTTTCCCATTGAATTGAAACTCTGGGTTTTAATTATGTCGAACCCAGCGGCATCTGGCTGTGGTATGACGAATGGACCGGAAATCCGTGCTCGTACTGGAACTGCGCTGTTCAGGGGGAGGAGAGCCACAGATGAGGCTGGATGCCGCCTGAGGAAGTGCAGATACATGACAGCATGTGTTCAGTTGAAGATTGATATTGAAACCAGAACCGATCTCATCTAAAATTACTAAATTTATTATCCCGGTTTTTCAGAGGAATTTTCGTTGGGCAGGCTGTTTCCATTGGGAGTGCAGCCGATTCTGATTCCTTTCGCGAAGAGGGGGTACACATGGATTTCGGTCTAAAAGACAAGGTAGCCTTTGTGGCCGGGGGAAGCCAG
>JBMFWU010000305.1:0-2951 GCA_049964955.1 Syntrophobacteraceae bacterium
GATTTTTGTTTTCTTGTGGACAAGTCGCCTCATTTTGGTTACTTGCCTAAGAACTCTATTGTAATCCAAATCCAACCGCAACGGAGGTTTTCGAGCTGATGGCTCTTGTTGTGCAAAAGTACGGCGGAACTTCGGTCGCAAACGCCGAAAGAATCAATGCTGTGGCCCGGAGGGTATTGGCCAGAAAAGACGCGGGCGACCAGCTCGTTGTGGTCCTTTCGGCCCGCGCCGGGGAAACCGATCGTCTGATCAAGCTGGGAAAAGAGATCTGCCCCTGTCCGGACCCGCGCGAGATGGACGTTTTGCTCGCTACCGGAGAGCAGACGACCATAGCTCTTTTTTGCATGGCCGTGAAATCCATGGGAGCCGAAGCCGTTTCCATGACCGGATACCAGGCCGGAATCATGACCGACGGGCAATTCGGCCAGGCGCGCATAAACTGGATCCAGACCCAACCGGTGCTCGAGTACCTCAACGCGGGTAAAATCGTGGTAGTGGCCGGGTTCCAGGGCTATGACGAAGACGGCAACATCACGACCCTTGGACGCGGCGGCTCGGATACCTCGGCGGTGGCTCTTGCCGCGGCCCTTCAGGCGAGCGTGTGTGAGATCTACACCGACGTCGAAGGGGTGTTCACCGCAGATCCCAATATCTGCACCAAGGCGCGAAAGCTCGACAAGGTGAGCTACGAAGAAATGCTCGAGATGGCAAGCATGGGCGCAAAAGTCCTTCACCTGCGTTCGGTCGAATTCGGCATCAACTACAATGTGCCCATCATGGTGCTCTCCTCGTTTACCGACGCCCCGGGCACTCTTGTCTCACGGGAGGATGAATCCATGGAAAAGGTGGTGGTGTCCGGAATCACCTACAATAAAAACGAGAGTCGGGTTACGATCACCGACATTCCCGATTTTCCGGGAATTGCTGCGAAAGTCTTCGAGCCCATCTCGGCGGCAAACATCAACGTCGACCTGATCGTGCAGGGCGCAAGCGGCACCCCGGGAAAGGCCGACATTTCCTTTACCGTCCCCAAGGGGTCGTACGACCAGACGATTTCGATCCTGGAATCGATCGCCGCCGGATTCGGCGAGGGAAGGGTCGTGGGCGACCAGCACATCTCCAAGGTTTCGATCATCGGGGTCGGAATGAGAAGCCACAGCGGCGTTGCCACCAAGATGTTCCAGGCGCTTGCAGCCGAAAACATCAATATCAAGATGATCGCCACCTCCGAGATCAAGGTCTCCTGCGTCATCGATGAAAAATACACCGAACTGGCGGTAAGGGTCCTTCACGACGCTTTCGGACTGGACAAAAAACCGGCCGAGAGCCAGTAGCGGTCGCTCACCCTTTACTCGGAAAGATAGCACGATGCAGGTCAAGATCTACGACACCACCCTCCGGGACGGCACACAAGCCGAGGATTTCGCCTTTTCGGTGGAGGACAAGGTCCGCATAGCCCTCAAGCTCGACGATCTGGGCATCCACTACATCGAAGGGGGCTGGCCCGGCTCGAACCCCAAGGACGTGGGATTTTTTCGCGAAATCGCCAATTATCAGCTGAAGCAGGCCAGAATCGCCGCCTTCGGAGCAACCTTTCATCCCAGTTCGACCGCTTCGACCGATCTCAATCTCAAGGCGCTTCTCGAGGCCAATACCGAACTGGTGACCATATTCGGCAAAAGCTGGACGGTGCACGTAAAGGATGCGCTCCATACAACTCCGGAGCGCAACCTGCAGATCATTTCCGAATCCATCGACTTTCTGAGGCAGCAGGGAAAAACCGTATTCTATGACGCGGAGCATTTTTTCGACGGTTTTCTCGACGACCCCGAATATGCGCTTGCAACCGTTGGGAGCGCGCTCGAGGCCGGGGCCGAGTGCATCATCCTCTGCGACACCAACGGGGGAAGCCTCCCCAGCCACATCCAGAATACCCTCAAGGCGGTAAAAGAGGCTTTCCCGGGCATTCAGTTCGGAATCCACGCCCACAATGATTCCGAGCTTGCGGTGGCAAACTCGCTTACCGCCGTCGAGATGGGCGCGGTCCAGGTCCAGGGGACGATAAACGGGATCGGCGAACGGTGCGGAAACGCCAACCTGTGTTCCATCATGGCCAATCTGTGCCTCAAGATGGGAACCGCGTGTCTTTCCGAAGACAGCCTCAGGAAACTGAGGCAGATAAGCCGGTTCATTCTGGAGGTTGCAAACGTTCCGCCGGATCGCTATCAGCCGTTTGTGGGTCGAAGCGCCTTCACGCACAAGGGGGGCGTACACATCAGTGCTGTGGCCAAAAACCCCCGGACCTACGAGCATATCGACCCGTCCTTGGTGGGCAACAGTCGGAGGTTTCTCATCTCCGATCTTTCCGGGCGTGCCACGATAAAGCAAAAAGCCGAAGAATTCGGCCTCGAGCTTTCCAAAAGCGACCCCGTGGCCATGCAGGTGCTCGAAGAAATTAAAGAACTCGAAAACCGGGGCTTCCAGTTCGAAGCTGCCGAGGCCAGCTTCGAACTCCTGCTCAACAGGGCGATGGGGAAAAGTAAGAAATATTTCGAGCTCGTGGGGTTTCGCGTGATCAATCAAAAGCTCAGCGAAAACAAGGAGCCTGTCGCCGAGGCGACCATCCAGATCCGGGTGGGAGGGCAGTTCGAACACACCGCCGCTCTGGGCAAGGGGCCGGTAAACGCCCTGGATAAGGCCCTGCGCAAATCGCTCGAAAAATTCTATCCCGAACTCAAACACGTGAAACTAAGCGACTACAAGGTGCGCGTTCTACCCGGCCAGCCCGGCACGGGGGCAACCGTTCGGGTCCTTATCGAATCGACCGACGGCCACGAGACCTGGAGCACCGTCGGCCTCTCCCACGACATCATCGAGGCAAGCTGGCAGGCTTTGGCCGACAGCTACAATTTCAAATTGTACAAGGCCGAAAAAGCAGACGCCGCGAAGTA
>JBMFWU010000306.1:0-2934 GCA_049964955.1 Syntrophobacteraceae bacterium
GCCGGACGAGGCCGGAAGGTTTGTTCGATCCCAAGCCATGCGGTTCACCTCCCGGAGAGATGAGGAGTTTACTTACTCGTTATTTTGTCTTTAAGAACTGAGTTCAACCATCGTCGGCCAGGGGGTTGTTGCCTGAAACGCCGCAAAATTGCCCCATCCGCGTCCGATCGAATCGCGAGGCGCGCACTCGATGATCGCCACAACGCAATTTTGCTTCGCAGGTTTTCCAGGACGCTCTCGTTTGCCATGAAAATAAGCCCGAAGATTTTGCGTGGCAATTCGCGCAAATATAATTTAAGTATCGCCGATTTCAACCGGCAGAAAAGGGGGGCGGGTAAAAAATGGAGCAGAGGATCAGGGGGCGCAAATCAACCTTGCCGCGGCTGAGTCTGGCTGACTCTATGCTGGAGAAATCGGCGAAAATTGTCATCGTCGCGCCCGAAATCGATTCCGATTTCGGCCACGGCGAAAAGGCGCCGCAAAAGTGGGGGCAGGCGCATGGAATCTTTGGCTGTGGTCAGGATCAACGCGGAGCCACCCTGCGTTGCAGAGCGCAGGACCTGTAAGAGCTCCTCCGGGGTGTACCGGTGATGATCTGGAAAGTCGAATGAGCGAACGATTTCGATCCCCGCCTTTTTCATGTCGTCGAAAAAAGACTCGGGGTCGGCGATTCCGGCGAAGACGACCGCCCTTTTCCCCGAGAGATCGCCGGGGGGAAGAAGGGGCCCTCCCCCGCCCAGCCTGATGCCTTGCAGCCGGTGATTGCATGCGAAGGCCGGGATGGCGGGAAAAAGGTCTTTGAGGCTACCTATAAGGGGCTCCGGATCTGCGCCTTCGCCGGCATGGGTAAGTACGAAGGCATCGGCCCTTTTGAGGTGCTCGGGAGGCTCACGGAGGGGACCCGCCGGCAGGACCAACCCGTTTCCAAACAGATTGCCGCAGTCGAGCAGGACGATGTCGAGGTCCCGGTCGAGGGCAAGGTGCTGAAAGCCGTCATCGAGGACGAGGATGTCTATGTTTCCGCCCGCCAGCGCGGCCTCGCCGGAAGCGGTCCGGTCGCTTCCGACCCATACGGGCGTTTCGGGCAGGTATTCGGACATCATGACAGGCTCATCGCCGAAAAGCTCCGCAAGAGACTCCTCGCGCGAAGCCTCCACCCGTCCGGGACTTTTTTCCTTTCGTCCATATCCCCTGGTGAGAACGGCGGGATGAAGCCCGATTGCGAGCAGGAATTGGCACATCCAGATCGTGAGGGGCGTTTTTCCCGTCCCGCCAACCGAGAGGTTCCCGATGCTGATTACCGGGACCGGCAGTTTTTTGCGTCTTGCAAGGAGCTTTTCCTGGTCCTTCCGCAGCCCCATTTCATAGAGGGTCGAGGCCGCCCTCAAGACCGCCGGTGGAGATGTTTCCGCTCCGGGACGCCATACCTCGCGGATCCGCCGGCTCGTCATCTTGAACAACTCTTTTTTTAGATCCGAAAGGCTCTTCATGGGTAGATCATCTATATCAATTCCGGCAGTCTGTCCCGAAAAATCTGCTGAGCGGGAAAAATCCGGGACTTCGGGCAAACGCGCACCCCGCTGAGAAGAGCGCCATTCTCAATGCCAGCCGTTCGGGCCGACGTACAACGCGGGCTTTCAACCAGAAAGTGGGGTAGAACCCATATCGATCCGCCCTGGCCTTTATCCGTGTCCATCCGTGTTCATCCGTGTCTGAAAGCTTTTAAAGAGAGGGTGACACTGATGGACCTGCTAAACACGGATAAACAACGGCATGGACGCAACCCGGCGGCAATCGAGCGGGAAAAGGGATGGCCGGATACTTAACTTTGCTTGTCCATCTGTGTCTGAATTGGCATTCAGGCCTCGAATCACCCGATACGTTCCGGGGTTTCCATGGACACTATCTATCGAGCTTTCCTCTCCGCGCTCTCTTTATGTCCCGTCCACGACCGGGCTCCGCGGTGGATTTTATTCTGGCCGGGATCATTTCCGGGGGAACTGCAGCACGACGGTGGTTCCTTTTCCCGCGGAGCTTTCTATGGAAATCGTACCGTGGTGGGCCTCCATAATGGCTTTACAAAGACTCAGCCCCAAACCGAACCCGCCGGACTCCTTGGAACGAGAGGGGTCCACTCTGTAGAACGGCTCGAACACGAAAGGCAGATCCTGTTCCGGTATCCCTATCCCTTCGTCCCGGATTTCCACGGTATTCGATTCCTGTCCGGTTCGGACGCTGATGGCAACCGGGCCGCTCGTCTCCCGGGAGTACTTGATCGCATTTCCCACCACATTTCGAAAAACGGCCTTTGCCTTCTCGGGGTCGAGAAATGCCTCGATCGATTCCGGCGCGTCCCTGAAGCACACTCCCGGCGCTTGACTTTCCAGAGGTTTTACGGCCTCCCGGAGAAGTGAGACAAGGTCCACCTTTTGACGATCGAGGATCGGATGGGTGCTCTGCATCCGGGCGTTGGCAAGAATTGTCGTCACTATCCGCTCCATCTCGCCGATATCTTCGGCCAGCGAATCTTTCAGCGCCCCCTCCGGAGACATCTCGCGGGCCAGGCGCATCCGGGTGAGAGGAGAGCGCAGTTCATGGCTTACGTCCAAAAGCAGCCGGTCCTTGGCGCCGAGAAGGTGCTGGAGACGTTCAGCCATACTGTTGAAGGCTGAAGCAAGCTCTCCCAATTCGTCTGGGCGATCGATTGCGACGCGGTGCGAAAGACTGCCCGCGCCAACCTTTCTCAGGGCCTGAAACAAAGGGAGGAGCGGAGCCAGGATTCGACGAATCCAGATAAAGGATCCAACCAGCAGCAGGATCAACGAACACAGGAAAACAAGGTTTACCCGAACGAGTCGCTTGTCACCGGCGGGATCTTTCAAGCGACAACAGGAGACCGACGTCGCCGGTATTGAAAAAATTGGACAAGACCCG
>JBMFWU010000307.1:0-2894 GCA_049964955.1 Syntrophobacteraceae bacterium
GAACCCTCGAGTCCCGCCAACAACATCTCATCCCCTGGAATTTGCATTTCAAATATAGAATCTACGGTCGTGTAATCATAATAGCCGAGTCGGGCCAACGGGCGGATGCGGACAACATCTATTCGACCGTCCGGACCGATGAATTCATCTTTTATATGGATTCTGACCACACGCCCGATGACAACATCGACCGTTCCCATTATCCCGTTGCCGGGAAGGCGGAGAGTCGTGTAGTACACACATTCAAACTGAATGGGGGATTCAGCGACCCTCGCCGGTTTTACCACTATGGACGGGGCCTTGGTAACTCCTGCAAGTTCGAATTCATCCACCTCCGGCGGGACTTCGGCAGCCGAACGGTTGACAGCGTCCCGCAGATCGAAGGTGGCCATATTGTAGACAAACTCGCCTGTCTGCTCTGCATTGTGAACACTATCCTTACGTCTTCCTCCGGTGGTCTGATTCCCTCCAAACAGCACGTAGGGAGGATCGAAGGTGAGATTTTGGAACTGGCTGTAAGGGGCCAGGTTATGTATCCCTTCACGACTCAGAGTTGAAATCCAGCCGATAGGACGGGGCAGAACACACGATTTAAAGGGGCTCCGAGGCAGACCATGATCGTCTTTTGCAGGATCGTAATCCATAAGATCTCCATTTTCTGAGTAAACTTGTTATTTCTCAAGTATAAATCGTTCTGCAGAACGCTACCCCTGCAACGGCATCGGCAGCCGCGTAATCGGCCCCGGAGAATTCCCTGACCTGTTCGTTCACCGGCGCGCCTCCAATGATAATTTTTACCTTGTCGCGAAGGCCGGCGGCGGTTACCGCATCAACAGCATTTTTCATTTCCGGATAAGCGGAGTTGAGCAAAGCGCTCATGCCAAGGACCTTCGCACCGCTCTCCTTGAGCGCATCAACAAATTTTTCGGCCGATACATCCACCCCGAGATCTATCACATCGAACCCGGAACCGCGCAGCAGGGTGACCACAATGTCTTTCCCGATGTCGTGAATATCCCCTTTTACCGTTCCTATCACCACCTTGCCCTTCAGGCCGCTCCCGGCTGTCCCCTTTAGCAGAGGATCGATCTTCGTCATTACATTCTTGAGTATCTCCGCAGAAAAAATGAGCTGGCTGATAAAATATTCGCCTTTGGCAAATAGTTCTCCCACAGCAACCATTCCTTCATTGAGGGAACCTATGATGTCGAGAACCGAACTTTTCGCAGCGACTTCCCTGTCCACCAGTTGATAGACCTTTTCCTCATCCAAATCCCTCAAGGCCCGGGAAAGTTCGTTCATTTATGAATACCTCCTGATTCTACTGTAAAAGAATTCAGATCCTGGTTTGATTTTAAAGAATCCACTGCCATATCCAGGTGTAAGCCATTTTTTCGAGCAGTTCCCAGCTGTTTCGGATGAGGCCCTCGTCTCCCTTCACCCCTCCCAGTTCGGCCTCTTTGATCTGCCAGGGAGTTACCAACCGTTGCGGTTTGAGCGCCGCAACGAACTGAAAACCCGGAGAGAGTTCTCGCGGTTTCGGAGAGAGGCTGTCGTTGTAGACGCCGAACTCGAGGACCGCATCCACCATCGCCCGAAAGTTCTCCGGTTTTGTAGCGTAGGGGAAGTTGCATCCAGCGGAAATAATATATCCGCCACCCTTGCCCACCGTTTCGCAAAGTATTTTTACATGTTCCCGTACCTGTTGCGGAGTCCCGAGGATGAGTTGTGAATCCTGGACGCCGCCGGCTATGCACGAATGCCCTCCCAAAATTTCTTTTGCCTTGTAAATGTCTCCCTGGGTATCGATATCGCAAAGGACCTTGCCGCTTGGCAATTCCAGAATTCGGTGCAGGTAGGGAGTCCAGTTGCCCTCCAGGTAAGCCCTTACAGTGTGGCCGGCCTCAATCAGTATTTCGATCGTTTTTTTGAAAGACGGCCAGTAGAACTCGTCGAACTGCGCGGGAGAAAGAAACATGGCTTTATGGGTCGGCACGAATATGGGGTAGCGCTTGAACGGATCGGCAGTCGAGAGCGCCAGATGGCAGACCTCATCGACCAGGACGTCGCAGGCCGCCTTGAGCTTATCCGGCCGCCTGTACATATCCATCAGGATTCCATTGAGTCCGCGCATGGCATCCGCCAACACGTCGAAAGGCGCAAGGAAAAAGCCCGCCATCGGTTGTGGCATGCCATGCTTTTCCTCCAGAACAGCTGCCCGGTTTCGCATGACCTGCCCCATCAACATCTGGGCCATGCCGGCCTTGAGAAAGGCCATATGGGACCTGGGACTGCAGGGGTCGGCAAATTCCCCCAGGATTTTCGGCAAAAAGCGTTCGAGCATGAAGCCCATCGGATCTTCTATGAGGCGGTCGTAGTCTTCCGGCTTCATGTATTCATTTTCTACGAACTGGAACTGAATGTCGGGAGCCAGATCGCGACCCGGCAGTTTGTAGGTCTTGCAGCCAACGGCGTCATATAAAGGGCCGTATATCCGATTGTCCCTCAAGACATCGATCTCGGGAAAATCGCTGACAAAAGTTTCCTCGGCTTCAAGCCATTTTTGCGGATCGTAGATGGTTTCCTGCATTGTATTGCCCGAATATACCTCGGCAAAGTAATTGCTCCCGGTGGCTATGGGAATACGATCCGTGGGTTGCAGCGCTATTGCCGCCTGATAACGGCCAAGCCTTTTTTCAAAAAGCGTCTTTGTCTCTGTTGAAGGCATTCTTTGTCCTCCCGATTGTAATTTACAAATGCTTTTTTCTATTGAGACGTATTCATCTTCATATCTTTCGATAAACGCGACAACAAGCCCAAATATACCTTTTCTCCGGTTATAATGAATCGTCACCAATTCGGGGCAGGTCTTCAACCCGGCAAATGTTTTCGGC
>JBMFWU010000308.1:0-1272 GCA_049964955.1 Syntrophobacteraceae bacterium
GAGCGGCCCGACCCGGCGTCTTTTTCCCAGCCCGAAGGCGTGCACCGCCCAAGCGAGGTGATCGATCTGCGCGTCGCGGGCCGGGAGCGTAGCTGGGGGGGGATTGCGCTCGAAGACTACATCTTCTACGAACTGCATGTGGGGACATTCACTGCCAAAGGCACCTTCGAGGGTGTGATCGAAAAGCTCGATCACATCAGCCTTCTTGGCGCAACGAGCCTCGAAGTCATGCCTGTCGCCCAATTCCCGGGGGCGCGCAACTGGGGCTACGACGGCGCGTACCCTTATGCGGTCCAGAACTCGTACGGAGGACCCGCGGGGTTGCGGCGTCTGGTCGATGCATGTCACGAACGGGGCATAGCCGTAACGCTCGATGTGGTCTACAACCACTTTGGCCCGGAGGGGGCCTACCTGCGCGATTTTGGACCCTACTTCACCAACAGGTACATTACCCCATGGGGCGAAGCGATCAATTTTGACGACGCATACAATGACGGGGTGAGAAACTTTTTTATCCGGAACGCGCTCTTCTGGCTGGGGGCCTTCGATATCGACGCGCTGCGCCTTGATGCGGTTCACGCCATCTATGACAGGAGCGCTGTCCCTTTTCTGGCGCAGCTTTCCGAAAGCGTGCGGGAGTTGGGAGAAAAGACGGCGAGGCCCCGCTATCTCATCGCGGAAAGCGACCTGAACGACAGCCGCATCATTCGCCCCAGGGAGCATTGGGGCGACGGGCTTGATTCCCAGTGGTCGGATGATTTCCACCACTCTCTGCACTCACTGCTTACCGGGGAGCGCGGGGGGTATTACAGGGATTTCGGAAGACTGGAGGATTTGACGACCGTGCTCGGGGAAGGCTATCTCTATTCGGGCAGGTATTCGGAATTTCGAAAGAGAAATCACGGGAACCGGTCGGCGGACCTGGAGTCGAAAAAATTTGTCGTCGCTTCGCAAAATCATGACCAGGTGGGAAATCGGATGCTGGGCGAGAGGCTTTCGAAGCTTGTCTCGTTTGAAGCCTTGAAGGTGTGTGCTGCGGCCGTTTTGTTATCTCCGTACCTGCCCCTGCTGTTCATGGGGGAAGAATACGGGGAGGAGGCCCCATTTCTTTACTTCGTCGACCACACGGACCCCGAGCTTCGCGAAGCGGTGCGCAAAGGGCGCCGGGAGGAGTTTAAGGAGTTTATGTGGGAAGGCGAGGTGCCCGACCCGGACAGGCGGGAGACCTTCCTCAACTCCCGGCTGAATTGGAGCAGGCTGGAGCAGGGCAGA
>JBMFWU010000308.1:1372-2877 GCA_049964955.1 Syntrophobacteraceae bacterium
CCGGGAGCGACTTTGCCGGAAAGACTCGAGAAGGGACGGATTCTCACAATCCGGGCTTCCAGCCTGGGGCTGTACCGAAAAAAAGAGGGGGGCTGAAAAAGGCTTGGGGGTCCCTTTTTCAGCGCCCTGCTAGTTTGCATATTGCCTCTGGGCCGTGCCGCCCGGGTCCTCCTTGCTTTGAGCGATCAGGCGACGAGCCGTTTCCGTTAGATTGGCGGTTTCGGGTTTTGTGATCTGTTCGTCGGCGCCTACCGATTTGCCTTTATGAAGAAGCCGATCGTTAATGAGAGAAGAGAAAAGAATGACCGGCAAGGCCCCCAGGACGGGATCTTTTTTTACTGCCTGACAGAGGCTGTAGCCGTCCATCTTGGGCATTTCGATGTCGGAGATGAGGATCTCGACATAGTGGTCGAGCGACCGATTTTCCTGCTCGCTGCGCCGTTTAAACTCCATGAGCATGGCGAGCGCCTTTTCCCCGTCTCCGGCGGTGGTGACATCGAAGCCGTCCTTTTGGAGCTTGCGGGTGAGGATGGTGCGGATGGAGGAGGAATCGTCGGCGATGAGCGCTTTAGGAGGGGCAGCGGGCCTGGCGGGAACTCCGGGGGCGGGGCCGCCGGCCGCCCGGGTTTCGTTTTGCGAAACCTCGGACTCTGCCCACGCCCCATCGTGATCTTCGAGTGAATACTGGGAGCTCAGGTCCGAGAGAATTTTTTCCATATCCAGGATCAAAATGTTTCGGTCGTCAAACTTGACTATCCCGGTGACCGAAGAGGTAAAATAGCCGAGCACGGCTTCGGCGGGTTCTATCTGCGTCCAGGCAAGCCGGTGGATGCGGTTTACGCCTGAGACTTCAAAGGCCATGGTCGTCTTGTTGAACTCCGTAATGATGGCCAAAGGAGTTCCGTGCTGCTCTTCGAGCCTCCTTTTGCCCAGTTGCAGGGTCAAATCGACCAGCGGGATCACCTTGTTTCGTAAAATGAAGGTGCCGATTATGGCGGGATGTGACAGCGGTACTTTATTTACCGAGGGCTTTCGGATGATTTCCAGGACCTTTGCCACATTGATTCCGTAGCATACCCGGTTAACTTCCCCCTCCCCTCCGGCGGCGGGTTCATCGAGGTAGAATTCCACGATTTCCATTTCGTTTGTGCCCGACTTCAACAAGATGCCACTTTCGTACGCCATGATTGCCCCAGTGCCGGTTGAGTTGTTATAGAAAACTACATCCAGTATGATCGGCAGATGTTTGCAATTTCTTCAGGAACTTTTTCATTGTGAGAATAACAATCCTCGCGATCGGGAACTTTTGGTAGAATAGCGCCTGTGACGGGACATTCGAATTTCAGCGGAGGGGGCAGATGAGCCGCATTCTGATAATAGACGACGATACCGAACTATGCGAATTGCTGGCCGATTATCTGAAGCCGGAGGGGTTTGCACTCAGTGCGGTCCACGACGGCGAAAAGGGATTGCAAAAGGCCGTATCGGAAGCGGGCGAATACGAC
>JBMFWU010000309.1:0-784 GCA_049964955.1 Syntrophobacteraceae bacterium
ACCGCGTGGCCACGGTCCGGGATTTTGCCGGAAACAAGTGGTGGATCGCAACGCACGTCGAAGAGGTGAGCGCCGACGAAATGGAGAGGCGCGCGCGCCAGGCGATGGCCGCCTGAGACGCAAACAGAAAAGAGCGGGGGCTTTCGCCCCCCCTGCCCCCTCGCCGCTGCGCGGCTCTTTTGGCGCCTCGGCGGCGAGTCGACGGGGCGCCCTCTTCACTCTCAGGCCGCATGCCTCGATTGAAAGAGCTATCGTTACCAGTACAGGCAGAGATAGGCCGGCTACTTCCTCTTTGTGTCCTCTGAAATCAAAGAGGCTATGCCGGTCAGGATCTTAGGCAACATCAGGCCACTCGGACACGCCAGATATCGAGGCTCCCACTTCGGATGGAATTTTTCCTTGTACTTTCTCAGCCCCTTGAAATTGTAGAAGTGCTCTCCGTGTTGATAGATAAACGCCCCGAACCGATTGCGGAACGGAGCCAGGGTTGGGCTCTCCAACCCGGAAAGCGGGGCCATGCCCAAATTGAACCATCGGAATCCCTGTTCCTTTCCCCAGAGCATGAGCTGTATCAGGAGGTATTCCATGATGTCCCGGGGAGCATCGGAGCTATACCGCATGAGATCCACCGAAAGCTCCTCTTGGCCTGCTCCCAGCCAAAGGTTTCCAAACGCCGCGATTTTCCCTTGCCCTCTAACTACGGCAAAGGGGAACTGTGTGAGATATCCGAAATCAAAAAAACCGAGAGAAAATCCTTTCTCCCCTTTATTCTTTCGCTTGAGCC
>JBMFWU010000309.1:794-2867 GCA_049964955.1 Syntrophobacteraceae bacterium
GAGCCATTCTTGCGAAATTTCCCCAAGGTTGGGAAGCCACGGTGTAATCCCATCCGCCGGAATGACCTCGAAGCTGAACTCTGCGCCCTCCACTCGATTGCAGACTCTTCGAAATCCTTGTCGAGCTTTGCCGTCAAGAGAAAAGTCTTCGAGAGCCACTCGCGCCTGTTCGCCAATTTTAAATAAGGTAAGTCCCACGTCCAGGTAGACAGATAGATTCGCCGCCCCAACCTCGTAGAAGACCGTCCATCCGCCGTATCGATCGCACAATTCCCTGAATCGCCAGACAAGCTCCGCATGTTCGTCTTCCGGCCCTATGGGGTCGCCCATTGCCACCCAGCTCCGGCCCTGGATACCATACATCAGAAAGCTCCTCTTGCTTTCATTTACCAGGAAGAGCTTATCGCCAAGCAGGGCGAGATTGGCTGACGCAATTGGAGAGGCAGCAACAATCTGCCTTACGGTATCCCATTGTGCAGCCGAAGGCTGGAACGAAGGAGTGGCAGACCTCAGAAGCCTCGCCAGTGCGATGAAAAGGCCAATTGCGGCAGCCCCGACGGTGGCGCGAAGTGAGCGGGGCGCATTGCCCGAAAATGTGAAGGTCCACCAGAGTTCATTTGTGTATTGAACGTGTCTGTAAGCAAAGAACATGAGCCAGAGAGAAGCGGCGAGGACAAAAAGAATGCTCAAGAGCCATTTGACCGTGAAGCCTTCCCCCAAGAGCGATCCCTTCCGGTAGAAATACTTCCGTGACGGAACGAGCAGGGCGAGCACGACCCCCAGAAGAATCGCCTCCATGAAATCCACTCCCCTGAGGATAGATGTTGTTATTCCTGCACAGAGCAACACCGTGGTGAGCAGAAACGCCGCATCGAACCGGAGCAACAAGCCGCGGGCAAGGAGAATTAGTGCGATTCCGATGAGGCTTGCCATGAAGTGGGAGATTTCAAGCACCGGTAGGGGGAGGATGTCCTGGAGCCACCGAATGCGCCAGCCTGCTGTCGGAATGGCGCCCGAAAGGAGCAGCAGGGCGCCGCCGGCAAATACCATGAACGCGAGTATGCGAGGGGCGATATCAGGGGCCCGTTCGGCAAAGCCGAACGCAATTCGTTTCAGGATTGCTTTCCTTTTTATTGTCTCAAAGGCGCCCAGGAGCGCAGTGGCCAACACGAGGGGAAGCAGATAGTAGATCAGCCTGTAGACTAACAGGGCGCCTATGATCGAATAGGCCGGCAGGACCGATGAGAGCCCCAAAACCAGGATGGATTCAAACACGCCCAGGCCGCCCGGGATTTGACTTGCCAGCCCCGCAATCTGCGCCAGGAGAAAAATGCCCAGAAAAGCCGGGAAAGTGAGCTGACGGGAAGCGGGAAGCAGAACGTAGAGAACATATCCTGCCAGGGCCCAATCGAGCGAGGATATGGCAATCTGGGACATGGAAAGCCACAACGGCGGTGGGTAAAACTTCCAGCCGCGAAAGGTGAGAGGCGCTTTGCGGGTGCCGGTCCCCCAGAGATACATCCCGAGCACTGCGATGAACACGGATCCAATGGGCAATGTCGAGCGGAAGGGAAGGTGAAGCCAAAGGGGGAGCTTACTGGGCTCCAGTAAAAATACGATGCCCCCTGTCGCAAGGAGACCAAGCCAGAGCGTCAGGGTGCAAAAAACGATGATCTTAGAAATCTTAAGGGTCGTGAGTCCCCAGGACGCGTAGAGACGATAGCGGACCGAGCTGCCGGCAAGCATGGGAAAACCGATGCTGTTGCTGATGGCGTGGCCGATAAACGAGGTGAAGGCGATTCTGCGGTAGTTCAAACTATGCTTGATATAACGAAAGGCAAGGGTGTCGTACCAGGAGTGAACCACATAATTGGCCGCGGTTGCGACAAGGGCTGGGACCACCTGTTTTCCCGATACCCGTTGCAGGCTGTTTATGATATCCTGATACCGGAATTGCTCGAGTTCATGATGCAGCACCCAAAGCGCCAGGCAGAATAAGAAAAAGCCGAGCAACGGTCCAAAGATCGCTCCCAACCTTTGCGTTGCCTTAACCACCCTTGTTTTTCTTTGGCG
>JBMFWU010000310.1:0-2850 GCA_049964955.1 Syntrophobacteraceae bacterium
CGGGTCTTGTCCAATTTTTTCAATACCGGCGACGTCGGTCTCCTGTTGTCGCTTGGGATGGGATCTTTCCTGCATATAATGTCGATGATATTCCAGGATCTGGAAGCTTGATTTGCCATGGGAAAAAAAGACCGAATTCTCGTTATCGACGATGATAAGAAGCTGAACGGGCTGCTGCGAGATTATCTTTCTCCCTTCGGGTTCGAAGTGTTTACGGCTGTCAATCCCGAAGAGGGGCTGCGCTCTCTCAAGTCCCATGCCCCGGACCTCATCATCCTCGACGTCATGCTTCCGGGCATGAACGGGTTCGAACTGTGTAAAATCATAAGAGAAGATCAGACTGTTCCCATCATCATGCTCACGGCCAGAGGGGATGTTACGGACCGTGTCGTGGGCCTTGAACTCGGCGCCGACGACTATCTGGCCAAACCGTTTGAGCCAAGAGAACTGGTCGCCCGGATTCAGGCCGTGCTGCGACGGTCTGCCGACATAAGCATCCCTCAGGTCCGCTCTTTCGGAAGGCTCAGAATCGATGCCGGAAAACGGGCTGCCTTCCTTGACGGTCAGCCGCTTTTCCTTACAACTAACGAGTTTGCCGCTCTCCTCCTCCTTGCCAGAAATCCCGGCAAGGTCCTCGACCGGGATCGGATACTGCAGGAATTACGAGGAATCGACAGCGAAGCCTTCAATCGTTCGGTCGATATTACCGTCAGCCGCCTGCGCCAGAAACTGGGGGACGATTCCAAAAACCCCTCCTTTATAAAGACGGTTTGGGGCGTCGGGTACGCCTTTGTCGCAGAGGATTTGCCCGATGATCTTTGATCGGCTTCACAGGGCGTTTCGCTCGATACATACCCGCCTGCTCCTGGTGATCCTTGTCTCCGGACTGGGAATCCTGCTTTTGTTCCGGATGGCCACGGTCGCGCATCGAAACATACTCGCGAATGCATTTCGTCTGAGACTCGCCAATTATGTTCAATACGTGGTAAAGGACCTGGGATCTCCCCCTGACTATAACCGCGCGGTAAAAGTTGCGGCGCAGACCGATATGATCATCTATTACCTCTCGCCCGAGGCTCGCTGGGCTACACCCGGCCGGGTCCAATGGCCTACGGTCAGGTCCCGTTTCAAATTTCAAATAACTCCGTCCATCTGGGTCGAAAGATTTCGCAGGCATCGCTACCTGGTCTACGCGGTGGACGCAAACCACAGGTTTCTGTTCGAAATGTTGAAAGACCCCGCCGGCGATAAACGACTCGTTCGGGTAAACCTTGTTTTCCTGTGTTCGTTGATCCTGCTGCTGGTTGGATCCTTTATCTGGATTCGTCGAATCCTGGCTCCGCTCCTCCCTTTGTTTCAGGCCCTGAGAAAGGTTGGCGCGGGCAGTCTTTCGCACCGCGTCGCAATCGATCGCCCAGACGAATTGGGAGAGCTTGCTTCAGCCTTCAACAGTATGGCTGAACGTCTCCAGCACCTTCTCGGCGCCAAGGACCGGCTGCTTTTGGACGTAAGCCATGAACTGCGCTCTCCTCTCACCCGGATGAGGCTGGCCCTGGAGATGTCTCCGGAGGGGGCTCTGAAAGATTCCCTGGCCGAAGATATCGGTGAAATGGAGCGGATGGTGACGACGATTCTCGCCAACGCCCGGATGCAGAGCGGTAGTCAGACTCTGGAGCGCCAAACGGTGGACCTTGTCTTACTTCTCCGCGAGGCCGTAGAACCCCTGAAAAATAACGCGCCGGGCGTGTGCTTCAGGGACGTACCGGAATCGATCGAGGCATTCCTCGACCCCGAGAAGACAAAGACCGTCTTTCGAAATGTGGTGGGAAATGCGATCAAGTACTCCCGGGAGACGAGCGGCCCGGTAGCCATCAGCGTCCGAACCGGATCGGAATCGAACACGGTGGAAATCCGGGACGAGGGGATAGGGATACCGGAACAGGATCTGGCTTTTGTGTTCGAGCCGTTTTACAGGGTGGATCCTTCCCGGTCCAAGGAATCCGGCGGGTTCGGTTTGGGGCTGAGTCTTTGTAAAGCTATCATGGAAGCCCACCAGGGCTCGATTTCCATACAAAGCGCCGCAGGAAAAGGAACCACCGTCCTGCTTCAATTCCCCCGGAAGTGACCCCGGCCAAAACAAAATCCACTGCCGGGCCCGGTTGTGGACGGGACATAAAGACAGCGCTGAGAGAAGGCTCCTGGATAGTGGCCATCCTGTAACCCTGGAATGCGTCGGGTGGTTTGAAGTTAAGTCCCCCTTTGAAAGGGGGACTCAGGGGGATTTAGCATTTCCGCTGTGATTGCGCAGAAGGCAGAGGCCACAAGGCTGCTATTCTCGGTCGGAAGCCCCGGATTTTTCCCGCTTCGCAGATTTTGCGGGACAGGATGCCGGATTTCGTATAGATGAACTGGCTATGAAGAGTTTTTCCGATCTTAAAATAGAGTTGTTTAAGAAGGCGAGCCGGCAAATCCGCGAGCTATGGGGTCCCGGAGGGGGAATATCTCCGCCGGTGATCTTGAGGGCCGCCTCCGCCCTCTATGAAAAAGGGCTGCGGAAGGACCAGGAAAAGCTCCTTGCAAAGCGTAAAAAACTGCCGGTTCCGGTTATCAGCATAGGCAACCTCTCGGTCGGAGGAACGGGGAAAACGCCCCTTACGATCTGGATGTGCCAATTCCTGCTCGAAATCGGGTTTCATCCCGCCGTTCTCACCAGGGGATACGGGCGAAAGGACAGAAGCCCCGGACGGGTGGCAGGCTCGCGCGAGGAGTCTCTTGCGGAGCTTTTCGGCGATGAACCTGTCATGATGTCCGAATACCTGCCCGAAACGCCCGTATGGGTCGGAAGCGACC
>JBMFWU010000311.1:0-2828 GCA_049964955.1 Syntrophobacteraceae bacterium
TCAAGCCCAGCGAAGTTCCTGAGACCAGGATTAAAAACACCCCCTGACCTTATAAAATTGGTAACTCCCCAGATAATACCAGACGGAAAGAAAACTGCAGCATACACCAGTAAATTCCAATGTTTTTTTTGCGGCCAATATATGCAAAGCGCCCATACAGGGACATAAAAGATTCCGGTAGGACGGATCAACAAGCCAACTCCGACAGCAAGACCAAGCCAAGCGGCCCAGAAAAATGTTGGCCTACGGATGTAATTGACATAAAATGCCAACCCATAAAGCTGTGCAACGATAAAATAACAAACCGTTTCTTCATAGACTGCAAAACGCAGAACAACAAGCCAAGCGAGAGTGAATATAAGGATGGAAACTGTTAACACACTTCCAATAAGCCACTGCCATGCCGCGGATTTAGCACTGCATGAAAAACGATCTCTCAGGAGAGCGACGATTGAATGATTGAGTAGTATAGCCATTCCGGTATAGTAGAACCAGAATATCCAAGCATCAGGAAACAAACCAAACTGCCCGGCCCCATGTAAGGCACGCCAGACGAGGTGAAATGGAATCTGAAGAAGAGGGATGCCTATGCCCCAGTTCGAGTATACCGATCCATTATAAAGTTGTTCGTCACCATCGATTCCATAAACATTGAAAGGGTAACTGAGGGAGAGTTTATGCATAAGCAACGCGAAAGAAGCTGCCTTCTGCCCGGCACCCGGAGTATATGCATTCCAATGCACCAAAAGATCCTGAGCATAGGGAGGATACAACAACCCCATTGAATACAAGGTAAAGACAACAATAGCCACAACGGATAAAACAGATACAAATGAACTAAAATAGCGCGATGAAAATGTTCCCGCGGGAGGGGGCTCATACCATTTAAACGCCACCAATATAATAAAAACCCAGAAGACAAACCAAGCAAAACCAAATACGGCCAGCGACAACCAGCTATAGGATGTCGCCAAGGAAATTGCCGGCGCCACCGGCATCATAATCGCAGGATGGCGCCCATTTTTTGAAACAACAACCTCAAGAACACTTTTTGGATTACCTGGATTAGCATGCATCACCAACCGTTTGACTCCGTCATTTGCAGTAAATCCATCAAGAGAAATCGGGCGCTCGATATGCCCTGAAAGATTGTCGCGCATGTGCCGGATAAACAATGTTCCGCCTGAAAAAAGCGGTCTTACCTCAATGTAATTTAAATAATTACCCGGTGGCATCTCCGGGAGATCGTAGACGAAGGGAATCCACGTCCCTGAAGGCTCACGAAAAAGAAAATCCTTCGCTAATCGCTTCCCACTTATCTCAGTAACAACCTTAACGGAGAAAGGGGATTTTGTTGACCGGAGCTCCATCGCAAGCGTGGAATGAGGAAAGTTCGTATGGATCTTCTGATAAATGACGGAAATAAAGGCCAGCATAGCTGCAATGGCGATAACCTTGCCCAATCTTTCAATTAGACTACGCATAATAGGCACTTGTCATTTGCGGGTCTTTTTTTTCGAAGGCTCATGGAACTCTCCTGATGGATGGGGGGAAGTTTTCTAATGGCCCGTATTCAATAAAATATCCTGAGCGCCGAAGAGCTCTCGGAAGGGAAGATCAACACCACAAACCCGGAGAGCGAGATCATGAGGACAAAACATGGCCATCTGCAGGGGTACAACGCCCAGATCGTCTTGACGATGCAGCACT
Source organism: Syntrophobacteraceae bacterium (assembly GCA_049964955.1). Taxonomy (GTDB): domain Bacteria; phylum Desulfobacterota; class Syntrophobacteria; order Syntrophobacterales; family Syntrophobacteraceae; genus SbD1. The sequence goes on from JBMFWU010000311.1 coordinate 1,711, forward strand.
TCATATCCCTACCTGTTGAGTGGAGTCGACTGAAGTGGGTGGCTTTGTCAAGACAGTTTTTGAGTCACTTTTAAGCACATGAATTGAGACTGAGTCTCTTGTCTTGGATCTGGTTCCTTCGGATTTAGCTTGGAGAAGGTCTTGATGTGTTCCCTGCAGAGAGAACTTCCCAAGGTGTCTGGTAATCCAGGGATTGGTGCGGTCTTTTCGTGTTGTAGAAGGTGAACCAATCCCGGATTCTCTCTCTGGCATGTCGAGGACTGTCGTATTCATTGAGATAGACCTCCTCGTACTTGATACTTCGCCAAAGGCGTTCGGTGAAGACGTTGTCGAGGGCGCGTCCCTTTCCGTCCATGCTGACCTGGATGTCTCGGGAAAGAAGGCGTTCCAGATAGCTGTCGCTGGTGAAATGGCTTCCTTGGTCACTGTTGAAAATAGTGGGGAAAGCGGTCGAAAAAGCCCGATCCACCGCATCGAGAACAAAGGGCATCTCGAGGGTCTGATCGAGCGCCCAGGACATGACATACCGGGTGTGCCAGTCGATAATCGCCACCAGATACATCCACCCGCGAGGCATGCGGATGTAAGTGATGTCGACCCCCCAGATATGATGCGGATACTGGGCGGTAATGTTCCGAAGCAAGTACGGGTAGATCTTGTGTTCCAGTGCCCGCTTGCTGAGATTGGGACCCGGACGGATGCCCTCGATCCCCATCTCCCGCATGGCCGTCCTGACCCGGTCGCGCCCTGCGCAAAGCCCTTCTCTCCCCAAGACTGCCGCAATCCGGCGACTCCCGAAGAAGGGCCAGCGGGTATAGATCTCATCGATCCGGCGTCGGAGGGCAACCTCTTCGGCAGACGGCAGGACGGCCCGGTAATAGAGCCCGGAACGGGAGATCCCGAGAAGCGTGGCCTGTGTCGAGAGAGAAAACTCCGGACAGTCGCGTTCGAGCAGGTCTTTACGGTCTCCATGAGTTAGGCCAGTCCTGACTTTTTTTTCAACCAGGCCATCTGGGTGGTCAGCTGTCCGATCTCCTGATAGAGTGCGTTGACCTCCTTTTCGGGCTCTTCCGGATAATTAGTGGGTCGTTATCCAGTGATAATATAGGACTTATCTA
>JBMFWU010000312.1:0-2757 GCA_049964955.1 Syntrophobacteraceae bacterium
TGGCGCCAGACCTGTGAACAGTACGGGTTGAAGCTGCCCAGGGCAGTCACTCTCGAAGAGGGCGATTCCTTCGAGGAAGTGACGGAATTTCTCAAGACGATCAGCAGGGACTGGAAGGTCGAACTGGATGTGGCGAGCAATACGGACGTGCTCAAGGCCTGCAACCATACCTTGGACGCCGATGTGATCGTCAGCCAACTCAACGAGAGAAACCGCAAGGAAATCGAAAGAATCGGCTTCGGGGGCCTGGAGAGGTTTCCCTTCGAGCCTGAGTCCTATATCGGCAATCACCTGATGAAGTCCGTTTCCCTCAACACCTACCTGGAGGAGCAGGGAGTCAAAGTGATCGTTCAGGGGCTGCGCTGGGACGAACACCCGGTAAGGGCCGACGATGCCTACTTCGAGCATATTGAAGAGCAGGATCTTCAGCCGGAGCAGATTCGCATTCGCCCCATTTTGCACTTCAGCGAGCGGTCGCTGTGGGACACCTATCATCACTTTAAAATTCCTTTCGTATCTCTCTACACCCAGGGGTTTCGGTCTTTGGGGGTCAAGTCCACCACCACAAAGCTTGCCGATATCCCTGCATGGGAACAGGATCTGGAGAATACGCCGGAAAGAGCCGGCAGGAGGCAGGATAAGGAAAAGGCCATGGCGAGGCTGCGCGCTCTTGGATATATGTAGCAGCGGCAATTGATAGGAAGTGCAATCGTTGATGGGAGGCGGCATCGCGAAGCTTTCGATAGTTCGGGGCTTGGCCTGATCTGAGTGCAGAGGGTATGCAGGTCGTGGAATATATCGAATTGCTTCGTAGATGCTGCGCAACTGGAACCTGAAGAGAGTAACGGGGGAGCCAATGAAAGTTACCGAAAACGTGGGATTGACGCATTATTCACCGACAAAGGCCTACAACGGGTTCACCTTATTTACGCCGACGAGCTCTACGGTTGTGCGACTGATCGACATGCAGGGGCGCTTCGTTCATTCCTGGGAAACGCCCATGCAGCCCGGCGCTCATGGCCAGCTTCTGCCTGATGGACATTTGCTGTACGCAGCCAAAGACGACACCGCTCCGTTCGCAGTCGAATTCAACGGTGCCGGCGGGTATGTGCTCGAATTCGACTGGGAAGGCAATGAAGTCTGGCGCCATGAGGACCCCTTCATGCACCACGACATTCAGCGGCTGGATAACGGCAATACGATGACGCTGCGCTGGGTCGCCGTACCCGATGATATCGCGGCGCAAATCGAAGGCGGCGTCGCCGGGACCGAGCGTAAAGGAGTGATCTGGGGCGAGGCGTTGCGAGAAGTCGATAAAAAGGGCAAAGTCGTCTGGGAATGGATCGCCCATGAGCACCTCGACCCGAAGGCCTATCCGATCTGCCCTCTCTGCGCCCGGCACGAATGGCTGCATTGCAATGCCGTTGACGTTCTGCCCAATGGCGACGTGATGATCTCCTGCCATACGCAGAGCAGGCTTTTGATCATCGATCGGACGACAAAGAAGGTGAAGTGGGAATGGGGCAAAGGGGAGCTGGCGCACCAACACGACCCGACAACTCTCGAAAATGGCAATATTTTGGTGTTCGATAACGGCTTGCACCGACCATGCAATCTCATTTCCTGCACACGCGTTTTGGAAATCGATCGGGCCTCCGGGGAAATAGCCTGGGAATTCATGGAAACCAACCCGGCTACCTTCTACGGCGCTTTCATCTCCGGGGCGCAGAGACTGCCCAATGGCAACACGCTTATCTGCGAGGGGCCCAAGGGCCGTTTCTTCGAAGTGACCAAAGAAAAAGAGGTTGTCTGGGAATACATCAATCCCATGTTCGATATCAATATCGGCATTCCGGCCCGGGGTCGCCACAACATGGTGTTCAGGGCGCACCGGTACGGTCCGGATTATTCGGGTCTTAAGGGAAAAGATCTCAGCCCGAAAAAATTTGAAGCCATGAACTCACTCTACTCCAAGTAAGAAAAGACATAGGCAATTTTTTCGAAATGCAGGCGCAGCGACCCTGCGCGTGCCGGCAGATAGGGAGACTCTGAATCCGATTCAGTATTCTCGCAAGGAAGGCTGCGCCTGCTTTCTTCGTATCCGCAACCTTCCGGTATATGCTTGTCATCCAGCAATGATGAGCATTGCCCGGAAGGTTGGGCTTCAGTGGAACAGAGGTTTTCGGATGGAAACCGATTCGGGAGCATGCCACGATGAGTTTCGCTAAATCATTACGTCGCAGAATACATCGTTTGCCGCTCGCCGCCTCAGGGTTGATGCTGGGTGTGGCGGGAGAGGGAACTTTGCTGTCATCTTACGGAATGGTCAAAGATATATTTGGCGCCATTGCTTTTATCATACTAACACTCCTGTTGCTTAAAATCGTATTTGACGGCAAAGATGTCATAAATGGCCTGCGAGATGCTTCCCCCGCAGGGAGTGCGTTCACCTTTCCCATGGCAATAGTCATTCTATCCGTTTATGTCCTGCCATTGCAACCGATAATAGCCAAATGCATGTTTTGGATAGCGATCCTGATCCATTGTTTCGGTATTCTCCTTTTCACAAAAAAATTCCTTATTCCTTTTGCGATAGAAAATATTTTTCCAAGCACATTCGTTGTTTATGTAGGAACTGTAATCATTAGCGTAGTGGCACCTGCATTTCATAAGATAGTGATAGGTCAAGTTTTCTTTATTTTTGGTTTTATTTCCTATTTAATACTATTACCGATAGTTCTTTACAGGGCCTTGACC
>JBMFWU010000313.1:0-2749 GCA_049964955.1 Syntrophobacteraceae bacterium
AGCGCCGAGTACCGTTTGAACATCCACAACTCGGGAATTATTTCGGAGACGATTTGCCCGTCTTCGACGATACGGACAACCGAACTCTCGGAGACCACTACGGCTACCGAATTGGTAAGCTTGGTGATCGAGGCGGCGGCCATGTGCCTGCTGCCAAGGCCCAGCGGCAGGCGTATTCCTTCTGAAAAGGAGTCGAGGTATCGGCAGGCCGAAACGACGGTGCCGTCATCGGAGACCAGGAACGCACCGTCGAGTTGGGCCAGTTCCTTGACGGTTTCCCGCATATCCGGGTCGGCGAGCCGTCTGGCTTCCGCGGGATGTCCGAGAAGAGGGTCGAGAATCAGGCTCCGGGAATGGCGCATCACATTTTCCGTGTCGGCCACCACGAACATTGTGCCGATTCTACGACCTTCCCTGCCTTCCCGGGCTATTTCCACCGCGAGTATTATCACCTCCTTAAGCGTCTCGGGATTTATGCCTCTTTTCTCCGAACATATTTCGCAGAACATATCCTCCGGCATTTTCATAAAGTATCTTTCCATGTAGACCCCCTCCCCGTTAAAGCCGGTCCGCAAATACATTTCGATTTAATATAAGCATTGTGTCAACGCGGTTAATCAGCCCTTGCGATACTCTTTCGAATATGGCAAAAGGGTTCGCCTCGGATCGTGGAAGGCCGAGGTTTCGTTTACTCCCAGCGGATGGTGGAAATAATGAAGACAATATCGCTTTTGCTCGTAGCTTTTTCGCTGTGCCTCCTGCCGGGGCGCACAGTTCTGGCCGCCTCAAGCCGGCCGGACCTCTCCTGGACCCTGCGAACCGTTACCGAAAATGAGCTGGTGAATCTGGGCATGTCCCACCGGGCCCCCGGTCTCAACGCCTGCCTCAATATTCTCAGCAGGCTCAATACGGAGGAGCCCTTCTACATTCTTCGAAACATGCGTGCGGGAAAGAAACTCAAGGTCCCAAACGACTTCAACGCCTATAGACACTGGACCCCGCTCCCGGTGCGGCTTCCTCAAAACTTTGACGCCCCCAAGTTCATAATGCTCGTAAAGGATATCGGATTTATCGGATGGTACGACCACGGAAAGCTGGTTGGTGACAGTCAGGCGTGCATCGGGCATGAGGGACAAAACACCATCCCGGGGCTCTACCACGTGGATGTCAAAGATGAACGGCACACCTCGAGTTCCTACCATAACGATTACGGCGAACCGGCCTGGATGCCCTGGTCGCTCCACGTCTACGGGGCCGTCTATATTCATGCTGGAAACGTCTATGGACTGCACTGTTCGCACGGCTGCATCACCATGCCCTACGGGAATGCGGAAAAGCTGTTCAAGTGGACAGACAAGGGAACGCCCGTGCTGGTAACTCAGGACCTGCAGCAAGTCTGCGGGGAGAAGGGGGAAGGCGAACAAGCGGGAGTTGTGCCGAAAACCTCCCCGCACTGAATCCGGTCGGGCATGGCTCTTGCACCTTGATTTGTCGAACCTTTCTGTAGGAGGTGTTTGCCATGTCAGTACGGGTCGATGAGTTCTCCAAAACCGGTCACGATTCTGGGCAGATCGATAACGGCCTCTCAGGCAAAAAGGGCGGCCAGGGCAATATATTTCAGGCACTTCTCAATATGCTCAAGCCCGAGCAGGGGGCACCTGTGCAAAGCGGCGGCTTTCGAAACCGTCCGGCTACCTCGCAGGTGATCGGGTATGGCTTGCAGGCTTTACCGGCGTCTCACAGCCTGCAAAATGTGCCGGTCAGTCCGCAGAGCGTCAACAGTCTGGCGGCTTCCGCGCTCATTGCCATGACAGCTGTTTCCTCGGGGGCAAACGGGATCTCCGGTCTTTGCGGCCAAGGGGCCGCAGTGCCTGCGGGATTTACCGGGCTGGTTTCGGCTACGGGAGGCGCTGGCCAGGCCACCGCTTATGAGGTGGAGGCAGGGCAGGGGATTGGAGCCCTTTCCGCACGCTTTGAATCCGGCGACCTGGGCCCCGGGGCCGTAGGCTATGACCCAAACGGGGGTACTTCCTACGGCACGTACCAGATTTCTTCACGGGCGGGCACAATGAAGCTCTTTATCGATTACCTCTCTCAATGCGCGCCCGACCTTGCCCAAAAACTGCAGGCGGCCGGACCTGCAAATACGGGCAGTCGCGCGGGAACAATGCCCCACGTGTGGAAGGAGTTGGCGGACGCCGATCCAGTGCGTTTCCAGAAGCTGCAAACCGGGTTTATCAAAGAAAACTTCTACCAGCCATCCGTACAGGAAATTTCGGCCAAAACCGGCCTGGATATTTCCACGGCCCCCAAGGCTCTCCAGGAGGTGCTCTGGAGCACGGTCGTCCAACATGGTGCAAAGGGGGCTGCAAACATTTTTACACGGGCGATCCGGAGCGTGCAGGGCAATAACGAACAGGGCGGGATGGCCAAACTGATAAATACCGTCTACGATATGCGGGCCAACCACTTCGCATCCTCGGGACCCGGCGTCAGGGCCTCAGTGACAAATCGCTTCCGGGAAGAGGGCCGAATCGCGCTTTCCATGCTTTCCGACGAAAACTCCGAAGCGTCGAACATGCGCGGGTGAGCTTTGACGGGATTGACAGGATTAAGAACGATCTATTTTGGTGTTGTAAATCCTGTCATCCTGTAGTCGTGTGCAAGGTTTTTGTCTTGTCTTTCGAGTTTTATCGGGAGCATTACCTGATTTTACAACGATCTAAGGCGTTTTTTAGCAATATAGCTA
>JBMFWU010000314.1:0-2742 GCA_049964955.1 Syntrophobacteraceae bacterium
CTGGAGGAAGCGGTGAAGCGGCCCACGATTTCGGGAGCGCTTGGAAATCTCGCGGGGACAATCGCCAGGTCGAGCGCTTCGGGCGCTGCGATAAACGGGCTCATGACGACGGCCAACATGATCGGCGAGCAGGTGGCGCGGATGGTTACGCCGAATATAAAGACCATCTTGAGCGACCCCGATCAGCAGGCGCAATTTTCCGAAGAGCTTGCAAACGCCATGGAGCAGGGCGCGGAGCTTTTCCCGCTCATGGAGCTGCCGGGGGCCGGGATGCGTTTTCTTGGCGATACTTTCCGGGCGCGGATGGCTAAAACCGATGCGCAGGCGCTAACCGATCTGGCGCAGGGGGTAACGCAAAGCAAGACCTGGAATCGGAGCACCCGGACGTTTATCGATTTCATGCGAAGGCAGACCGAAGGGACTCCGATCGAGAATATGTATCTCGATCGAAACGCGGTCATGACGCTTTACCAGAAGGGTGGGGTGTATGACCCGCTCTCCCTTCCTCAGGAGAAGGATGGCTTACTGGGCTGGCTTCCGGACCGGGATCAGCAGTTGAAAGAGTCGGCCGGCACCGGCGGGGACATCGTTGTTCCAACATCGGAATTTGTTTCGAGACTCTCCGGGACCGACGCTTTCAATGAACTTCTCCCCGATGTGCGAGTCAGGCAGGACGGCATGACGCTTCGGGAGGCGCAGGATGTGCCGGGGATTTTCGACCGGGCGCTGCAGATGATGGAGGCGGGCAGGCAGATGGCCGAAAATCACGCGAAGGGGCTCGAAGAAGACCAGCCCATGCAGCGGGTCTATAACGATATTTATCCAAAGATCGTCGAGGCCGGATATGAGCCGAGGGTTGCCGATCATTACGCGCGGGTAGCGGCTGCCGAGGCCGCGAGTTCCGCCGAACGGGAGCCGGGGATATACGGGGACGCATGGGACGCTTACCAGAGGATGGGTTTGCAGGTTCGGCGCGGGGGCGAGGGAGAAGGCGCGGGATTGAACCAGGCGGCGGCTATGTACCGGAGTCCGAAGAGCGATGTTGCGGAGTACGTGGAAGGTGTTTTGAAAAATCCTTCGGCGAAAAAATCCTATTTTGAATATGGAAAAGTGCCGGAAGGCGTGGCCCAAAAGGCTATGGAAGGTAGTAAAGAGGATATCGCGAATGCCGATGTCGTTTTGCCTTCGGACATCGTCAAACACGGAGCCAGAAGGCATCCCGACATTACGGCCGATCGCTGGCCGAATCTTCTCAAGGACATGGATGGCGCCCAAGAGATCTTTGAGGCCGATCCGAAAAGAGCGAGCTATGGCGGCAAGCCTTTAGGCTTTGTTTCCTATCACGACGGGAAAGGAACCGTTGTGGTGGCCGAACATGCCGTGAGCACAAAGAATGACCGTCTGGTTGTAAAAACGTATTTTACTGATTCGGAAAATGGGGTGAGAAACTGGGTCGAGAAAGAAAAAGCAAGGACTAATTCAGATGAGGGCCTAGGCGCTGGCGGCTCTCCAGCGTACCCGAGCCCCGCCCCGGGGGGCGGGGACGTTACCCCGGACACCTCATCTGATAGAGAAAATATACTTCCCGGCGATGAGGAAATCAATGAGAGCCGGCAGCCGATACAGGGGGCGTCCGATTATATCGAAGAAAGCCAGCGCGCAAGAAGACAACTCGAAGAGCAGGGCCAGCAGAAAATTCCGTTCACGTCCAACAGGCAGAAGGCCGCGCCTGCCGAAACCCCTGGCGGCGCGGGGGGGGGTACAGGCGAAGTACCGTTGTTTTCCACCTTCGGGAGAGCCTATGTCGGAGACTTAAACAATGGTAAGCCGGTAAGCCTTGTCGGAAAAAGGGTGAACAGCTACGCCGATCTTGCCGACCTTTTTCAGGTATGGCGTGATTCCCGGTACGAGACTTTCCGCTACATCTACATAAAAGGCAATCGAATCGTAGGCCACGAAGGGATAAGCCAGCGGCTTCCTTCTCAAACCAAGGCCTTTATCGGCGACCTGAGTTCTTTCGCGGAGCACATTAAAGAGCGGATCGCAGCGCTCGGGGCAGACTGGATGGTGCTCTGTCACAACCATCCGAGCGGTGATCCGGCGGCTTCGGCCTCCGATGTTGCGATGACCGGGCGACTCATGCGTGAGGTCCCGGAGATCGAGGCGCATATTATCATCAATTCCGGCAAATACGGGTTGATCACCAGGGGAAAAAGCCACGCCGTATCCAGGGGCGCCGAACCGCTCCAAAACCTGCCCATGGGATGGAAAGATCCGCTTTTGGGGGCGGCCACCGTTCCTCATGAAGCCTTGGGGAGCAAGCTTTCCTCCTTTAGCCAGTTTGCCGGATGGGCAAAAGCGCTCATGTCGGATAGAAACAGGCCCGTTTTGGTATACGTCGATGCCAAAAACAGCATACGCGGCTTGCAGGAAACGGGCGCGGAAAAGCAGGAGGACTGGCACAAGGTCCTGGAACAGCTTCCCGAGCAAATGACGGGGTTTGGTTCGAGCCGAGCGTTTCTTGTGCTGCCTGAAAGCGCGTCTGGATTTATCAAGCGCCAGGCGGACAGTCTGGTTAAGGACGGAACTTTTCTCGATATCATTACGATGAACGGGAAAGAGGCGCCCCTTTCCGTGCAGGCGCAACGCAATTATGGAGATGTCGCCTCAACCCAGAGACTTCACGGCGGGAAACGGACAGACGATTTTCCGATTCTATCGGTCGAGCAAAGGCGTCGCGGT
>JBMFWU010000315.1:0-2733 GCA_049964955.1 Syntrophobacteraceae bacterium
CTTCTGTAGCGTAAAAAATCTGCTAAGCTGCCATGAACTCTTGGCGTACGCTCCCGGACCAGACGGGCCACGGTCCGCACGGGCATCTCCCTTGGTGCGTTTGCTACAATCCTCGGCGTTCTTTGGACTCAATTGTAAACAATATCTGCCGGAATGCCAGCTTGTTTACGTCAGAGCTTGCGAAGTGTAAACTAAAATAATATTATACAATGAGTTAAAATGAAATTTACACTATTCATTATGCACAACCGTTCTGATGGTTACCATGCCATAGAATGTTGCAAATAGTATGCAAGGCCGCCAAATGGCGGGCCTCGCCATCTGAGTGGCACTCGTCGGAAAGATGCTGAACCCGGTGAAATCGAGCTATCCAGGCCTTACCCGGTCAAGCCCTGCCAGACGGAATGTATCATCCGTCTGGTTTTGTTATTCCTGTAGAATTTTAAACTCAGGCATCATTAATTTCTGTCGGGATGTTATCTCCCCAACGCCCTTTCGATCTTCTTGTCCGTCTTGTACTGACTCAGCGCATACACCGCCCAGATGGCCGCGGGCACCCAGCCGATCAGCGTGATCTGCAAAATCAGGCAAATAATCCCCGCAATCGGGCGGCCAATAGTGAAAAATACCAGAAATGGCAGAAAAATAGCTAAAAACAGACGCATGTGCTCCCCCTATAGGCCTTCTCTTGTCGCCTGTCCATACTACGACCGGCGCTGTCGGTGCTTCAAGCCCTTGCCGCACTTTTACCGGGCAAGCGCTGCCTTCGTAAGCGGTAACTGAGCGGCGTATCTTGCGGTTTACCGGGAGATGTTATAGAGGTCCGAGCGCAGGGGGTTAGCGGCGAAGTGTTGCTTCCAGAGTCGCGGGGTCAACTCGGCGACGCGCGCACTGGGATGCTGGCTGACCCGCTGCAGGACATCGACCAGGTAGTCATAGGGATTGATATCGTGGAGGCGGCAAGTGGTAAGCAAACTCTGCACGATGCCGACTTGCTTGGCACCCAGTTCCGTCCAGCAGAACAGCCACGCCTTCCGGCCCATGGGGATCACCCGTAAGCCCCGCTCCAGGTGGTTGGTGTCGAGGGGCACATCGGCATCGCTCAGGAAGACCTCCAGCCCCGCCCGGCGTTTGTGGGCATAGGCCAGGGCCTTGCTCATGGGATTGCTGGGCAACAATCCAGTATCGGCGGCCGTATCGGCCACCCAGGTGAAGAACGCCTCTACCAAGGGCCTGGCTTTGGTCAGCCGGACATCCTGCTTTTTGGCGCCTTTCAGTCCCTGCTCGCGAATCTCGGCTTCCACCGCATAGATGTTGCCGATCATCTCCAATGCCACGGCCGCCCGCTGCGGATCGGCGTCCTGGCTCTCGAAGAATTCACGGCGGGTGTGCGCCCAGCACTGGGCATGGGTCAGCCCTTCCGTTTTTTGCGCATAACGGCTGTAGGCGGCATAGCCATCGGTGATCAGCACGGATCCGGGGGGTGCGGTCAGTCCCAGGAGTTGATCCACATGCTCCGCCCGTCGGCTCTCGCAGTAAGGGAAACAGATTTCATCCATCTCCCCATAAACCGGCCAGAAGTAACCTTGCTTCATTTTGCCCGGTCCTTTCAGGCCGGCCTTGATGGGGGTCTCATCCATGGCCTTCACCCGGGAGGTCCGGATGGATTCAAACTGGGCCTCGTAGATGGGTTCCAGGAGGCGCGCGATCTGCTGCATGAGTTGGGTCAGCCAGACCCGGCTTAAGATAAAGCCCATATCCTGCAAACGCTGATGAATGCGGTAGAGCGGCAGATGGTAGAGGAACTTGTCCACGGTCACACCGGCGACGAAGCTGACGTCGGCGCGGCTACCTTCGAGTACCCCCACCGGTGCGGGTGGGCAACTGATGGCCTGAGTGTCGAGGCGTTTGATCACCGGGCGGATGTACTTGATCACCACATAGCTGCCGGGCTGTTGCGCCAAACGGTAGGTCTCTTTGCTGCCGATGACGGTGTACTGCTCCGGCGTCAGGCCGGCTATTTCCGTGTTGGGGACCTCGATGGTTTCTACCGGCACTCGGTTTTCATCGAAGAAAGGCACGGCTTCCGCTTTATCTTCTGCTGAGCGCAAGACCTTCCGTTGATGGGCAGGGACCATGCGGGTGGGTTCTGTGACGGGGGTGGCCGCCGCCTCCATACCCATTGTCTCACCCAAACTGAGCTGGTTGGCCGGTGCTTCCGGGATCCGCTTTTCGCTCTTCTGCCCGAAGGTCTGGCGCTTGAACCAGTCGAGTTGATGTTTCAGGGCATCGATCTGTTCTTTGAAGGCGGCCAGTTGCTGTTGGAAGGCTGCGGCTTGTTGCTCGGAATGAAGCCATCCCTGCACCGCCATGAGCACCTGCTGCGGGGTCAAAGCCGCCGCCTGTTCGAGGCTCAAAGGAGTGGGGAAAAGGGCCGCTGCCGTCGCTGATTTCATAGGCAAATCATACCAATAACCGGCTATTTTGTCCATAAGAAAGTCGCATTTATTGCGCATTTTGCGGCGCTTTATAGCGCTTGCGCAGATGCCCAGGCTCAATGCCTTCGAGCATCAGCTTGAGGCCCGTCCAATCCATTTCACGCGGCGTCACTTTCTGCCAGTCCGAGAGGAATCGACCCTGCTCCAGTCGCTTGGCCCAGAGACAAAATCCGGTGCGGTCCCAATACAGCACCTTCATCTGGGTGGCCCGCCGATTGATGAAGACGAAAAGGTG
>JBMFWU010000316.1:0-2611 GCA_049964955.1 Syntrophobacteraceae bacterium
GAGCCTGCCGGCCTGCATCTCGATCATCTCCAGCATGTGCCGTTTTCTCTTATTGAGTATCATTTTATCGGCGGTGCGAATAGCCCACTGCCGCAGGCGCGCGAATTTCCACTTTCCGCTGATATAGGCGGGGACGATCTGCGTGAGGGAATCGGTGAGCATATCCAGACCCACCGCATCGCCGCGCAGCTTGAAGTGGAAGGAGGATTCGGAGGCGCGAAAGCTTTCGACGGCAACGGTTTCGAAGGGAACCGAAAAGAGCTGAGAGGAAAAATTGAGAAGAGACTCGGTCATTGCGTTCACCTTTTCGGAAAACCTTGCGCAGACGGCGTCAAAGGAGTCGGAAAGATGTTGGTCTTCCAGGTCGCGCCAGGTGGTGAACTGCTCCTGGATCTTTTCGAAAACGAACTGTTCGAGCGCGTCGTTGAGTTCTTTTAAGGAGAGTTCCTGTTTGGATTCCCGAAACGCCTCGAACTGCTCGCTCATCTCGGTTGTCAGCCTGGCCTTTATCTCTTCGATCCCCCGGTCCAGCTCGCTTAACACGAGGCGTTGGAGCTCCGAGCCAAAAAGCGCGTCAAAGCTCCTTCTTTCTTCGACCAGCTGCTGCTTTCTGCTTTGGAAGGCGGCTATTTTTTCGCGTACTTCCTCTACGGGCGTTCCCAGGGATTTGAGCTGGAGTTCGGCTTGGAGCCTCTCGCGCGAAAGGAGCTTCAAAAGGTTTCCGGAAACGGACTCAAGCAGCACCCTGCCTTTGTCTTTTGCCAGAAAACGGTCGAGGGCTTCGAGGAACCGGGGAAGCCCGCTTGCGGCAAGCTCTTCGGGGGACCCGTTCTGCCTGGCCCGAAGGCCCAGTTTGGCCGAAACCGGAAAAAGCTTTATGTTGTCCGGCCCCATGATCTCTTCGAGGGTCCGTTCGGCAAACGCTTGCGCCCTTGCGACCTCTTCGGCCGAGAGGTAATCGGTTTTGTTGAGCAGGAAAAATATCCTTGCGGCGTATTCGCGCACGTCTTTTAGAAAATCGATTTCGGCACTCCCGGCGGGCTGGTCCACCGAAAGAAGAAAAAGGGCCGCATCGGATTTGGGCAGGAACCGGTAGGCGACGTCGGTATTGTGCATATAGACCGATCCCACGCCCGGGGTGTCTATGAGCCGCACCCCATCTTTGAGGTAGGGCGAAGGATAGAAGACCGTTACCTCGGATACCCCTTTTTCATTGTTCGGATTACCCGTCTCCGTGACAAAATCGAAGATCGATTCGAGCGGAATGTCGGCCGTATCCCCGTTTTTAAAAAGCACCCTGGCCGCTTTGTTCTCCCCGTAGACCAGTGCCGTGACAATCGAGGTAAGGGGAATGACCGAAACGGGCAGGACCTCGGCGCCGAGCAGGGCATTTATCAGGCAGGTTTTTCCCCTCTTGAACTGTCCGACGACCACGAGATTGAAGGTGTTGGTTTCAAGCTTTTCCTGCCACTCCCGGCAGGACTCCCGGTCGGAGAGCCCCAGGGCGAGCATCCGTTCGGTGACTTCGAAGATGCGGTTTCTTCGATTTTTGAATTCACCGATCTCCACCTGCTCGCAGGCAACCGTTTCGGCAACGACGGACATAAGATCTCCGGTTCAAAAAAAACTGCCGGGCGTTCCCGGGAACGGTAGGCAGAGGTTGTTAAGTCGCGTTTGCATCCAAAAGGATCTTAAACTATAATAAAACCTCCATTAATCTCAAGGGGTAAATGGTTTTCCCGGCGATTAACCGCCGCTAGCATTCCCTTAACGATACGAGGTGTTCCCGCATGTTGAAGCAGATTCCCGTGGTCAGGAAGAGCTGCGCCGTTTTGCTGTTTCCCTTCCTGATTTCGATTTTTTGGGCCGGTGCTTGCCGCGCGAATTCTTACGGATCGCTGGAGCAAAGGCTCGTTGCCGCCGGTTTTTCCCGCCCGATGGTTTCCGGGGCGTTTCGGTCCGCTCCGCCCCCGATGTTTCATCTGGTCTGCTCCACGATGCGAACCGGCGGGGCCCCGGCCAACTACGCGCACTTCCTTGCCCCTTCCGAAATAGCGGCCGCGCGGCGGTTTATCGCAGCCCACAGGAACTGTTTTCGCGAAGAAAAAGCCGAGTATGGCGTAGATCCACGGATCATTGCGGCGATCATGCTCATCGAAACCCATTTCGGCTCCTTTACGGGAAAGACCCCCATTTTGGCGGTCTTTTCGAGCTTTGCCATAATGGACAGCAAAGTCAATCGGGACATGGTGTGGCGGTCGATTTCACCCGCCGATCGTGTCTATTGGGGGCGCAAGGCCTTCGATAAAAAGCTTCTCGACCGCTCCTCCTGGGGGTACCGGGAGTTGTACGCCCTTTTCACACTCCAAAAGAGTCGGGGCATGAGGGTGACGACGCTCAGAGGCTCTTATATGGGCGCCATCGGCTGGCCGCAGTTTTTGCCGTCCAGCCTCCTGAAATACGGTGTAGACGGCAACGGCGACGGCCGCATCGATCTGAACAATGCCGCAGATGCCATTTTGAGCACCGGCAACTATCTGCGGGCCTACGGGTGGTGCCGGGCCAAAACCCTCCGGCAAAAAGAGGCCGTGATCTATAATTACAACCACAG
>JBMFWU010000317.1:0-1331 GCA_049964955.1 Syntrophobacteraceae bacterium
TATGGAGATGATGGGATTCGAACCCACGACCTCAGACTTGCGAAGCCTGCGCTCTCCCAACTGAGCTACATCCCCGGTGGATTGGAAACATACCCTCTTATGAATGCGGTGTCAAGAAATGAGCGACGGTCGGCCCCTAAAACAGCCTCTTTACCCAGACCAGGCTCAGGTTGAGATTGATATCGTATTTACAGAAGCGCTCGATGCCGCCATTTTCGCGCGAGGTGTGCCGCAGATCGAGCAGACGGTCGAAATCCCTCTCAATGATAATGTTACAAAAATCGACCGGCACCGACCGCACGAGGCTCAGTTCCTCCTCGTTCCACAAGGAGTTGGCGATATCTCCTACGCCGGTTTCGAGCATGTCGGTTCCGCAGACCTTGAAGCATGCCCCGCATGTGCAGCGGTGGATCGAGTCGAAATCGGTCGGAATGGGATGGCCGTCGTCGCAGAAGGGGCAAACGATGAGGTGGGTGCTCCGGACCCGTGTGGAGCTGGTTTTCGAAAGTAATGAACTGAACGGCTCTTTCTCTTTAATGCTCATTATGCGCCTGCCATCTAATGTCCGCGGAGAAGCCGGCGTTTCGGCTTGAAATAGCCGGCGAATTGGCTTACAAAACTAATCTTGCTTTCACCTTTTGCCAAGCGGTTACTATCCACAGGAGAAAGTTTTTTGGGCGGCATTCATACCAATTCGGACAAGGTAAAGTCAATCCTGAAAATACTCGATGAACTCTATCCCGACCCCAAATGTTCGCTGGACTTCACCGACCCGCTGCAACTGATGGTGGCGACCATTCTGTCTGCGCAGTGTACCGACGAGCGGGTCAATATCGTTACTCCGGCCCTGTTTGGCAAGTATCCTTCGGCCAAAGCCTTCGCCGAAGCGCCGCTCGCGGAACTGGAGCAGGACATCCGGAGCACCGGTTTTTATCATAACAAGGCAGTGGCCATAAAGGAATCCTGCAAAATCATCGCCGAGCGGTTTGGCGGCGCGGTCCCCCGGGACATGGAGACGCTGGTGGGTCTGCCCGGCGTAGGCAGAAAGACGGCCAACGTGATTTTGGGCAACGCCTTTGGCATTCCGGGCATTGCCGTCGATACCCATGTTTCGCGGGTTTCGACCAGGCTGGGTTTGACGCGCGCAAAGGGGGCGGACAAAATCGAACAGGACCTGAACGCTCTTTTGGACAGGGAGAGATGGGTCAAATTCTCTCACCAGCTGATCCAGCACGGCAGAAGGATCTGCACGGCCAAAAAGCCCCAATGCTCCATCTGCCCGTTACGACCTCACTGCGACTACGGAATGGACCCTGCCAATTTCCCCGCCA
>JBMFWU010000317.1:1431-2555 GCA_049964955.1 Syntrophobacteraceae bacterium
TCGAAAGTCTCCTTCGGGGCAAGAACCACGCAGGTCGGGCCGGGATGATCGAAACCGCTCAAAACGATATCGCCCGGTCGGGAAAGAGTTTCCAACCTGTCGTTTTCGCTCTCTTTGCGGCCCACCATGCAGATCGTATCGCCGGGAAGCACGAAAGCCCGTCCCCACTTGATGATCTCCACATCCCCGATCGTTGCCCCCGGGCTTATTTCGAGCAGTTTTCGGAGCCGGCTTGCAAACCCCTCGTTTGTGAGCATGCAACCGCCCCCCGGCTGCGGATAGTCCTTCAGGCCGTATTTTCGGGCGAGTTCTCTCTGGGGTCTTCGCGAACGGCCCTGAATATCGAGCAGCATGCTCCTATCGACCAGCCCTTCTTCCTCGACGATGGTGGGGGGAAGAAGTCTTGCGCTCAACGGCCGCAGGATGCGCCCGATAAGGCCGGAGAGCTTTTCGACACTTCGCAGCGAATCCCGGCGCTGGCTCATGGGCCGCTGTCCGAGCACCTCGCCGGTAAAGAGGAAATCGGCCCCCTCGGCCTCCAGGATTTTTGCGGCCTCCCGCAGCATGAGACCATGGCAGTCGATACAGGGGTTGATCCGGCTTCCGTACCCGTAGCGCGGGTTTTTGAGCATTTCCAGGTGGACTTCGGAGATATCGATCGCACGCATTTCGATTCCGGCCATATCCCCTGCCGCCAATCCTTCCGCAGGGCCGAAAAAAGGCGTTTTAAAGGTCACTCCGAGCAGATCGATCTTTTGTTCCTGGAGGACCTTTACTGCCAATATCGAGTCGAGGCCGCCGGAAAGAAGTCCTATTCCCTTTGCCTTACGGGCCATCGCCCTACCCTTTCAGACCCTTGGCGCCGGCCGACGCGGGGTAGGGAACGGAAGGAAGCATCTTCTGCGGTTCTCCGAGCAAAAATTGGCCCTTCTCGATCCAGCTTTTCAGAATTTCGGCGATTTCCTTTGCACGCGAATAGCTCGAAAGCGGAACGGTCGGAATCTCCCGACCCTCGATGGTAATCGAACCGGACTTCAGTTGGGCGTAGTTGACTTCGCCGACCGGTTCCAGTCGGGTGCGACTGTAGTCTTTTACCTGCGTCACGATATCTTCGTCGGAGACGG
>JBMFWU010000318.1:0-2540 GCA_049964955.1 Syntrophobacteraceae bacterium
TCATGTCCCATCTGATGTCTCTCCAGTAGGCGCGCGCACTACTGATATTCCCTCAGTATTTCCCGCGATACTTTTCAGTATCAAGCCGAGCGTCTTTCTGCCGAACTTTAACAGGGAAAGCATCCGGCGATTTTACGTTTTTGAACCCATTCCTCTTTGCAGGTGGCGCCATAATGGCTTTTTGTCGCTCTATCTTTGCCTCATGGCCTGTTAGAAAAAAATTGCTCGCCGTTTCCATGATCCTGTTTCTTGGCGTCAGTGCCGTTATTCTCTCGCTGGGGTTGGAAAAACGAAAAGAGTCGATCGAAAAGGCCAGGGAGCGCGCTCTGCTGATTGTAGACGGGCTGGCGGTCCGGCAGAAGGCCACGGCCACGGGGGCGCGGTGCCTGCTGAGCGCCCTTGCCGGGGACTCCTCCGTGCAAAGGCGTGAGGCAGCATTCTGCAATGATTTATTCAGCCAACTGCATGCACTGTACCCGTCTTTTACCGTCATAGAAGCAGCGACGAGCAGGGGAGTGGTTTTCGCCTCCTCGGCGAGTTCCCGGATTGGAGAGGATCTGTCGGGCCGCAGGGACGTGAGAGATGCCATACGGTGCGGCCGGTTCTCCGTCGGCGATCTGAGGGGCCGAGGAGCTGATGGTGACCGTTCGATCGACTTTTCCTACCCGGTTCTGAATAAGCACGGCGGGCTGGTTGCGGTTCTCACTGCGGAGTGCAAGGTCGGCGGCCGCACCGATTTCGATTATCTCGAGAGGATGCATCCGCCTGCGGGCTTTTCGATCCACTATGCGGACCGAAAAGGTATTCGAATCTGGAGACAGCCTGCCGGCAAGACGGCTTCGCCGGGCAGTTCTCCTGAAGTCACCGGAGTCGACCTGATCCGGGCGAATTCGGACCGGGGACTTTTCGAAGAGACCGGAAACGACGGGGTGCTTCGCATCTATGCATATAGAGGGCTGAGGTTGGAACAAAAAGCTCCTCCCTGTTTGTACATCATCGGAGATGCACCAGTAAGTGCGATCGCCGCGCAGGCCAACCGCGCAATAACGGTGGAACTGCTCGCCGCGGGAGCGGCCTGTGCCCTGGCGCTCGCTCTCACCCTGTTTTTCGGAGACCTCTCCCTAGTCCGGCCTATCGCAGAGCTTACTGCTGCAGCACAACGACTGGGACGAGGCGAGGAAAGCGTCCGGACCGGCCTGCCTCACATCGCCGATGAATTCGGCAGACTTGCCGAGGCCTTCGATTCCATGGCGGAACTGCTGGAGAAAAAAAACGCCGAACGGCAGAACGCGCAGGAAGCCTTGACCAGAGCTTACACAGAATCCGAAGCCCTCGTGCTGGAGCGCACCTGCGAGCTTTCGAACTCCAATGCAGCCCTGAGGGCCGAGATCGCCGAACGCAAACTGGCCGAAGAAGAAAGAAAATTTCTCATGGCCGCGCTGGAGCAGAGCGCGGATGCCATTCTCATCACGGATACCGATTGGATCATCAGGTACGTCAATCCGGCCTTCACCATGATGACCGGCTATGAGGGCGCCGAGGCGATCGGCCGGCACACGCGGTTTCTTAAAAGCGGTCTGCACAGCCGCGCCTTCTACCGTGATATTCAGGAAACGCTCTGCGCGGGGCGCGTATGGTCCGGATACGTCACCAACAGGAAAAAGGACGGTTCTTTCTACGAAACCGAGGCGAGCGTCTCTCCGGTTCGAAGCGAATCCGGGACGGTTATGGGTTTTGTGAGCGCTCACCGGGATATTTCTCTTCGGCTCAAGCTCGAAAAGGAGCTTCGCCAGGCCCATAAAATGGAGGCCCTCGGCACTCTGGCAGGGGGCATTGCCCACGATTTCAACAACATTCTGGCAGCCATGCTCGGCCATGCGGAAGCTGCCCTGGGCAAGCTTCCACAGGAGAGCCCGGTGTGCGAAAATCTTCAAAACGTGCTCAAAGCCGGCGCGCGCGCGGCGGACCTGGTAAAGCGCATTCTCGCATTCAGCCGGCGGGCGGAGCATTCGCGTCGCCCCGTGGCAATCGCGTCCCTTGTAGAGGAAACTCTCACGTTGATGGGCCCCACATTTCCCGCAAATATCGAAATTCGCACCGACCTGCCCTCCTGTCCCGACGAGATGATTGTAGAGGCCGATCCGACCGAAATTCAGCAGGTGCTGATCAATCTTTGCACCAATGCTGTCCATGCCATGTCCAAAGGCGGAGGGGTTTTGCTGATCGGACTGTCCAGGGTTGACGTTTCATCCGCGGGGGAGTTCGAAGGCCCGCGCCCCGTGCCCGCTTCGGACCGGCCTCTCCGGCCGGGCCCCTATATATGTCTTGTCGTGAGTGATACGGGTAGAGGGATCGATCCCTCGATCCAGGAAAAAATCTTCGACCCCTACTTCACCACCAAACCGGCCGATGAAGGTACGGGGCTTGGCCTCTCGGTTGTCCGGGGAATCGTACGGTCCTACGGGGGGGGCATCACGGTTCGCAGTACACCGGGCAGCGGCGCCACCTTCGCAGTCTTTTTGCGGACCATAGATATTTGA
>JBMFWU010000319.1:0-2484 GCA_049964955.1 Syntrophobacteraceae bacterium
TTTTACGCCTCCGGCGACAGGGCCGACCTGCCGACTCCGAGCGTTGTAAAAAAGGTCACCGAGGGCAAATTCGGCCGCAAGACGGGGGAAGGCTGGTACAGCTATAAAGAATGAAGCAGGAAGCGAGGAGCGGGAAGCAGGAAGAAAATCGGTGAACATGGTGGATCTTATTTTCGCTTTCGGAGGCGGATTCTATGAGCTACGAATTGATAGAGGTGGAAACGAAGGGGCACGTGACCACGGTCACCATAAACCGTCCCGAAGTCATGAATTCCATCAGTCCCCTGGTGAGCGTCGAAATGGGAAATGCATTCGATGCATTCGATGCCGACCCGGAGCAGTGGGTGTGTATCGTCACCGGCAAAGGGGAGAAGGCGTTTTCGGCCGGAAACGACCTGAAATTCCAGGCCGTGAACGGGCCCGAAAAGGTCGCCGAGATCACTCGGAAGGCAAACGGCGGGTTTGCGGGAATAACTTCGCGTTGTGACTGCTTTAAGCCTTTTATCGCCGCTGTAAACGGGCTGGCCCTGGGGGGCGGGTTCGAAATCGCGCTCGCCTGCGACATTATCATCGCTTCGGAAAGCGCGACCTTCGGGTTTCCCGAACCCCGCGTGGGACTCATACCCGGCGCGGGGGGAGTTCATCGCCTCCCGAGGCAGATCCCCTTCCATCTGGCCCAGTATCTGATCATGACCTCCAAGAGAATCACGGCGCAGCAGGCCATGCAATACGGGCTCGTCCAGGAAGTGGTTCCCGCTGCGGAACTCATGGCCGCTGCCGAAAGGATCGCTTCGGAAATCCTGCTTGGCGCCCCTATAAGCATCCGCGCAGCCAAGGAAGCGACGCTCAAAGGATTGGAGATGAGTTTGCCGGAGGCCCTGTCCGCGCAGTTTCCCGGCCAGGAAGCCATGTACCGGTCGGAAGATTTCCTCGAAGGTCCCAAAGCATTCGTCGAAAAACGACCGCCCAACTGGAAAGGCAGATGATTTTCCCATGAAGGTCAAAGATAAAGTCGTAGTTGTCACCGGCGGCGCCTCGGGCATCGGCCGTGCATTATGCCGCCGGTTCGCCTCCGAGGGGGCAAAGGGTATCGTCGTTTCGGATTGCAATGAGGAAGGTGCAGCCGGGGTGGCAGCGGAGATCGGCGCTGTGGCCGTTCCCGGAGATATCGGCAGAGAAGAGGATGTCAAAAGGCTCGTCGATATCGCAACCCGCAGCTTCGGTCCGATCGATCTATTCTGTTCGAATGCGGGGGTTGCCTGTCAAGGCGGAGCTGAAGCGGAGGATTCGGCCTGGCAGCTTAGCTGGGATGTAAACGTCATGTCCCATGTCTATGCCGCTCGCGCCGTTTTGCCTTCCATGATCGAGCGCGGCGCCGGGTACCTGCTCCAGACCTGTTCGGCGGGAGGGCTGCTCACTACCCTTGGCACGGCCCCCTACTCAGTCACCAAGCATGCCGCCGTGGCCTTTGCCGAATGGCTCTCCATCACCCATGCCCACCAGGGCATAAAGGTCAGCTGTCTTTGTCCCATGGGGGTAAAAACCGGCATGCTCACCGAAGAAACCGAAGGAGTGGGAAGGCTTCTCCTGCAGACCGCCATTTCAGCAGAAGAAGTAGCCCAATGCGTGATCGAAGGTCTGGAGAAGGAGGAGTTTCTCATTTTGCCTCATAAGGAGGTCCTCGACTATATTCGTAAAAAGACCGGCGACTATGAAGGTTGGCTGCGCGGCATGCGCGGGCTTCAGGGACGGTACGTCGAGGCTTGATATCTGCGGACAGGGGGGATGAGTGGATCTTTCGAGGTTTTCGTGTGAAGGAAAAGTCGCCCTGGTTACGGGAGGAAGCCGCGGGATCGGACGCGCCTGCGCCCTTGCCCTGGCCGACGCCGGGGCCGATGTCGTGGTCAGCAGCCGAAAGATAGCCGATCTCGAGCCGGTTGCGGAGGAGATCCGCTCCAAAGGCGTGAGGGGCATGGCGATAGCCGCCCATAACGCCCGAACGGAAGATTCCGAGATGCTTATCCAACGGGTCGTCGAAGAATTCGGCCGAATCGATATTCTTCTAAACAACGCGGGGACCAATACCTACTATGGTCCGATCATGGACCAGGATGAAAAGACCTATGACATTACCATGAACGTCAATGTGAAGGGAGTCTTCATACTCAGCCGACTGGCGGCGAGGGAAATGAAAAAACAGGGGGGCGGATGCATCATAAATACATCGTCCCTGGGAGGTCTCAGGGCCGCGGACCTGGGTATGTACTGCGTCAGCAAGGCCGCCGTGATCATGCTTACCCAGGTCATGGCCAAGGAATGGGGGCAGTATAATATTCGGGTAAACGCCCTGGCGCCCGGGATAATCAAAACACGGCTGAGCGAAGCCCTCTGGAAGGACCCGGAGGTGGGCGAAAAGGCGGTCCGGCAGCTCCCGCTCATGCGGCTCGGGGAACCCGAAGAAATTGCCGGCGCGGTCGTCTTCCT
>JBMFWU010000320.1:0-2473 GCA_049964955.1 Syntrophobacteraceae bacterium
AAGGCGCAGACTTGGACGCAAATGTGTGCGGTCTCCCATTACTCTCAGTAAAGGTCCCTGCTCCATCATTTCCACTATGCTCAACGCGGCTACCGGCATGCCGAGGCGGTCGCGGTAGCGGCCCACATCGATGCCTAACAAGGAGCACAGCATGATGCGCGTCGTTGCTTTGTGGGAGACCACCAGGACATTACACGATGGATAAGTCCGTTCAATCTCATCCAGCACCATGGAGCTTCGGCGGGATATGTCCATTCCCTTTTCCCCGCCGGTGGGCGCATTCCAACCCGGATCGGACAGCCAGCGGACGTATTCATCATGAAATTCGCGGTTCACTTCCCCCGGGGTCTTGCCCTCCCACTGGCCGTAGGCGATCTCTTTGAGTCCATCCCTCAGGTGCGGGGTTAGTCCCACGGCTTCGCACAAAGGTTGGGCCGTGGCCACGGCTCGCTTCAGGGGACTGCAAAAGACGGCCTCCCAGGCAAGGTCTCTATAGGCAGCGGCAAAATCCTGCGCCATTTCATAGCCTGCCGGGGTCAAGTCCGAATCAAGGGCGCCGCAATAGCGGCCTGTAAGACTGGCGGTGGTTTCACCATGTCGAAGAAAATAGAGAATAAGGCCCTTGCGCATTTGTTTCCTTCAGACCTCCCAATTTGATTTTGGCGGGCAAACCTCCCCCTCAAATGGGGTCAAGGTTTGTCCATCTCGTCGCGATGCTCCCGGAGGATTGATTCCCCTTGTTTGACATTACTCCTTTTCCTGCATCGACTCCTTCGATCTCAGGTTTTTCCCTGACAGCCCGGGGAACAGAAACTTCATCATAGGGCTTTCATACATGGCAAAAAACAAGGTCTCATCAAGCTTGTCCCTGATCCGCTGATAGCCGTTCAGCGCGGCAACGACTCCATCCGAGACCCGGTCCTGAAGTTCCAGGAATACGTTGTCCGGCTGAACGGGCTTCCTGTCTTTTTGCACCATGGGTGCGAGGAACCTGAAGGGCAGCATTAACGGGTTGATCCTCTCAGAGAAGATATACTTGTTCACCCTGAGCGGATGGAGCTGTTTGATTATCTCGGCCGTGGCCCCGTTGGAAAACATCTTGACCCAGGGGCTGAAAAAGGTGTTGTAAATCGCGTCGTTCATCTCCGATACGGCCGCGACCCGGCGGAAGTCCGCGTCTTCTTCCAACATTTCCCCGGCATCTTCGTTAAGGGCCATCAGGTCCTTCATGTCGCGCTCATCGAAGCGTACATCGTAATTGCTCACCCCCTCCTCCTTGCCTTTCTCGATGATGATCATCTCATAGAGGCCTGGAGGCAGCGCATTTATGACCTCGATGCTCTTTATGATCTCATTGTGCTCTTTGCGGGCTACCCTGGAGCCTACGAATATCCCCAGGTGACCGACATCGGGGTGCAGCAGGTAGATGATCACCTTGCCCTGGCGCTTGATTTCCTCAGCGGATGAGTATTCCTTGATGATCCAGTCGAGCGCCTGCTGCGGCGGGGTGATGTTGTCCCCCCTGGATGCGAACAGGAGCAGCGGTTTTGTGATATTTTTCAGGTTCAGGACCTTTTTCCTGTCCAGCCGCAGCTTTCCCTGTTCCAGCTTATCGCCCACGAAGAGACTTTCCACGATCTCATGGATCTCTTCCCTGGTCATATAGGAATAACCGTCCCACCATTTTTCGAAGGCGAGATAGCGTTCCTTCTCAGTGTCCACGTTGGCGTAGAGGTTGTACTGCTTGGACCAGAGCGTGTTTCCGGGGTTCAGGTTCTCGAAGTTCTCCTCGAGCCACGCTCCGTCGAACTCTCCATTCCCCATATCCGACAGCAGGGAGGTAAGCCAGATTCCGCCCAAAAGACCTCCCGCGTAACGCATGGGGCTTTTCCCCTGCACTCCCGACCAGTAGGAAAGAGGCGTGCCGTTAAGCACGAGAGGCCCGGTCAGGTCGGGGCGGTCGGCGCCGAGGAGGGCCACCGCCCACCCGGCCTGGCAGTTGCCGATTACTGCGGGTTTTAAGGCCTCGGGGTGGCGCCGCTCCACTTCTTCAATGAACCGGATTTCGGCGTTTTCCACGTCGGCCAGGGTCTGCCCCGGCACGGGCTCCGGGTGGAATAGAATGAAATATACCCTGTGGCCCTGGGCAAGAGCGTCCCCTATCTCCGAATCCTTTTTCGACCCGCCGATCCCGGGTCCGTTTCCGGCGCGAGGGTCAATGACTACAATGGGTCTTTTTGAAGGATCGATGGCATCGGTCGTTCCTGGAATGATGCGGGCCAGGTCGTAGTTCACGGGTCTTTCCAGGCTCCTGCCCGAAAGGATGACCTCGTAGTCGAATACAAGTACCGGGGGCTCACCCTTTTTGATGGTGTCCAGGTAGTTGTTTCCCCTTATCCTGAAAATGTCCATGAACATGACAAAGCGCTGCATGGAATCGACACAATACTCTTGCCATTGGTCCATCCACACA
>JBMFWU010000321.1:0-2415 GCA_049964955.1 Syntrophobacteraceae bacterium
CGCAACCTGTCACAATAATTTTGTCCTGAAAAGATGCGGTTCCCCGAGCGCTTACATTGGAAGTTTCTTATCAAGATGTTCTATGGCAATCCGGGACCCACGGCACCTATCCGTGGGGATGTTTGGTGCCGGTAGTTTCAAGTGTCGAACCGCAGCCATTGGGAACTCCTTTGAACCGGGTGATTTTACTTAATATAACCACCTTGAGGTCCCGGGAAAGATCGTGAGGTTCGGCTCGCTCGACAGAACGGTTTCAAAAAAGGGCTGGAGTTGAAAAGGGAGCCTGCGCGGCGGCCTTTTCTCCCCACCAACCCGAAAACTTTACCTTTTCTCCTCCTGTGTTTACGTTGAAGACAGAAAAAGACAGATACGCCAAATTCAGCAAACCTTCCGGTATTCCGGTATGGAAAGCTACCAACATCCCAGTTGATGTGAAAGGGTTGCAAATGAGTGATAGCGAGTTGGACCGGTTTCGCAGTCTGCTCCTTGCCCGGCGAAAGGAGTTGTTCGTACGCGAGGAAAGCCTCGATGCGGGCCGGGATGCATTGAAGGATAGAGCCCCGAGGGCCACTTGAAAATCCCCCACTTATGGCCGGGTCAAAATCCCCCGGGCGACAGTAGAAAAATAACCTACCAACAACCTGTTCAGTGGTCCATTGTTATTCCTTTTTCATCCTGAGATTTTTGTTTGTTTTCCGTCAACCTCATGGAAGCCTCTTTCAGGCGATAGCTCTTACCTTCGAACTTGAGCAGACGGCCCCGGTGGAGCAGGCGGTCCAGGACAACGGATGAGGCGGCGTTATCTCGCAGGAGCTTGCCCCAGTCATCGAGGGGCCGATTTGAGGTAATCATGCTGCTTTTTCTGGAAGAATAGCGATTCATAATGACATCCAGTAAATCGTCCGCGGCTTGTTCCGGCATGTTTTTACGCAAAAAGAGGTCGTCGATGATTAGAAGATCGGTTTCGGAGAAGAGTTTTGTCACCCTTTTTCTGCGTTTTAGCTGAGCAGCTTCGAAGATGTCTTCAAAAAAGACATGGGCCTCACGATAGATGACTTTATAGCCGGCTTGAATGGCCGCGTTGGCCACCGTCTTAGCTATATGGCTTTTGCCTGTTCCGGGCGAGCCGATCAGCAGGGCGTCGCCGCCCTCTCGGATAAACCTGCCGCCGACCAGTTCATAAATTTCCTTTTTGGGCAGTTTCGGATTGAAGCCCCAATCAAACTCCGTAAGAGTTGGCCGCTCCGTGAGACCGGAAGCCTTGAAGCGGGTCTCGCAAAGCCGCGAGCTGCGATAATCGACCTCGTCTTGCACCAGACAGGCAAAGACTTCCGGGAAAGAAGCGCCCTGGTTGGCCTGGATAAGTCTGGTCTCAAGCGTCGCGTTCATTCCATTGAGTCGAAGCAGCCCAAGAAGTTTTTGGATTTCTGCTAACTGCATGTCCATCGGTTTGGCTCCTCTTTTCTTTTTCATCCTGTGATTCATTGTTCTAAATGACACCTTGCTCACGCAAGTCTCGAAGCTGTTCGACCGGCATGTCGCCAGGATCCTTAGTGGTGCTCGGGATCGACCCGATACTCTGACCGTTACCGGATACATCCCGATTCCAGTCAAACACGCTCACATCGAAGCCATGATGTAAAAGCTGCTCGGCTGCACGCCGAGCCCCTTCTCGACCGGCCTGGTCCCGGTCCAGAAACAATACGATACGAGAAAAGCCGATGCGGGAGCGCATCCATTCCAATCGCTCGATCTGTTCGGCGGAGATGTGCGCGCCCATCAATGCACCGACATTGCGGCAGCCTGCCTCCACAAGCTTTGCCACATCAAAGAAACCCTCCACAAGAATCAAGCCGGACGCACCGGTTTGACTGCAAGCCTCCATATCGAGCAGGAGCTTATCTTGGTTGTAGATTTCCAAACCTTTCCGAAACGGATAGCTCCAGTACTTTCCATCCGATTTTTCCTGTTCCGGGGTGAGCGCCCGTCCACTGTGGCTGAGGATGATCGGTTGCAGATGCCGATCCTTTTCCTGGATTCCACGAACCTGGAACACCAGCCGGGAGTTCAAGGGAGAGGAGGCTTTGGCTCCAGTGCGATGAGGCAAAAAGCCGCAGCCAAGATAGCGGCAGGTGGTAGCCGATATTCCCCGGCGCCCCCACTCGGGATGCTCGGTGCGCAGCCAGGGGCGAAGATCGATCTCCACAGGACGATTGGCGCCATCCAGGCTCGAAGACCGGTGATGGGCAAGTGAGTGCGATTTACAATCGGAGGCAGGCGGGGTTGATGGCGAAGTTGTTGATATTCCTTTGGCTTCCATCCACCTGGCCACCTCGAACATGGACATTTGCCGGCCTTGTATGCGCAACATCTCCCGGCAAAATTGCATAATGCCGCCGCCCTTGCCGCTGCTAA
>JBMFWU010000322.1:0-2410 GCA_049964955.1 Syntrophobacteraceae bacterium
GCTCGAGGCCCAGCTCCGGGGCACTAAAAGCCAGCGCTCCAATGTGAGTGTTCAGCTCCGCAAGGTCGAAGCGCTACAAGCCCATCGTGACAGACTGAAGGCCGAGCTCCGGGGCGCCCGGCTCCAGCTCTCCTACTGCACGATCCATGCGCCTATCGACGGCTACGTGGCGGAAAAAAGCGTGCAGGTGGGCGACAGGATCCAGCCCGGCCAGGCGCTCATGGCGGTTGTCCCTCTCAAGGAAATCTACGTGGAGGCCAATTTCAAGGAAACACAGCTCACAGACGTGCGTGTCGGGCAGCCGGCCACGGTTAGCGCCGACATCTATCCGAGTCACACCTATAAGGGAAAGGTGGTCGGTATTCGGGCCGGGACGGGGGCCGCCTTTTCGCTCATTCCGCCCGAAAATGCCACAGGCAACTGGATTAAAGTCGTACAGCGAATCCCGGTCAAGATCGCGTTCGACAAGCCGCTTCCGCCCGCCTACCCGCTGCGGGTCGGCGCTTCGCTCGAGGTTTCCATAGACGTTAAAAACAGGAAAGGTCCGCTGCTGCTCAGTCCCACATGGACGCAAGCCTCGTCGGCTTCACCCGGCAAACCATGACCGAGGGGAGCAAAGGCCGGCCTTCGGTCAACAAATGGGTGATAGCCCTTGTCGTGATGATCCCGACCTTTATCGAGGTCATGGACACGAGCGTCGTCAATGTCTCCCTGCCTCATATCCAGGGGAGCCTGAGCGCAGGGATGGACGAGGTGACCTGGGTCCTTACCTCCTATCTGGTCTCCAATGCCATAATAATTCCCATTACCGGCTGGCTGGCCGGGCTTTTCGGCAGAAAACGCTATCTCATCTTCTCCATACTGACTTTCACGATCGCATCGATTTTGTGCGGTGCGGCGCCAACCCTGGATGTGCTCATCGTGGCGCGCGTCCTGCAAGGTTTGGGCGGAGGCGGTCTGCAGCCGCTTTCCCAGGCCATCCTGCTCGAGACTTTCCCCCGCAAGGAACACGGGATGGCCATGGCCGTCTTCGGCATGGGGGTCGTCATGGCCCCCATAGTGGGACCGGTTCTGGGCGGGTTCATAACGGACCAGTGGTCCTGGAGATGGGTCTTCTACATCAATGTTCCGGCCGGAATTCTGGCCGTCCTTCTGACGATTTTTTTCATCTACGACCCGGCCTACATAAAGCGGGCCGTGGCCCGCGTCGACAGGTGGGGCCTTTTTCTTCTCGCCCTCGGCCTCGGCGCGCTGCAAATCGTTCTCGACAGGGGGGAGCGCAAGGACTGGCTACAGTCTCATTACATTCTCGTATTGTCCGCAATCGCCATTCTGGCCCTGGTTTTGTTCGTCGTGGTAGAGCTTCGCACCGAGCACCCCGTTGTGGATCTCAGGGTCTTTAAGGACAGCGCCTTCAGCGCCGGGACCGCCATCATGTTTCTGGGCTTTTTTTGCCTCTTCGGCAGTTTCGTCCTGCTGCCTCTCTACGCCCAGGAACTCATGGGGTATACCGCGCTTTGGGCAGGCCTCATCCTGGGGCCGGGAGGCATATCCAGCTTCATTGTCATGCCCATCGCGGGCGCTCTCATGAAAAAGGGGCTAAAACCCTGGATCATCCTGGTAGCGGGGCTTGCCATCACGTCTTATGCTTTGCTTATGATGTCGGAATACAACCTCCAGGCGGACTTTTACGCCATAGCCCTGCCCCGCCTCATCCAGGGGCTTGGCCTCGGAATGTTTTTCGTTCCCCTGGCTGCGGCCACCTACGTGAACATCCCGGTCGAAAAGATGGGCAATGCCTCCGGGGTCTTCAACCTGCTGCGAAATCTCGGGGGCAGTTTCGGGGTTGCTGTCAGCACGACGATCCTCGACCGGCGCGCCCAGTTCCACCAGACTTTTCTCAGTGAGAACATCACCCCGTTCAATCCGGCCTTCCGGCATGCATACAACCAGGCAACCGGCTTTCTGCAAATGAATCACGTTCCGGCTGCCTCGAAGGGAGGTCTTGCGTTTGTCTACGGGGAGGTCCTGCGTCAGGCGAATATGCTTTCTTTTAACGATACTTTTTTTGTTCTATCCATTGCGACCGCTATTTTGATTCCCCTTACCCTGTTTTTGCGCAAGGGCTCTTCGGGGGAGGGATCGACGTCGGCGGGAATGCACTAAAACCGATGCGGAGGGAAACGATTGGAACGAGTACCGGCAAGCGAGATAGCCAACAGGATCATCATGCTGCAGGCGCTTCTGCGGGAAGAGGGGGTCGATGCAGCAATAATCCGGCAAAATGCGGACCTGTTCTATTTTACGGGTACGGTTCAGGATTGCCACCTGATCGTGCCTGCCTCGGGCGAACCGGTCCTGGTCGTGCGTCGCAGCCTGGAGCGCGCCGAGGAGTTATCTCCCATTCGAC
>JBMFWU010000323.1:0-2338 GCA_049964955.1 Syntrophobacteraceae bacterium
ACTATTATTATTAAATAAAAAGCAAAGGGGAAGAGAGCGGGGGCTTTCGCCCCCTGCACCCCCGGGGTATCGGCCCGCACGCGCAAGGCGCGTGCGGGCCGATCGCTGAGCGCTACGGCGAGAGGCTACGCACCCCGCGTGGCCTCTCGCCGTAGCGCAAACTGAGCCGCGCAGCGGCGTGGGGGTGCAGGGGGCGATAGCCCCCGCTTCTTTGCCTTTGCTTTGCGGGCGCCCAAAACAACGGAGCAAACGTCTTGAAATGGCGAAACCACATGCTGATGGCGGGGTCGTGCGCGGTCCTGCTCAACATGCACCTTGCCGAGGTCATCTACTGCACCGCGGCCGCGAGCCTGCCCGACCAGCTCGAAACACCGGGCGGGGAACGGATCGCGGCTCACCGCGGTCTTACTCACGAGCTGCTCCTGTGGCTTGCCCCGCTCTTTTTTCTCATGTTTTTTTCAAATCGTATCCCGCCATCGGCCCTGTCGGTGTATGCAGACCGCATTCTCGCTCCCCTGCATTTCAGGCCCTGGGTGTTTTTCCTGCCGGGAGCGTTTCACCTGGCAGGGGATTTTCTGACTCCGCGGGGCATCCAAATCGCCGGTCAAAGAGTCGGTCTCAGCCTGTTTCGTACGGGGCAGCCGGCGGAATATCTCGTATCGGCGCTCTTCGTTTTTTGGGCCTTGATTCACGTGCTTCCTATTTGATTTCCTCGGGAGGAAAATATGTCAGCCGAGCTGCCCGGAAAGGAAACGGTGCTCGAGACGAAAAACCTCACCCGGGAAATACCGGGGAAGGTGCTGGTAAACGGTATCAGCCTGCGTGTGGATCGGGGAGAGTTCCTGGCGATTGTGGGGCCGAGCGGAGCGGGCAAATCCTCTTTTCTTCGGCTTATCAACCGGCTGGACGAACCGACCGGGGGCGCCGTCTATCTTCACGGCCGAGAGTATCGGGAATTCGCGCCCCGGGAACTGCGGCGTAAAGTGGGGATGATGATGCAGTCGGCCTACCTCTTTCCGGGCACCGTCGCGGACAATCTGAGCTTCGGACCGCGCCAGCACGGCGAACTCCTCTCGCCTTCGAAAATCGAGGAACTTCTGGAGCAGGTGAGGCTTGCAGGGTTCTCGGGCCGGGACATCTCAAATCTTTCGGGCGGCGAGGCCCAGAGGGTCTCGCTTGCGCGCACGCTCGCCAACAAGCCGGAGGTGCTTCTGCTGGATGAACCGACAGCCTCGCTCGACGAGCGGGCGGAACGGGAAATCGAGACGCTGCTTACCTCCGTTCTCGCCGAACACCGCCTGACCGCGCTGATGGTCACCCACGATTCGGCGCAGGCGGTGCGGATCGCAAACCGTGCAATCCTGATCGATGCCGGCCGGCTCGTTTTCGACGGCAAAGTCCAAGAGGCGCTCCATGCTCAATCTACTCTGGAATGAAGCCGCCCTGTTGCGGGCCGAACAGGCCGCAGGGGCGGCCCTCCTTGCTCTGGCTGTCGCCCTGGTGGCACGCCGCTCCGGGATTCATCTCGGGAAAGAAACCGTTTTTGCCCTGGCGCGAGGCCTTGGCCAGATCGTAGTGGTAGGCCTGCTGCTCATTTTCATCCTGGGAGGCGCGCGCTGGATAAGCGCCATTGTGCTTCTCGCCATGATGATGGCCGGCGCGGCCATTGCCGCGCGAAGAACCAGGCACATCCCCGGCATCTTCCAGGTGACGACCTCCTCCATTCTGATCGGTGCTGGTGTTGTAATTAGCGTAATGGTCGCCTCGGGGGTCATCGGCACGACTCCCGCAACCCTTATTCCGGTAGGAAGCATGCTCATCGCCAACGCGATGAATACGACCGCACTGGCACTCGACCGCTTCAGTTCGGAGGTCGAGTCGCACACCGGGCACATCGAAGCAGCACTCGCCCTGGGAGCCGCCCCCGCGGTCGTGGTCGCCCCGTACGTGCAGGCAGCCGTAAGGGCCAGCCTGATTCCCAATCTCAATAATTTGCGCTCGTTAGGGATAGTCTGGATTCCGGGACTCATGGCCGGAATGGTGATCGCGGGCTCCAACCCCGTAGAAGCGGCCCTTTATCAGTTCGTCGTGGTTGCCATGCTCTACGCTACGGCCGGATCGACCGCGCTTCTCTGCACGCGCTTTGTCCGCTCCCACGTGTTTTCCCCTGCAGAACAACTTACCCGCGGCGTGTCGCCGAGGCCATGACGACAGGCTAAACTAGTTTCCATCCGGAAACCCGACCCAAGGCACAGGCTGGATCGGATCTCCCCCCCTTTTGCAAACTGATATTGATCCACACTTGCAGCCGGGGGTAACTTCTGCCATAATCTGGGGC
>JBMFWU010000324.1:0-2296 GCA_049964955.1 Syntrophobacteraceae bacterium
CTGCACCCCCACGCCGCTGCGCGGCTCATTTGGGAGATACCTATGCCACATCCTCCAAGCGGTACTCGATATCCAGCTTTATCTTCTCCTCCAAAGCAGGAGCGTCTGAATTCCTCAGATGAGAGTTGCTCCTTACGATACCGTTCCGCGATGCTCATTTTTTCTCACTCCCGACCGATTGCCTGATAGTCCGTCGCTCAAACCTCTATATCGATGTATCGTGGAAATTCCCTGAAAAGCTCGCTCCTTTCCAATTCCCCCATAGGTGTAAAAAGGCGCATGCGGCCGCCCTCGTCGCAAAGCCAAAATTCCCTGGCGCCCTTTTCAAAATAGAGAAGCCTTTTTTCTTCCAACTCGGCGGCGCTGTTTGACGGAGACGCAATTTCCACGACGACTTCCGGGGATTCGGGAAGCTCGATCTTCTTAATTCCGTGCCTTTTGAGGAATGCCGGGCTTGCCCAGGCAACGTCGGCGACCTTCGTTCCCTTGGAAGTTTCGACAGGGCATTCGGGAGAAACCCTGCCTTCCTTGCTCAATTTTCGGAGCCATGCCTCGATTTCCCCCTGGTACACACCATGCGAATAGGAGGCAGGAGCCATCATGATCTTTCCCCATTCGTTCGTTTCGATCTTGAAAGGCAGGTCTTTCAGGCTTGGATGCTCGACCACCTCACACCATTTCATTCGAGTCTCCTTTCCAGAACACCTGGCGAAAAAATCCCGGGACATCGCCGCTGTCCCTGCGGACTTGTCTTCACATCATAGGATCTCTTTCGAGGGTTGACCACATTTTTCCATCATTCGACCGGCCCAATTCCGGCGGTGACCGAAGGAGTAAAAAAGATCCTGCGCGAAGATCAATACGAGCGCATTGGGGATCACGTTTATATCGTAGACGCTTTCCCCCAGGGCCAGTTTCACACCGCGCGAGACCAAAGCGTCTGCAATGGCGCGTGCGTCCGGAACGGAACGAGCCAACCGATCCAGTTTCGATACGACGAGCCGATCGCCGGATCATACCATTCCTTTTGAGACGGCTATCGCAACATTTGAGTGATGTGCGCCGCCCCGGGCCGAACTGTTCGCCGATCAATCCCCATACTGACAGTTTTTGGACTATGTCAACGATTCGTCACGTAAATATCGCCAAGCACAGAATAAACGCGTATATATAAAGGACAAAAAGATGCCGAGTTTGAATAATCATCTTCTTGAGAGGACAATTTCGCGCTTTCGGGCGTCCCCCATAAGCGCTGCGGTTAACGAACCCCTGAGGTCTCGCAATGCACGCTGCACTCATAACTGGAGCGAGTCGTGGGCTGGGATACGAGCTGTGTAGACAGCTCACAAACCGTGGTTGGAAGGTGGGTGCCCTATCCAGGACGCAGAGCGAAGGTTTGGTTCGCCTCGAGAGGGCTTCCGAGGGACGCTTTCGCTGGTTCGAGTGTGATGTGGCCGACCCGAGTGCCGAGATGGCGGCCCATGGCGCACTTCAGTTCCTTGGTAGTCTGAATCTGCTGATAAACAACGCGGGAATTCCCGGTTGGTCTCAAAAACTTGCCGCCACAGAGGTCGGGGAAGTTGAGACCCTCTTTGATATTCATGCGCTGGGATGCCTTCGGATAACACGCGCTGCCATCTCCGCACTGCTTGCCACGAAGGACGCTCACATTGTGAACATTAGTTCCCGGCTTGGATCTATCTCGCGAACGGCTTCGGGCGAGTTTGCCGGAAAGGGCTTCTCCTACAGCTACCGTATAGCGAAGGCAGCGCTCAACATGCTCAGCGCTTGCATCGCGGAGGAGTTCGCACCCCACGGCATTCGCGTAACAGTTCTTCACCCAGGCCGGTTTCAATCCGGCGCGGCCGCTAGTGGGGCCACCATGACCGCGAAAGAGGCCGCACAGCGCATCTGTCGCTGGTTGCCCACCAGGGATCGGAGCCCTATTGTGTATTTGGAACCTGAGGCGGGCAACCTGCCTTGGTAGCGAAACCTGACACGTTGCTCCAGGGGATCGGTGTGCGAAAACTCGAGTGCCCGCTCCGCGGTCTTCTTGAGGACACTTCAGAATCAGACGTGTCACCCTGCTCGGGGTTGCCCCATGAAAGGCGTATTATTGTGGAACAACAACAAAAGCGTGCTGCTCTGAATATTCCATGTGATGATGTTCTATTGAAAGGCGATTCTATCATTGTTGATGGTCCACCCCGTTTACTTGTTCTTCATGGTGCGGGGCAAAGCCGGAGAGAAGCATTCTCTTCTATGAGAATCGAGCTTTCCAGGCGAGGGTTGGGGT
>JBMFWU010000325.1:0-2277 GCA_049964955.1 Syntrophobacteraceae bacterium
GAAGACTGTTATCTGAGGGGCATTTCGTGACCTCTTGCGGCTAGTGTGCAGTTTTTCCAAACGATCAGACCCAGCTTGAGAGAATTGATTGTTCCACCGCACCCGCCGGGCCTCCAAGCGCCGCATTCGATTTGGACTCACTCGAACCGTCCGCCGGCCAAACGAGTTTGTGCGAATAGTTACACGCGACTAAATAATGGAAGATGCTGGTCATGTCAAGACTATTTTGAGATACTGGCCTCCCGTCGGGATTCGGTGGGAGAAAGGAAGGGAAGCTTTTTCCATGAAATGGTTCTGGGATTCCGCAATAGGCCGAAGGACGGCGGTGATCGGGGCGATTTTGCTCGGACTGCTAGCCTTCGGCACCACGGGGTATATGGTTCTTCAAGGGTACACCTTTATAGAAGCCCTCTACATGACGGTCATCACCCTTTCGACAGTGGGCTTTACCGAAGTGCATCCCCCCGACACCGTGGGCCGGATTTTCACTATAGTACTGATCCTCATGGGAGCGGGTTTTGTAGCTTTTTCGCTCGCCTATTTCAGCCAGATCATGCTCGATGGGGATATTCTCGAAGCGTACCGGAGGCGCAAGTTGAAAAACAGACTCGATCAGATGGAAAATCATTACATAGTGTGCGGCTACGGGCAAATGGGGCAGATAATCGCAGATCTTTTGCACGAGCACAGGGTCCCGGTGGTCGTAATAGAATCCGAGGAATCCTCACTCGTACGCCTGCGGGAAAAACAACTCGTCCATCTTTGCGGCGATGCAACGGAGGAGGAAAATCTGGTTACGGCCGGAATCGCGCGCGCCAAGGGGCTGGTATCGGTTGTGACCAAGGATTCGGAAAACGTCTTCATCGTTCTTACCGCGCGGGATCTCAACAAAAAACTCTTTATTTGCGCCCGTGCCGGATCTCCGGGAACCGACAAAAGGCTCATCAAGGCGGGAGCCAACCGGGTGGTTTCCCCGTACGCCCTGGGGGCCGCGCGCATCGCGCACAACATACTCCGGCCGACGGTTACCGATTTTCTCGAACTCGCCCTGTCGGGGGAAGGAATGGACCTGAGCATGGAAGAGATGCATATCCCGCAGGATTCCAAGCTTATAGGAATCGACCTCATGGCCTCCGGCATCCGCAGCAACTTTAATCTCATTATTGTGGCCATAAAGCGAGCCGAGGGAACGATGGTGTTCAACCCGCCTCCCGGCGAGAAGTTCCAGGCCGGAGACACGCTGGTTGCGATCGGCGCCGTGGAAAACCTCTCCCGTTTCGGAAGAGAGCTTTGCGGCGAGTGTCACCGCAATTTCCAGCCCCGCAAGATTTTGGAGGTCTGAGCTTGTTCACGCGAAGCCGCGAAGGGAATAGCGCCGTTTCCGAGAATACCCCTTTGCGCGGGCCGCATTGGTTTGACAAAGCGCGGCGCCTCCCCGTATACTTTCTCTTTATATATTGGAGGAAGGGCGGTAGCGCCCTTTGCCGAAACACCTCAACGCATTCCATCTGCCCGGAGGAGATTTGTCCATGAATTATGAAAACATTCTTTTTCACGTTCAAGACGGCGTGGGGGTCCTGACGTTCAACAGGCCGAAGGTGATGAACGCGCTCAATCCGGCTACCCTGGAGGAAATCGCCGATGTAATCGGACGGGCGGGCCGGGAGGAAGACATTCGCGTGCTCGTGCTCACCGGGGCCGGGGACAAGGCCTTCGTCGCCGGGGCGGACATATCCGAGTTTTTGAAATTCAGCACGCTGGGGGCCCGGTTTTTTGCGCAAAGAGGCCAGGAAATCTTCTTTCAAATCGAACGGCTTCCCAAGCCGGTCATCGCCTGCGTAAACGGTTTTGCCCTCGGAGGGGGCTGCGAAATTGCGATGGCCTGCGATTTCATCTACGCTTGCGACAAGGCGCGGTTCGGCCAGCCGGAAATAAATCTGGGGGTGATTCCAGGGTTCGGCGGCACACAGAGGCTCTCGCGCCTCATAGGCCGCGCCAGGACCAAGGAACTGTGCATGACCGGAGAAATGATCGACGCCCAGCAGGCCAAAGCCCTTGGCCTTGTGACCCGGGTATTCCCCTGCGAAGAGCTTATGGAGGAAACGATGAAGATCGCCCGCATGCTGGCGGCAAAATCCGCCGCAGCGCTTGCCTCCATAAAGAGAGTGGTGGACTGCGGCGCCGATGTCGATCTCAAAAGCGGCTGCGCTCTAGAGGCCGAGGCCTTCGGGGTGTGCTTCGGAGGCGAGGACATGCGCGAGGGTGTTTCGGCTTTCC
>JBMFWU010000326.1:0-2091 GCA_049964955.1 Syntrophobacteraceae bacterium
GAGGTGGGCCAGGCGGGTCAGGATTCCTGACTCCATAATCTCAGATTTAGCGAAGGAAGAACAAGGGGGGCTAAAGACAGGTTTTAGGCGACGGCCGGTCCCGACCAGTCTTGCAATCAAATACATCGATCCTTGCAGCACGCTTTCTACAGCGCTCTTTGGCGAGACGGCGCGCGGGAGGTTCTCCCGCTGCAAATTCGAGTTGCCCGATGACGCACTCTGTTTCCGTCCAATAAGACCGAACGCAGAAAGGAGTGTCAGTTTCCTGCCTTACCCGCCTGCCTCGGATATTGATCTCTGAGCTTCAATGCGGTGTCGAAAGACCAGGCGGGCAGATACGACCCGAGCACCTTAGGCGGAACGTTTTCAATCAGGCACCGCCATTCAATGAGGCTCTTTTTGTCAACTGAAACAGTCTCGACTCCATTTTCTTCAGGGCATCAAGGTTACTTTGGTCGGTTTGCCTCGAGAAATCCCCGATGCGCTGAGCAGCCTTAAGCGCTACCTGCCTCATGGCAGGACGAATCGCCGGGCGGATTTTCTCCCAGGCAGATTTCGATATCCACAGTGCCCCCCGGGAAGAAGGACGCTTCTTCCATAGACCGGAAAAAATCGAAGGGGAAGCCGGTTTTAACGGCAAATGGATTTTTATATGACTAACTCACGATATTTTCTCTCTTGTCCATAGAGTGCATGGGCAAGAGGTTGGGCCAAAAATTCCTGCCCGGTATTTGTCTCTCTTAATGGCGCATGGGTTCTCGTGGCGCGTTTAGTAATAGGCAAGGGCAACCGGCTCTGCTTTTCTGAAGGGAAGACCGAGAACAGATTCTAGAGCAATAGTAACTCGCAATACTTAATTTTGCCCGCCCGGAAAGAATAATCCAATCCCTATGAAGGGAACTATTTCAAGTTATCGATGAAGCAAACCCAAAATGCCTGTAATGATCAAGTAGAACGCCACGACATAATTCAAAAGCCTGGGCATGATTAAAATTAACAGCCCGGCGATTAGAGATACCAGCGGTCCTGAATAAGCCGGAATTTCAGGAAAATTGAACGCCATTGCATGCTCCCTTTCGTTGATTGTTCATTTTGACGCAATATAATGAGAGATAATCCTTTGTCAATTGATCGTTCCCGGCTAACATGCATCCACTTCGACGGCAAAGTTTTCCTGCAGTGGCGCAAACGTTTCCGGACAGAATGTGGACGGGCTCAACGACGCACCTCCAAGGATGAAGAACTTCCGGGTTTGATCCCGGAGAAACGGGCGCGAGAAGGCGTTGCGGAACCTTGGATGCCCAGCTTGAGCCAACGGGGGAAAATACAGCCACTGAAGGTTTTGCCACCCGATGGGTGGTGCATCGATCCGAATGGCTGCCGGTGGAGAGTCGGACTCGGCATAACGGCCAATCATTCATCCACAACACAATAAATCGCTATCATGGTTTTTTTCATCACTTCTCAAAAAAACGACGCCTGAATGGCGTTGACAGCATCCACGACAGGTACTTACCTTGCACTGGGAAAAAGCGATTCCTTATCATCTTACTCCAATGGCTGACCGAATCAGAGCCACCGATATTCCTACAGCGCAAGAGGCCGCCAATGAGTCACTTGGGGCTAACGAAAAGGAGAACGGGAAATGGGGCTGATTTTACTAATCGTTATACTGATCTTATTGTTCGGCGGCGGCGGCGGTTATTATGGCTATAGCCGATATGGCGGACGCGGACTTGGCGGTGTTCTTGGTCTGGTTCTTCTCATTATCATCGTGCTGTGGCTGCTGGGAGGGCTCCGAGGTCCCTGACCGCCCCTGATTTGTCCACTGTCAGCGCCTATGGGAAAGATTGGGCGGGTTGAGGAAGGGCGGATTTTCGGCTCATCGGGCCTTGGAAAGCGGCGGAGATGGGACAAAATTCCGGCCATGGGAGAGAACTGAGCGAACAAATCGTCAAGGATATTCTTTCGGCTCAACCCTATCCAAAAACTATGGACGCAAGTCTTTTCTTGGCGGTATGTTTTTGATATCTTGGCAAGGTGCCACCTTTTCATGTTGGCTCCCCTCACCAAATATACCCCCGATGTTTA
>JBMFWU010000327.1:0-2072 GCA_049964955.1 Syntrophobacteraceae bacterium
TTTTGTGCGCTCGGCGGGGAGGCATGAAAATCTCCATTTTCTTAAGCTTTTCAGAGATCGTGTTTTCGATTATCAGGTACTTTTCATGATGGCTAAAAGTGTCTGAAACGGGCCGAAACGCCTAAAAACCGGGAGCGGGCCGGGCGATCGGGTCCGGCTTGTGGCGTTATGTCAACCTGGCGCAATGCCGCCGCAAAAAACTGGTCAACTCGATGAAGAGAACATATAGTGGTTAAGTGTGAAACGGAACGCGGAACGGGGACCCGCTGCGCCTGCTCAATGGATGTCCCGTCCCAAAACAAAAGCCGCCGCGGGTCGAAGGACCGGCGACAGGTCCGTCTGGATCGCGAGGAGTTCCAGGTGCTTTTTGTCGCCGGGCACTTGTGGAAGGAGAAATGAAATGGAATGGCAAGAAATCATCGAGCATCCAAGCCTGAAAGATCTGCCCTTCAAGATCGAGACGAACAAATGGGGAAAAATTATGATGTGCCCGGCCTCGGACCTGCATGGCCTGTATCAAAGCCGTATCGACAAAACACTCGGCAAATTGGCCAAAGAAGGGGAGACCTCCACTGAATGTCCCGTTCAAACCTCCGAAGGCGTGCGAGTCGCCGACGTCGCCTGGAGGAGCGCGGCGTTTCTAAAGAAACACGGCATTCGAAACATTAAGCTTCCCGAATCCCCCGAACTTGTCGTTGAAGTGGAATCTCCATCGAATAGCGCCGCCGAGCTGGAAGAGAAAAGGTTGCTTTATTTCGAGGTGGGCGCCAGGGAATTCTGGCTCTGCGATGACGATGGCAATATGCGCTTTTTCAATCCTCAAGGAGAATTGGAAAGAAGTGAACTTTTCAGGGAATTTCCAGGGCGTATCGAAATCGACATTATGGGGGTGTAAGCCGGAACCCCGGAAAATCCCGTCATCCCGGCGCCGGTCCCGAGACGATCTTATGCATGTCGATGGTCCAGCCGCGCTAGGGCTTCAAATGCACGTGCTGAATCTCCTCGTTGAGGAAAAACGTGCTTTCCTTCACCTTCTTTTCGAGCATTCCCGTAGTGAAGATGATTTTGTTGAGCGCCGCGAAACTGTTGAGGCTCTTTACCGCCGGGAGGGTAACGAGGGTATCGAGGCACACGGCGTAAACGATTTCGTTCTGATCGTTTACAGCGATAATATCTATGGGCCGGTCGGCTATGCGGGGCGGCATGTAGTCGGCCACTGTTTTAAAGCCCGACTGCCGGACCAGCCGATAGAGATGGCACTGGAGCGTTCTGTGCACGGCCCGCTCACTTCGAAACGGCTGTGGAATCTGGCGCCACGCCTTTTCGAGTTCCTTTTTCCATGACTCCGGGTTGCAGCCCGCGTCCTGGTCCATTTGTATCCTCCGCTCAGACAATCACCAATTCTTCGGTGGCCGTGTTTAAGGATTCTACACCGTCGCTTGTGACAAGGTAGGTATTTTCGAGCCCAGCAATTCCCTCCCCGGGGATGATGATCTTGGGTTCGAAAGCGAAGACCATTCCTTCCTGAAGCTCGAGCTTCTGGCGCTCGGCGATGAAGGGAAACTCGTCCACCTCGACTCCCAGCCCGTGGGCGACGAACGAGATTCTCGGGTCGGTAAATCCCATGAACCATTTGGCCCAGCCGGCTTCCTGCGCCCACTGCCATACGGTTTCGTAGAGTTCGCCCGTGACGGCGCCGGGGCGCGCCAGTCCACGGAAACGGTCGTGCACGGAGCGTACGAATTGATAGGCTTCGAAGAGCTTCGGTGGAGGCTGGCCGATGCAGAAATTTCTGGTCTGGTCGTTTGCATAGCCGTTCCAGATGACCATGGT
This sequence comes from Syntrophobacteraceae bacterium, assembly GCA_049964955.1. Lineage (GTDB taxonomy): Bacteria > Desulfobacterota > Syntrophobacteria > Syntrophobacterales > Syntrophobacteraceae > SbD1. Next base: position 1,834 of record JBMFWU010000327.1, read on the forward strand.
ATCGACGCTCACTATTTCGCCGGGGAGGATCTTCCTGTCGCCTGCGCCCTGACCCAATGCCGGCGAAATTCCGGGGCCTCCCGTGGGAGCGTCGGTGTAGGAGGGAACCGCGCCGTTTGGACCGGAGAGGATATGGCCGAACATCATCTCCATGTTAAAGGCCCTGCAGCGATATATGCCGTAGTTGCCCGCCTTGCGCGAGATGATTTCGATCTCGGCGCACAATTCGTATTCGCTCA
>JBMFWU010000328.1:0-1992 GCA_049964955.1 Syntrophobacteraceae bacterium
ACCGCCGATCTGGAACTGGTCAATGAGAAACTGCGCAGGGTTCCTTCCATGCTCATCGAAGCCCAGGAAAAGGAAAGAAAGAAGCTTGCCGGGGAGATGCACGACAGTATCGGCCAGACCTTCGCAGCCCTCAAGTTTCGAATCGAACACGTGATCAGTATCCTTGACAAACAGGATTGCAGCCGGGCGCTGGAACTTTTGTGCGAATTCGTTCCCGTTCTTCAGCGCTCTATCGATGAAACCAGGACAATCTATATGGGTCTGAGGCCCACGATTCTTTCGGAATATGGCATCGTGGCGACCCTGGAGTGGTATCGCCAGGAGCTTTTGAAGCTCTATCCGAACCAGCACATAGAACTCGAAAACTCGATCCGGGAAGAAGAGATCCCCGAGGAGCTGAAAACCACCATTTTCAGAATAGTCCAGGAAGCCCTCAACAATGCCCTGAAACATGCCCGACCGGAGTGGATAGACGTCCGTCTGGGCAGAAACGGTGAGGCGGTCGAACTGGAGGTAAGCGACGACGGGATCGGGATGGACCTGAAACGCATTCTGGAATCGCGTGCCGCAAAGAGCCTGGGGCTCATAGGAATGCGGGAAAGGACGGAAATCACCGGAGGCAGATTCACGATACGGTCGTCTCCCGGCAAAGGCACTACTGTCAAGGCGGTTTGGAAAATAGAGGAGAAGGCTTCTGCTGTTTCATTTCAGAGCCAATAGACGAGAGGGCTTGTAAGCAACTCCAGCAACCGCTCCATGGGAGATCGTTTTTCCCATCCCTGCAAAGTGATCTCCTCGGAATTGTCGAGCTCATTTCGAAACAGAGCCTCCATCGCTTTTGCAAAGCGGGGGCTCACAATTACCGCATTCAGCTCGTTGTTTCTCAAGATACTCCACAAATCCAGATTCATGGAGCCAACAGTTACCCACACTCCATCAATGACTGCAGTCTTGGAATGGACTATGGCGCCTCGGCACTCGTAGAGCTTGACCCCGGAGTCCAGGAGCTGCGTGTAATAGTTGCGGCCGCCATAGAGAGCGAGTCTCGAATCGCTTCCATGGGGGAGCACGATTGTAACAACCACCCCGCGCCGGCTGGCATTGGTAAGCGCCTGCACTGTTTGTCCATCGGGAACGAAGTAGGCCGAGGTGATATCGATGAAATCCCGTGCGGAATCTATGGCGGCAAGAAAGGCAAAATAATCGTCCCTGTTTTTGCCGCCCCAGGTGTTGCCGATGGCTCTTACCAACTCGTTGCCCTGAGGCTTCAACACCGGAAAGTAATTCGCTTTGGTAGCCTTCTGTCCCAGTTCCGACAGCCAGGTTTTTAAAAACAGCTTCTGGAATTGCGCAACGGCGGGTCCTTCGATTTGAACCTCGGTATCGAGCCACGGAAGTTTTTTCCCTTCAGTGCCAATGATCGGCCCGGCGGTTCTGGCATAGGTGCCTGCAATATTGGCGCTGCCGACGAAAGCAACCGAACCGTCCACTATCACCAGCTTCCTGTGGTCGCGATGTATCGGGGACCACCTGCCGCGAAACGGCAGCACCCCGAGCGGAGTGATCGGATTAAAGGCAAGCACGTGCACTCCGGATTGCCTCAAACGGTCGAAAAAGGACTGCGGCGTGCAGATAGAGCCGTAGCTGTCGTAGATCAGGTTCACACATACCCCGTCGGCAGCCTTTTGCATGAGCAGGCGAGCCAGACCGCAACCCGCTTTATCGGCCAAAAGGGTAAAGATTTCGATGTTAATATTGTTTTTGGCGCCTCGGATCGCCTGGAACATTGCGAGGTAGGCAGCAGGTCTGTCGATCAGCAGGGTCACTTTGTTTCCGGCTACAAGAGGGCAGCCGCATATCGCCTGTTCAAGGGCCATGTGGCGTGCCAGGTTTTCCGCGGAAAGATCTTTTCGTTTCAACTTCTCCATGACCGAGCGGACTTCAACGGGTGTAAACCGCTTGCCGTCGCTAATGATGGTCGGAACGGGCTGC
>JBMFWU010000329.1:0-1906 GCA_049964955.1 Syntrophobacteraceae bacterium
CACATCGAGGTCCCCGCAGTCAAATACGAACAGCTGCGCTCCGAAGGGCAGGCGGAAAAATCCGCTTCCGTGCGCGAGCGGGTCACGAAGGCGAAGCTGATTCAATTGAAAAGGTTTCCGGACGAAGGAATCTACTCCAATTCCCAGATGCGGCCCAAGCACCTCAAGAAATTCTGTCAACTCGACCAAGCCGGGCAATCGATCCTCGACAAGGCGGTCCGCCAGTTCGGCCTTTCTGCACGCGCATACCACCGGATATTGAAAGTGGCGAGGACAATCGCAGACCTGGAAGCGTCGGAGAATATCTGCTCGGTCCACCTGCTCGAAGCGATTCAGTACAGATCGCTCGACCGCAAAATATTTTAATTCGATCGGCTGACGCATAGACTGCACTTACGCGGAAGAACATTTTCTTGAATACGTTCTATGGCGTCTCTTGGTCGGCATTTATGCGCCACCTGCCGGTTTCAGGAGCACATATTTGCGAAAAGGCTAACTCCGGCGCCGTACAGCATACCCTCGTATTCGAAGGGCCATTCAGGGAGGCGATTCCCCTTCCTGATCGGGAAGCGGCTTTTCCGGTGGGCTGTACGGGGTATCGTCGTCCTGATAGGATGATTGGTACAGGTCCTCGCTAAGCTCCTCCTCCTGATAGAATAGTCTATCTTCCAGCGTTATCGGTGCCCCTTCTGTTGCTTTTTCCGCCTCGGAAGCCTTGCCCTCCCGCAGCATGAAATCATCAATTTTCAGATGATCGATGACCGAAGAAAATCCCAGCACATCGGTTATGGTTTGCATCAGGATTTGATGCTCGGACTCACTGGAAAGGACACCGGCAAGATACAGCACGCCTTCTTTCAGGGACAGCTCCAGCTCCTCGGTCTTGATCCGGCCGTCCGATTCGAGCCGGTCCACAATCAGGCTGATTATCTCACTTTCCGAAAGGCCCTGATATTCGTCGGGGATGTTTGGCCAAACTGTTTGCTCGTCCCGTGACGCGGGCGGGCCAAAAACCTTTTCTCCGGGCGCTTCCAGGCGTAGACCTTTTTTTTTAAACTCCTGCGCACACTCTAAACAGAGCCTCGCCCACGGGATGACTTCGAGTCGCTTCTCGAAAATTTCCTCTCCGCAGTTTTCACAGATACCGTAGTCTCCAAGAGGAATTTTTCTCAATGCCAGGTCGATCTGCTCGATCTCATCGCGCCCCTCTTTATCGAGGCGGTCAAAAGGTTCGGTTATGGCCAGTTTTTGAGCCTCTTCCTCCATTTCGATCTCTCTACCCTGAGGGCCACCCAAAATCCCCCACCCGTGGCCACTTCAAAATCCCGCACTAAACGAGCCTGATTTTCGAAAAAACTGCTTCAAACGGCGACAGAACGTAGAAGCTCTCATTTGTTGAAACCGCACAAATGGGAGGCAGGAAGGATGAACGTTTTGAAGCCGGATTTGCAAGCTACGATCAAGACATTGCTGAGCAAGGGCGTAAGTCAACGGGAAATCGAACGAAAGACGGGGATCGATCGAAAAACCATCCGAAGATATGCCCGGTCGCTCGATATGGCGACTCCCAAAGAGGGCGAGGATTCAAAATCCCCCACCGAGCAGGATGTGGCCACCGGGTCCGAGGGGTCGAGGGCGCAAAATCCCCCACCCCGGCCACCGGGTCGGGAAGTGAAGGCGCCCAAGCACGCCCGTTCAGCATGTGAAGAGCATCGGGAGTGGATCGAGAAACAGTTGAGGCTTGGCCGCAATGGCATGGCCATCTACCAGGATCTGGTCGAACTGTTCGCTTTCACCCATCGCTACAACTCCGTGAAAAGATTTGTTAGAGGGCTCAGGGAAAAAGATCCCCGGCAGTTCGACCGGCTTGAATTTTTGATGGGAGAAGAAGCGCAGGTGGATTATG
>JBMFWU010000330.1:0-1897 GCA_049964955.1 Syntrophobacteraceae bacterium
CGGGGCCTCATGGAACTGGGAATGATCACCGGAATGGGCATTCTTTTTATCATGATTGCCGATTTTACGGTTTTACCCGCCCTCACCTGCTACATGGCCTCCCGAAAGCCTGCCTCGGAACGATTGGCATCACAGAGAAAAAAACAGTTTCTTCTTCGCCTGGGCCCCAAGGGCGTGCGCTCCATCCTCGCCGTGGCTCTTGCCCTGACTATCCTCGGCGCCCTCAGCGCCTCCCATGTCCGCTTCAACCTCAATCCCATGCGCCTCCAGTCGAAAAACTCGGAATCGGTGCACTGGGAAAAAGTGATGGTGGCAAATTCCAAACGCTCGATTCTTTCTGCGGCCGTGATCACCAACTCGGCTCAAAAAGTCAGGGCCGAGAGTACAAAATTTAAGGCCTTGCCCACCGTCTCCGATGTGGAGAACGTCTTTTCGCTGCTTCCCGAGGACCAGAAGGCGAAGACGCCCATATTACGATCGATTGGCCGGCTGGTCCCGGGGCTGGCCGCCTCCATCGCCGATCACAGCGGCGGCCTTTCCAATCCCCCACCCGCCGCGGACGCCGCATACCGATCCTCGCTCATCGAGGTTCTGGAGCGAATCAACTTCAAGATGCAGCCCGGGCAGGCTGCCCGCTGGGGCGCTTCGAGGCCGCAAATCGATCAGATGACCACCGTCAGGACCTTGATAGACAAGATTCTGCACGGTTTGCGAGACTCTTCGCCGGCTGGAGCCGAAAGGCTTTCTCAATACCGCGACAGTTTCCGAAAAGACTTGGTGAACCAGTGGAGCATCATCAGCAGCGGTTCTGCGGCCTCCCCGATGACCATCGCGGACATCCCCCCGCAGTTGCGGGACCAGTTTTACCAGAACGGCCTCTATGTCATCAGGGTCTACCCGAAAGGATCGATCTGGAACGAGGGAAATCTTACGCGCTTCATCAAGAGCGTCGAGTCGGTAAACCCCAACGTATTGGGGGACCCCGTAGACCTCTACGTATTTTCCTCGGCCTTCAAAAAAGCCTCGATCCAAGCCTCGGTCTACGCCCTGATCGCCGTCTCGCTGCTTCTGCTGTTTACATTTCGAAGCTTGCGGCTTATGTTCATCACCCTTATCCCGCTGCTTGTTGGATCGATCTGGACTGTCGGATTGATGGTAGTCGCCGGCTTTGATTTCAACATGGCCAACAGCATATTCATGCCGCTTGTAGTTGGCGCCGGCGTCGAATACGGGGTAATTATCCTCTACAGGTGGCAGGAGGGTCGGGAGAGATCCGGGCGGCTCCCCATGAGCACGGGCAAGGGGGTCATTTGTGCGGCACTTACCACCACCATAGGGTTTGGCGCATTGATGGTATCGCACAACATGGGCATCTTCAGCCTGGGATTCGTAGCCTGGTCGGGGAGTATCTGCGTTCTTCTCTCCGCCCTGCTTATCCTGCCCTCTATTTTGTCCTTTATGAAAAACCCCGCCCCGGTTGTAAACGAGGAGATTGAAAATGCACTCAGTTAGACAATGGAAATTTGTTCTCTTGGCAACCTTTTTGATGATTCTCGGGGCCGCCGGCCCTCTTCGGGCCGAGACGGGGGCTACCGCCAAGGTCCGCTCCGTACTCGGCAAGGCCATGGAAATCCAGACAAATCCGGCGCTTCAGGGTGCTGCCCACCGCAAGGAGCGCGCCGTTAAGATCCGTGAGCTGATCTCCAAAAACTTTCTGTCCGCAGAGATGGCAAAAGAATCGATGCAGGGCTACTGGGGAAGACTTTCCGCCGGCCAGCGCGCGCAATATGAAAAACTTCTCACCGCGATTTTCATCGATTCCTACACCCGGCAGGTAGTCGATTTCCTGAAACAGGAAAAAATCGAGTATCCGGGGGAAACTCCCGAGGGGAGCTAT
>JBMFWU010000331.1:0-1839 GCA_049964955.1 Syntrophobacteraceae bacterium
GCGCTAAAACTCAAGGAAATCTCCTACATCCACGCCGAAGGCTATGCGGCCGGCGAGATGAAACACGGCCCCATTGCGCTCATCGACTCGGAGATGCCCGTCATGGTGCTGTTAAAACACGGGCCGCTTTTTGAAAAAATGATCTCCAACATCCAGGAGGTGCGGGCAAGAGACGGAATCGTGCTTGCCCTCATCGAAGGGGAGCCGAGCGAAATCGTCGGGCCGGCCGATAACCAGTTCGTGCTCCAGCCTTCCTCCCAGTGGCTTTCTCCCGTGCTCTTCAGTCTGCCCCTGCAGCTTCTGGCCTATCATGTCGCAGTGCTTCGCGGCACCGACGTCGACCAGCCCAGAAACCTGGCAAAGAGTGTGACGGTGGAGTAGAACGCGCGGGGAAGACGACCGGATCACCGGAGGCATCCGGGCATATCCTCGTCTTGCCCCGCTTCTCCTTTGGCACGCCAGACATCGGCTTATTCGAATGGTCCGGCATGCGCTTAACTTTGAGAGATATCCGTATTACAAATATTTCAAATACGGAAACAAAGGAGAAGCTTCATGGGCGCTGTATCCGTTCGTTTACCCGACGATGTTTCCGACCGCCTGCACCGGCTGGCCAAACTCACGGGGCGGACCCGGACCTACTACATCATCGAGGCCATCCGAGATCATTTGGACGACCTCGAAGAGCTGTACTTTGCCGAACTCGAACTTGAAGCCGTCCATTCCGGCAAGTCCCAAACCGCGCCTCTCGAAGAGGTCATGAAACGCTATGGCATGGAAAGTTGAGCTTTCTACGCGGGCGCAAAAGAATCTCGAAGGGCTCGATCCGCAGATTGCCAGGCATGTCGTTACCGTTGCACTCATCAGGGGGGCTTTCGATACCACGCCTGTTGAAGGCGAGCTTTTCAAGGTTGTCAATGATATGAAAAAATGCTTCAAGGTTGGGAAGGTATCAGGCGGAGGTGTCGTTCCAGCAAGTTGGGCAGTTCCAGGGGAAGGTTACCATTCGAATGCTGGGATCGCGGGCGAGCCGTGGGAATCTTCATTCTTTCAGGAATAAAGAAAGGTGAATGGAGGCCAGGCCGCGTCCGCTCCTGGTCGAGTTAAGGACAAAGGAAAAGCGGCTGCAAACGGTGGGAGGCGGGAAGGGTTCAGGTTTGAGTTAAGGTCATAAGGAATGCGGTTGAGAGCAGGTCCCTCACAGATAAGGACTAAAGGGAATTGGAACTTCATAAGCATATTCAGAAAATAGTAACAGCAAAAGGTGTCCGCTTTATTGGAATTATTTCAAGTTGTTTCACTTTTATGCCATGTTTATCATTTAACTGATTACATATGTACTGCTTTAATACCATTGGCGATTTTTCGTCTTTCAAGTGAAAGCCAACAACCCAAAAACTGCGAATATTATTTGTACGTAGCTTTTCGATCTTCTGCCTATCACAGATCATTCTATCAATGCATGTTGCTGTATGATTGTGTGTTTTAAGCTCAAGCACAATACCAACATCTCTATTCGTATATTGTCGTTCAAAATAAATATCTGCATACACATTTGTATGATACGTTTTTCTTTTATCGCACTGATAGCGATATTCTTTTTGAATCGACCGTACATCAGAATGGGTACGTAAAAAAACCATAATTTCTACTTGCAGCCACTTCTCCCAATCTGTAATAGATAGATCATGTATGGACTTCAATGTCTCAATTATTCTTCTTTGGTCGCAGAATTCTGCCAAGATTCGACAGACAAATCTGAAATCGTCTAATTCAGTCATTGTAATTTCCTATGGTCACAAATCTCAGTTGGATCGTTAACTGACAACGAATCGCACG
>JBMFWU010000332.1:0-1788 GCA_049964955.1 Syntrophobacteraceae bacterium
CTCTTCTGCCTATTTTCCTCGCCATCCCGAACGCCCCCTATCTGCGCAAAATTTATGGCTTGGTTGAAAGCTGAGGTCAAAACGAACTATGATGGAAAGGTTCTTCGCATGTCAACCATAAGATTGGGGCACCTGCGTATTCCGACGATTACGGCCATTCATTCCGACGAAGATGCCCATCGTTTCCCTGGATAGCAGCGTTTGCACTATACCGGGGGCAGTTCTCAATTTCTGCCCCATCCTTGCTTCCTGCCAGCCTGTGCTGTATCATCCTCGCTCTGTTTGCCGGCTATTTCACTTTCATGGAGAATCTATGACGCTCACCAAAGCCCAGATTGTCGAAAACCTTTTTGGCAAGAATATTTTCACCAAGACCGAATCGACCCAAGCGATCGATACCCTTTTCGAGTTGATGAAAAATTCTCTTGAAAGAGGTGAAGATATCCTCATCTCCGGGTTTGGTAAATTGTCGGTAAAAGAAAAGCATGGGCGCAGAGGCCGGAATCCTCAGACAGGGGAGTCGATGAAGCTGGAACCGCGGCGAGTGGTTACCTTCAAATGCTCGGCGGTGCTGCGGGATAAAGTGAATGGGGAGAAAGGCTAAAGGGAGCGAGAATGGCTACGAGAAGACGTTGGATGCCCGTACCCCCGAAGGCGCCAAGGCCCAAAGTCCCCGCGATACCGGGAAACAGTTTGCACGAGGACGCTGAAATAGCGGCCCAGAGTAAAGGGCGCCCTTCGCTGTATTTCTAATGTGAGGAAATCAAATGTTGTTTTCTGTTGATCAGGAGTCAAAGAAGGTTATTGCCACAATCCTCTGCGGTGGCAGGATTGAGAAGTATGAATGCTTAATCTCAGCTTGTCCGAATCCTGTGTGCACTTGCAACGGTGTCTATTTAGAACTCATTCCACTGTTGAGCAGGAACGAGGACGCTTCGCCGCTCCACCCTCATAGAGTCAACATTGACATTGAAGATAAGGCACTGGTACAAGAAGGCTCATTCAAAACTCCAAAAGAGGATTTGGAATTTGCGAATCTGTTTTTGCCTGCGTTGAGCGACAGTGATTACACGTTCCTGCATAAAATGCGTTTTGAGTTTAAAAATAAAGTCACGGAGGAAGCCAGCGTTGAGTCGATAGATGCATCGTTTGACTACTACCAGGTTGAAAGCGATGGACTGATGTATGCCTACAACGATGTATTGCCTTACGGTAACCAGCTTATTGTGATCCTGGATGACAAGCGATGCATTGTTATGGACCAATTCTGCTTATTGTCAAAGTGTTCATGCTCGGACACGACTCTGAGTATTATGCCCATCGGCGAAATTGGTGATATAGGATCGGAATTATGCGCCTTTTCGGTGAATTACAGAAAGAAGCAGTGGAATGAGTTTGAAAATCACTCTTCTTCATTATCTGCCAAAGGGGTTGAAAGCGCCATTGAAACCCAGATCCCGGACTTCTATGAAAAACTGCTCAACAGACATATCAAACTTAAAGAAATATATGTTCACTGCAAAAAGCAACATTTTAAGTCCAAACAACCATTGGAGATTTCAGAAGTTGGACGAAACGCCCCTTGTCCTTGCGGGAGCGGCAAAAAGTACAAGAAGTGCTGTTTGGGAAAAACAAAGTGATCGTCGGGCGTCCTGGTCGCCTCGATTCCCGCAACTTGAGACCGATTGAAACTCCTCCACCTCCGAAAACGACTTGGGCGCGCTGGTAGTTATTTAAGAGCCTGAACTGAAACTTGTTTTTCTTTTTGACCCACGAATTTTCCATTTC
>JBMFWU010000333.1:0-1745 GCA_049964955.1 Syntrophobacteraceae bacterium
AGACAAGGCGGTGTTCGGAATCGATTCTCCGGGACCAGCATCCTGAAGTCGCAGGGAACGGGTCTCTATCGCGCTTAGCGCCTGCGTCGAAACGATCCGACTCGATGTACGGGAGGAAGTGGGGAAATACCTCCTAACCTTCGATCGGCCAACAAGCCCGGATGGTCGTGCCTGCACCCGGAGTTGATTTGATGATGACCTCTCCTCGGGTGAGTTCGGCCCGTTCTCTCATTCCTATGATGCCCAGGCTTTTTGCGGTCGCGGATTCCGTGATGAAGCCCAGGTCCATCCCGATCCCGTCATCGCTTATTTGAAGTTCTATCACACCGTTATTCCCGGCCAGGCGAACATCCACCCACTCCGCCTCGCTGTGTTTGCAGCAGTTGTTCAAGGCCTCCTGGGCAATTCTAAATATTGCGGTTTTGAGCTCTTCAGAGATATCTGCCTCGCTGATCTCAGTATCCAGTTCTATGTGTATCTTTGAATAAATCGCCATGAGCTGCCGGCGATACCATTCCAAAGTAGCCAGAATCCCATAATCGGATAATATTGGTGGTTTGAGCCCCATGTATATTGTTCTGGTTTCATCAATGGAACTCTGCAAAATAGGAACAAATTCGTCCAATAGTTCCATCGCCTCTTCTGAGAGCCCCACCCGCAGCTTACTGGAAATATGCTCGATGCGAAACTTGAGGGCTGCAAGCGTCTGTCCGATACTATCATGTAATTCCGAAGCAAGCCTTTTCCTCTCATTTTCCTGGGCTTCAATCAGTTTAGACGACACTGACCGCAGTCTTTCGTTGGCCGATTCCAATTCGATCGTTCGCTCGCGTACTCGAAATTCCAGTTCGTCTCTTGATCTGCGAAGTTCTTCTTCCATCCGCTTGCGCTCGGTAATATCATCATATGTTCCCAGGACTCCCATGATCATACCCGCCGAGTCATGAAGTGGGACCTTATTGGTGCGCAACCAGATCCTGCCGCCATCAGGCGTCGTTTGCGGTTCTTCATAGCCGAGTTTGGGTTGTCCCGATTCCATAACCCGGCGGTCATCAGATCGGTAGGCATCGGCTTGGTCGGCCCAACCCATATCAAAGTCGTTTTTGCCCATTATCTCTTCGGGTGACAAAAGACCGGCATCCTGAGCAAATGCGAGATTGCAGCCCAAATAATTTAAATCCGCATCCTTCCAGAAGACCCTCAGCGGGATTGTATTAAGAACCAAATCCAGCATTTGCCGTGACTCCCGAAGCGCCTCCTCCGCCCGCTTGCGCTCGGTGATATCGATAAAAGCCGAGATTGCGCCGTAGATCTGCCCTGTCGCATCAAAGAGAGGGGTCGAATTGCCCAAAGTGACTTTTGATGAGCCGCCTTCAAGTAAATATTCCAACTCGTAGTCCTGAACCCCCCGGCCTTTCGCGGCTACCTGCACCGGAAGCTCCTCCCGCGGGACTTCCATGCCGTTATGAAAAAGCTTGAAATGCGTCGGGCGCTCTTTTTCAGGAGCGGTCTTCGAAACATTTGCACCGGCAGGCATACCGAGGAATTCGTAGACCGCCCGATTTCCGGTCATGTAAAGACATTCGGTGTCACGAGTCAGCCAAATCATGGCTGGAACGGCATTCATTATAGCCTGGAGCTCAAGGGCGCGCCTTTCGGCCTCCTCGTGTGCCTCTTTAAGCTCCAGTTCCATTCGTTTACGTTCCGTGATGTCGGTAGCGGTCCCAAACCATTCGAGGATATCC
>JBMFWU010000334.1:0-1650 GCA_049964955.1 Syntrophobacteraceae bacterium
CCAGAGAGGCTTTCGCTGCAGCTATCTGCGCATCGATACCGCTTACCCGGGCCTTTGCCATTTCATACTCCGTCTGAGCCTGTTCCTGGCGACGCTGGGTCCCTGCGCCCTTTTGGGAAAGGGCCGCGAAGCGCTGACGGTCGCGCGCGGCGAGCGCGAGTTGGGCTGCCGCGGCTGCGCGGCTTTCCTTCAATTGATCGATGCTGTGGCTGGTTTGGGTCACCGTATCCATGGCACCGCTTAAGGCCGCCTGGGCCGCCGCCACATTCGAAGAGGTCTGGACCCCTACCGGGGGCACCATGATCTCGGCAGCTTTGAGCTCCGCGGTGACCTGGTCGAGCGCCGCCTTCGCCTTGTCCACAGCGACTTTGTAGTCGGTCGGGTCGAGTTCCAGGAGAGGTTGCCCGGTGCGCACCGAGTAGTCGTTATGGACGGAAACCTTTATGACCGTCCCCGGGATCCGTGAACTGATCATGGCACTGTCGGCTTTGGCGTAGGCATCATCGGTGCTCACATAATTTCGTATGAAAAACCACCAGTAGAGGCTTACTCCAATTACTAAGACCAGGAGAACCGATGCGCCGATCCTGATCTGGCGCGCACGTCCCCCCATCTTCGAATTTGTGGGTTCTGTCGGTTGTTCGTTTGCCATGCCTGATGTATCCTCGAAGAAGACTAATTCAACGGTGCTGCAATCGCTCTTTCCAGCTCGGCTCTTGCAATTTCATAGCCGTAGACGGCCTGATAGAAGTCGGCGCGAGTCTGCGCCAGAAACACTTCGGAATTGAGCACATCCAGAAATATCGCAACCTGCTCCTTGTACTGCAGAGTCGTGATGCGTTCGTTTTCTTTTGCCTGCCGCAGGGCCGTACGGCTCGTACCTATATTGGCCCGGGCCACCTGCAGCTGTTTCAGAGCGTCTTTGACCTGAAGGTCGATTCTTTGCAACAGGTCGGTGCGCCTCTGTTCGAGTCCCGTCACGCGATAGTCCCATTCGAGCACCGACGCCCGAGACTTTCCCCCGTTGAAAAGGTTCCAGTCCACCTTTACCCCGAGCGCCGCGTTGTGGCTGTTCGTATAGGGGTTGTTGTTGCCCGGGAAATCCTCCCCCTCCTGGTAATATTGGGCGAAGGCGGAAACATGCGGGTAAAACTCGCCTTCTGCGACGGTTTTGTAATCTTCCGCCTGCCTTATGGACTCTTTGAGGGACAGATACTCGGGGCGTTTCTGCTGGGCGATTTCATACAGTTGGTCGAGTCCGGGGACCGGAGCGGAGCTTTTCGCAATCGCCGCAAGCTCGATTTTTTCCTCCAGACCTATTCCCATGTACTGATTGAGCGCGGAGCGAAGAACGATCAACTGCTTTACGGTCTGTCTTTCCCGCTGCACCGCTTCGGCCAGGGCGACATCGGCTTTCAACACGTCGTTTCTGGCCGCCACCCCCTGCTTGAAGCTCGCTTCCGCGTTATTTTTCTGCACCTCGAGGCTCGAAACATTCTGGCGAGCGACCTGCACCAGTTTCTCTCCCAAAAGAGTCTGCAGATAGGCTACCTTCACATCCCGCGTAAGATCCAGACGGGCTTTTTCCAGGCTGAATTTTGAAATCTGAAGGCCGGCCTTGCTCGCCTTGTAGTTCGATTCCAGTTGAAA
>JBMFWU010000335.1:0-1649 GCA_049964955.1 Syntrophobacteraceae bacterium
CCGAGCGAAGATTGGCCCGAAGCCGCCAAGACGCCTTTTAGCGACGTTTTGGCCGATTCGGCTGCCTGGGCGAAAAAGTGCGTAAACGACTACGGCGCCGAGATCATCGTGGTGCAGACAAAGAGTGCAGATCCCAACGGCGACAACCGCGCGGCAGCCGATGTGGCGGCAACGGTGAAAAAGGTCGTCGATGCGGTCGATGTTCCGGTAATCGTGTGGGGAACGGCCAATCACGAAAAGGACGTCGAGGTGATGCGGCTGGTGGCGGAAAGCTGCACGGGGAAAAAAGTTGCACTCTCCCCGGTCGAAGAGGGCGACTACAAGCAGATCGGGGCCGCTTCTCTTGGCTACCAGCAGCTGGTTGTGGCTTCCTCGCCCATCGACGTGAACCTGGCCAAGCAGCTCAACATCCTGCTGGGAAATCTCGGGGTAAATCAGGAGAACCTGATTATCGACCCCACAACGGGCGGGCTCGGCTACGGCCTCGAGTACACCTATTCGGTTATGGAGCGCATCGAGCAGGCCGCTCTTACGCAGGAAGACGACAAACTCCAGCAGCCCATCATAGCCAATGTGGCCAATGAGACATGGAAGTGCAAAGAGTCGAACCTCAGCACCCAGGACGCTCCGGAACTCGGCGACGCCTCCCAGCGCGGAATCTTGATGGAAGCGGTCACCGCGGTCGACCTTTTGATCGCCGGGGCCGATGTGGTGATTCTGCGCCACCCTGAAGCCGTAAAGCTGGTGAGAAACTATATAGCGAAAATGATGTAACTCTTGCCGACATTTGCGAGCAAGTGTTTCCGGTAAAACGAACCTCCCCAGGAAGGGGAAAAGAGGTGCTACATGGCTGATGAAAAAAAACCGGTTGCGATTGTAGAAGAAAAGAAAGCAAAGAAGGTGGATTATCGGGATGTGACCACGTGCGAGTCCACTCTCCAGATGCTCCGGAAAATGGAGGCGGACGGAACAGAGAACTGTTTTACCCGCGCGGCGGATATGAAGCCCTGCCCGATCGGCGCCGATTCCGCCTGCTGTAAACACTGCTTCATGGGGCCCTGCCGCCTGAACGCAAAAGACCCCTACTCGAAGGTTGGGGTGTGCGGTGCGACTATCGATACGATAGCCGCCCGGAATTTCGCCCGTAACGTGGCGGCGGGCTGCGCGGCTCACACCGATCACGGCATGGGAATGCTCGATATTTTCCGCGAAGTGGTGAACGGCAAGATCGAGCATTTCAAGATCCAGGATGTAAAGAAGCTCAAAAGCGTTGCCGAGAGCATCGGGATCGAGACCGCCGACCGGGAGGTCATGGACATAGCCAAGGACCTCTATGCGGAACTCGAGCGCACCTACACCCAGGTCGAGGGGGAAATTCCTTTCGCAAAGCGCGTTCCCCCCAAGACCCTCGAAGCGTGGCGGAAAGAAGGTATCGTTCCGCGCGGTTCAATGCGCGAGATCATGGAAATCATGCACCGCTCCCACATGGGCGTTGACCAGGACTATGAAAACATCATAAAGCAGTGCTCGCGCACGGCGCTTGCCGACGGGTGGGGCGGCTCCATGGTGGCGACCGAAATCTCCGACATCCTTTTCGGCACGCCTTCGCCCAAGGTTGCCGGTGTCAATATGGGCTTTTTGAAAGAAGA
>JBMFWU010000336.1:0-1537 GCA_049964955.1 Syntrophobacteraceae bacterium
AGAGAAAATTCGGATACTCAAGAAGGCGATCTTTGGCAGCAAAAGTGAAAGACGCCATTTAGACGATGAAGGGCCCAAACAGCTTCATCTGTTTAATGAAGCCGAAATACTCGCGGAACCGGAAGTCCCGAGGCAATTAGTGGTTCCCGAGCACACGCGTAATAAGCCAAAACGCAAACCTCTGCCTGCGAACCTTCCGCGTATAGAAGTCATCGAAGATATAGATGAATCGGAAAAGGTCTGTGTATGCGGGGCGGAGCGTGTCCGGATAGGCGAAGAGACCTGTGAGAAACTCGATATCGTCCCGGCAAGGATCCAGGTGATACGGATCATCCGGCCCAAGTATGCCTGCAAGAACTGCGAAGGGGTGGAATCGGAAGGTCCAACAGTAAAGATCGCCGTCCCTCCCGCCCAGATCATCCCTAAAGGGATTGCGACCCCCGGCCTTGTTGCCCACATCGCTGTGTCAAAGTACGCGGATGCTCTCCCGCTCTACCGGCAGGAAAAGATATTTTTGCGCTACGGCATTGAGCTATCCCGCTCAACCATGGGCGAATGGATGGTAAAAGCGGCGGGGTGGTGCAACCCCCTTATGGACCTTCTCTATAAAGAACTTCTTGTCGGTCCACTGATCAATGTTGATGAAACGCCGATCCTGGTTTTAAACGAACCGGAAAGAGCGAACACAACAAAATCATATATGTGGGTATTTCGGGGCGGAGGCCACGATAAGCCGGTAATTTTATTCAAATATTCAGAAACACGTTCGGGGGCGGTCCCCCGAGAGGTCCTGACCGGTTACCACGGTTATTGCCAAACCGACGGTTTTTCAGGCTATGACGCCCTCGAGGCTTCAAATCCGAACATCCGCCTGGTGGGTTGCTTTTTCCATGCTCGCCGAAATTTTGTAAAGGTTATCGATGCCCGTGGGAAAGAGGCAAAGAATAAGCCGGGCAGTGCCGAAGTCGCCCTGGATTACATCGGGCAGCTCTACAAGATCGAAAAAATCGCCAGGCAAAGGAAACTCTCGGTCGAGGAGATTGTAGCCTTACGCAAGGAAAAGGCGATTCCGGTTCTTGAGAAATTCAAAGCCTGGATGGATAAGCGAATCGACCAGACACCTCCCAAGGGACTGCTCGGCCAGGCGTTGAACTACGCAATCACGCGATGGGACAAGCTTATACGCTATACAGAAAACGGCTACATCACCCCCGATAACAATATGGTGGAAAATGACATCCGGCCATACGCCGTGGGGCGTCGGAACTGGCTGTTTGCCGGGCATCCGAACGGCGCCCATGCCTCGGCTACTCTCTACAGCCTGATTGTAACGGCCAAGGCCTGTGGCCTCGATCCTTACCAGTACTTACGTTTTCTTTTTTCAAAGATTCCCTATGCAAGAACCGAGGAGGATTACAGGGCTCTAATGCCCCAGAACCTGACTGCCGAGATCCTCTCCCGATTCATGTCCGGCGTATCGTTCATTTAATTCGCCGCCCAGTATCCTCCAGCAGATTGCCGCGCAACCTGTCACAAT
>JBMFWU010000337.1:0-1486 GCA_049964955.1 Syntrophobacteraceae bacterium
ATGCGGACCCAGGGGAAAATGGGTAAATAATGCTCATAAAGTTAGCTCCATCACCGTCTACTACCAGAACCATCCACTCTATCTGCATGAGTTGAAAACAGTTCGTTTTAACAAGGGCAAAGAGGTTCTCGTAAAAGCGCCCGATGGAACGATCCGCGGCATTCCCGTCTGGATGACTGACAGGGTGTATTGCGCTCAGATACGGGACTCGGCAAATCCGCAATGTTCATGCGAGGCTTTACTTCGTCTGAGAAGGCTGCTGGACGATTTTCGCGTCACTTCCAAATCAGGGAGTATTCAAACCTTCTGATCGGTATCTCCCCTGTTTCCGAAGACCACTGAGGCATATAGTCTGCCAGGAGCTATGTATGGAGACGGCCTCAGGGAAGAGTTTCTCGGAAGCAGGAGGGAGATGAATGCACAGACAGCTTAAGCTTGAGCTTAGGGCCGATCCCCGGCAAAAGATTCTCGGCTCGGCAACCCAGAAAGAAAAACATGATGCGGAAAACGCGTTGGTGAAAATGATGGTGGCTTTTTTGGCATCCACAAAAGGGAAGGAGCCGGCCGATGAGCAGTGAAAAAATCAGGACAACGCACTTATCGAGGATCGCCTACGTTTACGTGCGCCAGTCAACCCAACACCAGGTGGAACATAATCTGGAGAGCCGCAGCAGACAGTATCAGCTGGTGGACAAAGCCAAAGCGATGGGGTTTTCGGATGTAGAGGTCATTGACGAGGATCTGGGATCATCGGGAGCGGTCGGCTCCGAGAGAAGCGGTTTCAAAAAGCTTGTCGCCGAGGTAAGCCTCAATAGGGTGGGGATGCTGCTCGGTATCGAAGTCTCAAGATTTGCAAGGAACAATCGAGACTGGTATCATTTGCTCGACCTGTCCCGCAATATCAGTGTAAAACCAGCAGACTGATGCGAGGGGAAAGGGACTGTGTACATTTCGGGGGGATGCGGGTGGACGAGGCCGTAAGCAGGGAAGTGCTTAAAGTCGTCGACCCTCTGGCGATAGAAGCTTCTCTAAAGGCAATTGAGGAGTGGGATGCTCGAATTGACGAACAGAGGAAACTCATCGAATTGGAACTTCGAAACGCCGAGTATGAAGCAGAGCGTGCCTGCCGGCAGTATAACAGGGTGGAACCTGAAAACAGGCTCGTTTGCGCCCAGTTGGAAGCAAAGTGGAATGGCTGCCTTGAGAAGGTTGAGAGAATAAAGGACAGGCTACAAGGGCTATGTAAAAACAGACAGCGACTATCTGAGAGTGAAAGACAACAATTGCTGCGTTTGGCCCGCGATCTGCCTGAACTGTGGAATTCCGAGTCCACCACAAACGAAATGCGAAAAAAGATTATCAGGGCCGTGATAGAAGAGATCATTTGCGATACGGATTCACAGAAATCCTTGATTTGCCTGGACGTTCACTGGGTGGGAGGCGTACACACCCGGCTGGAGGTCAAGAAAAACCGGACGGGCCAACA
>JBMFWU010000338.1:0-1245 GCA_049964955.1 Syntrophobacteraceae bacterium
TGAGTAGCATTTTCCAGAACATCCGTCTCAGAAATCGAGTGGTCGCCTTGTTTCGCCGCCTCGGAATCCGAGAGCGCACGTTTCTGATTATCATGTCAGTGATCATTGGCATTGCCGTAGGGCTGGGGACCGTTCTTTTCGTTCTGCTTCTGAAAGGCGCTACCTGGCTTTTCGGTCAATTCCTGCCAACTCTTTTTGGAGGACATCTTTGGCTGATCGCCCTGGTGCCGGCATTGGGAGGGCTTTGTCTAGCGCCTTTTATTCTGAGATTTCCTCAGGAGTCATCTATTCACGGCGTCCCTTCGACCATGGAGGCAGTGGCGCTAAACAATGGATTCATACGATGGACCAGCGGGGTTTTTGCCATGATTCTCTCGCCCTTCACTCTCGGCTCCGGAGGATCGGCAGGCAGTGAAGGCCCGATCATACAAATAGGGGCCGCATTCGCCTCAGGCGTCGGACAATTTTTCGAAATCTCGGGGCAAAGACTGCGCATACTGGTCGCCTGCGGCGCAGGCGCGGGTCTTGCCGCGATCTTCAACGCTCCGGTTGCGGGGGTCCTTTTTGCTGTTGAAGTCGTTCTCGGTGAGTTCAGCGTCAATTCCTTCGGCCCCATCGCCATCTCCTGCGTAGCGGCTACGGCCCTGTCCCGGATTTTTATATTTCATGGGGTGATCGTGCAATTTCCCCCAAACCGGGTTTTCAGCTCCTGGGAATTCCTGCTATACGCTGCCATGGGTATTGCGGTAGGTTTCTCCTCTATTGCCTTCACACAAACCATGAAGCTTTCAGAACGCTTGTTTCGAGAGCGCGTGAAAATCCCCGCCGCCTTAAAACCTGCACTGGGAGGCCTTCTTGTCGGTATTATGGGCCTGTTTGCACCTCAAATACTGGGATACTCCTATGATCCGATTATTCAGGCAATAAACGGCAACTTCACCGTAGGATTTCTTTTCCTTCTGGTCGCAGCGAAGATAATCTCGACTTCTCTTACATTGGGCTCCGGAGGAGCGGGAGGAATTCTGTGTCCGTCACTCTTTCTGGGGGCCGTTCTCGGGGCCGGGTGCGGGGCATTGTTTCATCATCTTTTTCCCCTCCTGATCACAAACGCCGGCGGGTATGGAATTGTCGGGATGGGGGCCATGTTGGGCGCGGTAGTTCAGGCACCCATGGCGGCAATCATAATGATATTCGAGATAACCGGCAACTATACGGTGATCCTTCCCATAATGGCCACCTGCATAA